>CAZLVR010000017.1:0-12288 GCA_964563365.1 uncultured Candidatus Saccharibacteria bacterium | reverse complement strand
CCGTACTAGAAGTACGGTGAGGGGGACGGACGGGTCCCGCAACAAAGCAGATCGCCGGTTATTTCTTTTTTGCCGCGCGCTGGCGGAATTTCTCGACGCGACCGGTCTTGTCGAGGGTGCGATCCGCGCCCGTGTAGAACGGATGGGAGGCCGAGGAGATCTCGACGACCGCCTTCGGGTACTCCTTCCCGTCTACCGTGACGGTCTCGGTTGTGCGGATGGTCGAGCCAATGAGGAAGGTCTCGCCCGAGGCGAGGTCGACAAAGGCGACGGTCCGGTAGGTGTCCGGGTGGATGTCGGTTTTCATAGTGGGACAAACTATACCACCCCTCCCCGGCCCCTTCAACCCGCCTAGAATTCGTCGAACGTCGGCACTGAGTTCACGATCACAGTCTTCGTATGGCCACCGCAGGCAAGGGTATATGTATTCTGATGCGTGATCCCGGTCGCCTGGACGCTCCCCGATACGCCTGTCTGAGGAGAAATGCCCGGGCCCGTGACCGTACAAGCGCACGATGACGCTGCGCTCCAGGTGATGGTCGAGACCGCGGAAGCATTCTTTACTCGTGCCGGATTCGCCGTGATTGAGAGCGAATCGGCGGTACAGGATGCCGCGACAGTGCAGGACCCCGAGAACGAACCGCCTGCGCCCGTCGCTGTAACGGCCATCGCGTGATTCCCGGGTGTCCGGATCGTACAGGATGCGGGATTCGAACCCGTACAAGTGGTATCTGGCGCGGAGGGCGACCATGCGTACGTATAGCTGCCTGAACCATTCATCACCGTGGGGGTATACACAACCGTCGTCGGCACCGCCGAGATCGTGGAGGGTGATGGGGTACACGAGACGGACGGATCGCTCGATTCTGTACAGGTTCCCGAGCAGGTCTGACACGCAGGATCAGATGCATCGGTGCGTCCGTCAGCATCGTTGTCGGTACCGTCCGTGCACTGATTCACGGCAGGCACGATAGTGATATAGGTCCAGGGCCCGCAGTTATTCGCCTCGTTGGTCTCGGCGACCGTACCGGTATTGGTGCCAGAACTCTTGTCCGCACAGGCTCGTACATACAAGTATGACGGACTTGTAACGGCCGGGAACGTATAGGAGAGGGTTGCGGAGAAGTTTGAAGATGCGGCAAGCGGTCCGGGCCGAACATAGGTTCCGATATCATAGGCAGGAAGAGCACCGGCATCTGCGTTCGAATACTGGAAAAGATTGGTGAACCCTCCAGATGTCCCCACCGTTCCGAGATTTGAAATCGATGCAGAAATCAGGCTTGGGACACCGCCGGTTACCGTCGTTGGAGAGATGGCACCTGCACTAAGTTCTATCCCGGTTGCGGGCGTAACAGTTACCGTTACGCTCGCAGAGATGGGGTGCGGGTTACTGCCAGTATTATCGTTACCGGTACAGGTAACGGTGTAGGTGCGTGCCTGGGATGGATAATCAGTAGTATAGCCGCCGACAAGACCAGTGCCGTTTCCCCAGCTGTTCGTATAAGTGAAGTTCGCAGAACAGTCCGTAACCCACGTACCCGTCCATGATACATAGGTTGATTGCCCCTCCGTTATGGATTGCGGCGTGGCGGTAATACTAAGCTGGGGCGTAAAATCCAGCTCCCCCGGTCCACCACAGCCACCACCGTTACCGCCAAGACAATTCCATGCAAGCGCGGAAGGTGCGTACAGAAAGAACGCAAGCGCAAAAAGGAAACTAAAAGATATAAAAGGGGTCTTCATATATATCTCTCAGTATACATGCAGAGAAAGACGTATACTGGCGCTATGCAGTATGTATACATACGCACTCTTCTTGCTCTTGGAGCAGGCATACTCGCTGGCCTCTCCCTCGTGCTTTCTTCAGCCTCTCTGAGCGTAATTCTCGGCGTTTCGCTCTTTTTTTTCGTTGCGAAACATTCCAAAAGCACCGGAGAATCCCTACTACTTGGGCTTCTCTTTGGTCTCCCGGCAAGCTATGGCGGTGTCTGGTGGTTCCTCGACACCATTCCGCTTTCCTGGCTTTCGGTTCCTCCTGGAATACTGGAGCACTTTCTTGTCTGGACAGTCCTCTCTCTTACTGCCCTCTCTCTTGCACTACCCTTTACCCTCCTCGCACTCCTCGTACGCTTGATGCCAAACCGATGGTACGCTCCTCTCCTCGTAGCGCTTGCCTATGTGGCAACAGAGGAGCTTCGATTATGGTCTTTCGCTCTTGTGTTCCTTGCGCCCGAATCGGCGCTCCTTCCCGATTTCTCGGTCGGTGCGCTGGGGTATGCGCTTATGGAAGTAGCGTTCTTTGCTCCACTTGCACAAGCAGGAACCATTGGCCTCAATGCGTTTCTTGGGCTCTTGGGGGCAGCATTGAGCGAAGCGACGATGGGAATAGGAAATTCTCGGACGAAAACAGGCGCGCTTGCAGCTGCCCTATGCCTTACCGTTTCCTATCTTTTCCTTCCGTCGCTTCCTTCCGGCCCCACACGTACGGTCGTTCTTCTCGCCACCGAAGCACCGCCCGGACCGTTTCGTGATCCTAGTCCGGTATTGGCTCTCTTCTCAAAGGCAGCACTAGCTAAACCGGATATTGTTGCGGTTCCCGAAGGACTCGGCCTTGTTCCGTTCCTTCCCGCATCAGCTCGCAAAGAACTATACACGGTCGCCTTCGGGACGAGCACACTCGTCATTAGTTCATCGGTCGTACGTGATGCCGACGGTAACGAGCGCGCTGAACTACTCTATGAAACTGGAGCGGATGGGGTCATAGCAACACAAGACAAGATGTTCTTCGTGCCGGTCGGGGAATATTTGCCGCCAGTCATACGTGCCGCGATTTCTGTTGTTCCGAAACAAAACTTGAATGGCTATGGAAGCTACATAGCGGGACGCGCTATTCGTGGCACTACATTTTCATCTGCCGCTATTGACGGGATGCGGGTCGGCGCACTCATGTGTTCGGAACTTCTCTCTCCGCGCCTGTACAGCGCGCTTGCGCACAATGAACATACGGATGTGCTCATCAACATCGCGAATAATTCATGGTTCCACGGATCGCGCCTCCTCCATGCGCGCCTCAAGCAAGTCGCGCGTATGCAGGCTCTCTACAATCGGCAATATCTTCTGGTCGCCGCAAACGGTTCTCCCGCCTATGCCGTAGATCCTCGCGGACGCATCATAGCCGAGTCGCCGTGGGACACGCCGACAGCGCTCATTGTTCCGATAGGAAGCCGCTAGAACTCGTCGAATTTCGGCGGGATGGTGACCTGTACGTTCGCGGATGCAGAACCGCCGTCGCAGGTGACTGTGAAGGTGTCGCCGTGGGTGCTGATCGCTCCGGAATCAACGTCCGTTCCCGAGGGTTGCGTTGAGGAGAAGCCATTTGTGCCAGTGACGGTCACGTCCGTACAGAGCGACGTGGTCCAGGTAAGTGCAGAGTGCGCGCCGGCAGACACGCGGGTCGGATTCGCCGAGATAGTCGCGGTCGGCGTGATGACGGTAATGGTCGTATTCGCGACCGCGCCGTTACAGGAGACTGAATAGCTCTGGCTCGATGGAAGGACGCCGGTCGCGATAGTGCCTGAGGTCGCGCCGCCTGTCGAAAAGCCCGTACCGGTGCAGGACGATGCGTTTGTCGAAGACCAGGTCAGCGCTCCAGCAACGCCAGACGCATTCTTGCCGGTCGTTGCATACAGCGGCCCATTGTTGGTAAGCGTCGCGGTCGGCGTCGGATTGGCAACCGTGACCGTACAGGTGGTCGTATAGGTAGCGGTTGCTGCATTCCCCTGCCCCTGGCCAGGCGCTCCGTTCACATAGGCGAGGCCGCCGAGCGTAATGAGACCAATAAGAACGAGGAGCCCGCGCGCTTTCGCCGTATCTATCCGAGAGCTCGTCTGCGATGAGTGATTCATAGGCGATTAGTTCGAGTTTGCGTCAACCTGATTCTTCACGTTATGGACGACGATGCCTCCGGCGTAGTACGTATGCGAGGGGAAGGTCGTAAGGTTGTAGACGGCCGGCAGCGCTGGACCCTCTTCTACGGACGTGACAGGGATGAGTGCGCCGTCTCGGTCTATGAGGGCGTCACCGGCGAGTATGCTGCCTGCGTCCGTCCAGAAGGATGCGCCGTCGCGGACTATCTTGATTTCATGCTCCGGCGTGACCGTCAGCGAGCCGTTTATGCGAAGCGTCGTATACGTGCGGCCAGCATGGATGAGCGTTGCCATCACCTTGTTCACTACGAGCGCGCCGGTCGCGGGATCGGCACCGAGGACCAGATCGCCGGTCCGGATGTCGCGGATGGGCTTCTCCGTGCCGTCAGCCATCGTAACGAGCGTATCTGCTGAGAAGCAGCTGCCGCCTCCCCCGCCACCACCGCCGCCGCCGGAAGTCACCGTGACGGTCGCACTAGCAGATCCGGAACCGCCGGAACCCGAGCAGGTCACGCTATACGCAGTCGTTGCAGACGGAGTGACCGCGACCGAACCGGACGTCGCGTTCCCGGTCGCAAAGCCCGTTCCAGTGCAGGAGCTTGCGTTTGCGGATGACCACGTAAGCGTCGACGAAACGCCAGAGGTGACCGAGGCGGGTGACGCCGAGAGGGACGCGGTCGCTGCCGGGACGACCGTCACTGTCGCAGAGGCGTTTGCGGAACCGCCCGCGCCGGAACAAGACACGCTATAGGCCGTCGTTGAGAGCGGGTTCACGGTTGCCGTACCGGACGTTGCGTTCCCGGTCGCAAAGCCCGTTCCAGTGCAGGAGCTTGCGTTTGCGGATGACCATGTGAGGGTCGAGGCTCCGCCCGCACCGACTGAAGTTGGGGACGCGGAGAGAGATGCGGTCGGAGACGGCGCCGGGTTCACGGTGATGGTCTTCGTGCTGCTTGTCGTTCCGCCGGAGCCGGTGCAGGAGAGCGTGTAGGTGGTCGTCGAGGACGGTGACACGGTTGCCGAGCCAGAGGTTGCGCCGCCGGTCGAGAAGTTCGTGCCGGTGCAGGAGGTCGCGTCGGTCGACGACCAGATAAGCGAGGTTGAATTCCCGTTCGTGATGGTCGATGCTGAGGCAGACAACGATGCGGTCGGCGCCGGACCGTTATCGGTCACCGAGAGCGTGATGGTCTTCGTGCCGTTCGTGGCGAACGACCTGCTTGCGGTCGAGTTCGTACCGAAAACGGTCCCGCCGTCGCTCCAAGAATAGGAGAAGTTCCCCGAACCGCCTGACACGTTTGCAGTGAATGTCGCTGCCTGATTCGGTGCGACTGGATTCGGAGATGCGGTGCAGGACAGCGTCACCGGCGCCGTCGCTATGGTGACCGGACAGGAAGTCCACGCGCTTCTGTTCCCGCCAAGATCCTCCGCAAGGACTTTCACGGTATAGGTTCCCGCAGAACCCCACGCGTGCGTGACGTTCTCTGTACTGCCGCTTGAAACATAGCCGGTTGCGGGGGCCCATTCGTTCACACTGCCTGCATTCGTCCAGTCGAAGCCGTAGCGGAGCGTATCCGCGTCAGGGTCCGTCGAAGAGACCGTAAAGGTAAGAGACTGGCCTGGCGTGCCGCTTGAGGTACAGGTGAGGCTCGGGGTTGCGGGCGCGCTGCCCGCGGCGACGGCATTCAAGTGATAATCGATATCGAGCGCAGGGACCTGGAGCTGATACGCCGCGGGTATACTCGTGTTCGTGTTGTAGGACGGCCCCGACACGTTCCCGAACGTATCGGTCATCGCAATGTTATTACCGTAGCAGCCGGCAACGTAGCTTGAGCGATAGTCGTAATAGCGGTAATAGAACTTGCCGTAGGTCGCGTCGAAATGGAACCGCGGGACGATAGGGCCTGCAGCGTTCACCGTGCAGAGCATCGAGGATGAGCCGTCTCCGTTACTCGTGAGCGAGCCGCACGTAAGATTTGACGGGATGACGCTTACGCTGCGCGCCGGCGGGTTCACGACAAGCGGGATATATACGTCGAACGTGAGACCGTAGCCCGGAAGATCGTACTTCACGGTGTAATCCTTCGATTCACAGGTGACGCGGTTCCCCACGCGAGCAGGCGCGGTCGCGCCGGTTCTCCATTCGCCATACGGGGAATCCATCGAGTAGCCAGTGCCGTACCAGAAGAGGTTATTTGAGACATACGGGCCGAACACGAGCTTCACCTGCGTGCCGACTGGGATGTTTGAGTTCTCAGGATAGGCCGCTCCGGTGGAAGGATTCACGACGCCGATGTCGTAACCGATGGTTACGTTCGGGTTCGAGAGACCGGAGACCCAGCCCTGGGTCGAGGTATCGCTTGAGGGAAGGCAGCCGGTCGTCGCCCCGCAGCCGGATGCCCAGCGGTTCCATGCGTACCAGAGGGTGCCGGTGAGCTGCAGGGAATATTGATAGGTAGAGAGACCACTTGGAGTTGCCGACTGCACTGTTGTGTTGATTTCTGTGGCTGTCGAACCCGGCGTTATTTCCGGAACCTGGGCGGTATTCGTATAGCTTCCGCCGCTGAAGCCGCCGCCGCCGCCCTCAAGGCTAGCTTCGATGCGGTCGACACGAAGCGCGTACGCATGATGCCCTACAGCGAAGGCACAGAGAAGAAGGAGCGCGACGGCACTCACACGAGCGGCACGGGTGCGGAAGAGACGGGTGATCATAAGGTCGGTGCGGTAATAGCTGTCTTCTTGCGGCGCAGATAGAGGAACAGGGACCCGCCGATAAGGATAAGGACAAGGATGCCGCCGGTGATCGCCGCGTACGGGATCGGGCAGCCTCGAGACGACTCCGCACAGGTGTACGGGACAGACACCTGGTCGATGAGTTTCCCATCCTGGTACACTTTCGCGCTCACGGTGAAAGCGTCCGAACCGCGGGACAGGGGTGCGGTTACCGCGTAGATATTCCCCGGCGCGCGTCCTTCATAGGTCTTCGTTGCAAGCGTGCTGCGGCCGAGTACGAGGTCGATGAGGCTGTTTGAGGAAGCGGTGAGCTCGACACGGACGTTCTCCGCGTTCGCCGTTCCCGTGCTATGGAAGCAAGCGAATGCCGTATCGCCCTCGCTGCCCGGATATCCTGCGGCGCCGACGAAATTGATGCGCGGAGTATTGAGTGCGGTATTGATGAACCGTATCGACTGGAACGAATGCGCCATGCCCTCCTGGTTCGGGGCGTACTCGACGAGGAGCTCATACACCGTGTGAGCCGAATCGGCCGCCGTGTATGAGAATGCGACATCGTTCCCTGCCGGAACGTTCGCCGGAACTTGCTTCGAATCGATGAGATTCGCTTTCTGGAGGGTGTCCCATGAGTAGAGTTTCCAGGTAAGCGTTCCTGACGCATTCACGCTTGAGGTATTCGTGAGATGCACCGTGACCGGAAGACCGCTCTGCGGAACTTCGACCTTCGGCGCAAATGCCGCACCATGAAGGACTTGCGGACCCACGAGCGTTGCATGGATATCGATATGCGTGGTGCCGGTCTCGCTCCCGACGATCTGAAAGTTTGCCGTGCCGCCTACGATGTCGGTCGTAAAGGTGAGGCCGGACATGTTGAAGCGATCGTGGGAGACCACATACGTTGCAAGCTCATACGCGCCAAGATCGGCATCAAGAGGAGCGGTCCATGAGAATGCGAGCGGTTTCGAAGAATGCGCTGGCAACGTCAGTCCATCCGCGACCTTGTAGAAGTCAACCACTTCCGGTCCGAAGGAATCCTTCTGTGCAGGGTTCGGATAGAACAGCACTTTTGCATACATGGCAGCCTGCGAGATCGGATAGTCGTTCTGATTCTCGATTGTTCCCGTAAACCCAATCTGCGCGCCCTGCGCGACGGTAGAGAGCTGGCTCTGGATGACGACGGGCGTCGAACCGAACCGATAGTAATTGAAACAGGACGTAAGCGACGGGTCGACGGCTTCGACGTGTTCCGTCCCAGGTTGCGGCAGGAAGGGCTCGTTCGGAGCACCAGTAAACGCCGCGAACGCATACGCAGGAAGCACAAAGAGCCCGAGAAGTGCGGCAATGCTACGCATAGGCGATACAGTGAAGTGCATGGAAATTATCATCATTCTATCCCTAAGCAGCGTTCATCTATGAAGCACAGAGAAGGGGCGTGGGGATAAGGAGAGCGTATACTCGAAAGGATGAGAACGGCGCTGCTTATCGGAGTCTGTGGCGTCGCCGCAGTATCCGTCGTCTTTCTCCTCAGCGGCTGCACCCCGGTAGGGCCCATAATGCCCGAGCCTGGCTCTCACGGATACCGCTTCTACGACAGCGCGATATTCAAAAGTTTCGCGACGGATGACCGTCGCCGGTGCATCCCGCCGGGATGGGAGGCGGTCGATGCAGCACAAACAGGGCCGGGCTGGGCGGTATTCTCGCATGGCGGCGGCGGCATGCTGGTGTCTGATGCGTTTTCATCTACGACACTCTCTTTTTCAAAAAGTGCCTATACCGTTGTACTGCGTACGCCCGTCCGCGACACTCCTGAACGCCGAGCTGAGTACGAGCGTATGGTACGGAATGCATTCGAACGCGTCGGGGCGCTCTTTGCAGACGAGCACGGGACCCCGCGAACCTATACGGTCATCGTGACTGCAGGGCTCTCAGGAGCAGGCGGCGAAGCTGGCAGCATCTACCCGGCGCCGAGCGCCGACGTCGGCTATATCTTTCTGCCGCCATCCCATACGCGCAGCGAAGAGCTCTTCATACACGGCGTCGTGCACCTCTATAACGAGTATCGGCCGGACGCAGGCGTTTATGCCGAGGCGCAGGCGCCGTTTCTCCCAGACGACTGGAAAGAGATGGAGGCGGCGTGGGCGGAACTCGCGTTTGAATCGTCGGATCAGATGCGCGCGGCGCGGCGCGAGTATCTTGTGAACGTGCACGAGGCTGTAGTAACGAAAGACTTCTCGCGTATCACTGCCCCGCCCTTTAGCGAGGCGACTGCGTTCGCGAAGATGCGCGGAAAACTTCCCGTTCCAACGAATGCCTCCTATGACGACCTCGACACGCAATATGGCCACTACGTCCTCGGACCTCTTATCCTCGCAGGCGTCGACGGTTTGCTTCTTAAACAGAAAACGTCCGAAAGCGTCGAAACGCTCCTCACAAAAGTACATACCGGCGCACTCGTCTCTTTCTATGGCGCCCTTCGCACAGAACTCCCTGAATCGGATATCAGTATGCTGAAGTCGTGGATCGACGGGAGCGCGGCCATACCAGAAGCGCTCATCAAAGCCGGGGTTGCCCGGTACGACCGAGCACGCTAATTATCCTTGAGGAAGTCGATATCGTTCTGGAAATTCGTCGCCTTCGCGATGACGGAATTCCCATAGGAGGCTCCTGCGACCGAGCACGGCTGTCCGGAATAATACCGGCAGGCCGCGTCGCGTTCGGCGCTGTAGCCGCCGCCCGCCGCTCCGACGTCCTCAAGATACAGGCCGGTCGCCATGATGGCATGCTCCGCGTTCCAGGGATTTGTTGCTGGCACCCCGAGCGCCGCCTTGATACGGGCGTCGAAGAGCATCCAGGTCGACGGGATGAACTGCGTCGGACCCATGGCTCCCCCATAGCCTCCCGGCTGCGGGCAGGATACGGCGGTTGTCGACCACTCTTTACCAAGCGCGTCCGTAATAGTCTTAAATGGCACGGTATCGCGCGGCGCCTTCATGACTCCTGAAAACGGCGTGCCAGTATTCTTCCCCTTGCCGTCGCCGGTTGTAAGATCCGTCACAAGACAGTTTCCTACGTTTGCGCCGAGATCGGACTCCTGCGAGAGGATGGCGAGAATGAGCGCGGGGCGCACTCCCGTCTTCGCACTCGCCGCCTGCGCGTATTTCACAGCATCGCCGAACGGTATGGTGCCCGTATCGCGCAGCGGGAAGAGTCGCGCGCGTATCTGCGCAGCTTCCGCCTGCCGCTCGGCAAGGACCTGCTTGTACTGCGCCTCCTGGTTCGCCGCAATCGCGAGGAGCTGCGTCTTTTCCTGCTTATTCTGCGTGATTTGCGCCTCCTTGGTCTGTACAACGAACTTAGCATCGCTTGCTGCCGCCTGTTGTGCGGCGAGCGCTTTGCGCGCTGCTTCTTCCTGACTGCGCGCGTCGCGCACCTTTGCGAACTCTGTGTTGAGCCCTGCCTGCACCGTCACGATATTGTCGACATCATTGAATAGAGAGAACGCGCTGTCTGCGGCGAGCGCAATCTCGACGAGCGACAAATCATCCACCTGATCCTGTTGACGGAGAAACTCCGCAAGGGATTCATGTCCGCGGTCTATCTTTGCGGACAGCTGATTAATCGCCGCGGTCTTCGTCTCTATCTGCCCGCCGATCTTCTTGATCTCGATATTCTTCGCCTTGATCTGCGCCTGTGCCTGCGCGATCTGCGCATTTAGGGCGGAGACGTCGCCCTGAAGCGTCCCCTTCTTCGCCTGCGTCGCGGCAATTTGCGAATTGAGCGCTGCAATCTCCTTCTGCAACTCCTGATACTGATCCTTCAACGCGGAGCACTCGGCATCAGAGAGCCCCGGACAGGTATCCGGGAGATCTTCCGCGTAGACGGCGCGGCCCATCATAGCTACTCCGAGCATGAGGATCGCGAGCGCGGCTCCCCATGCGATAGCACCCGTGAATTTCATATGCTCCACTAAGTATAGCAGACGACGAAAAAGCCCGTCTCGTGACGGGCTTTTTCGTGGAATCCAGTATGTGGGTTATTCAGCCGATGCTTCCTCTTCCTTCTTGCCCTTCTCCTCTACCTCGATAGCGGACATGTCGACGGCGGCCGGAGCCTCCTCGGCTTCGACGGCAACCTCCTGGATGAGTGCGACGACTTCCTCGGGGCCTGCTTTGATGACCACTCCCTTCGGCGGGACAATATCGGAGACATGGATCTGGTCGCCGACAGCGGCAAGCACGGAGATATCGATCTCGATCTGGTGCGGAAGGTCTGCGGGAGCAGCCTCGATTTCGACTTCATGCATGACCTTCACCAGGTTCGCTCCCTGCTTCACGGCCGGGGATTCGCCGACAAACTCGAACGGAACGGCGACCTCAACCTTCGCGCCCTTCTCGATAGCGTAGAAATCGGCATGGCGAGGGACGTTCGTGACTGGATCGCGCTCAACATCATGAATGAGGACCTGCATCGGCTCCCCGAGGCCTGACAGCTCGATGACGGTCGATTCGCCGGCGTCCCGAAGCACCTTCGTGAACTCCTGGGACGACACCTCTATAGGGAGGGATTCCTGCTTTGGGCCGTAGACGACTGCACGCATGCGGCCTGCGGCAAGGGTGCGCTTCCCGGCTGCGCCGGTCGCGTCGCGCTTAGAAACGGTAAGGGTAACGGTCATATGTAGGCCGCAGTATGCCCGGTATTCCAAGTTTTTGCAAACGAGTGCGCTCCTGGATAGCCCTCCCTATACAGGCGGTACGCGAGCCCTTATCCGAGCGCGGCTTTGGCTTCTCTAAGACGCGCAAGGAACGCCTCCCGGGCGGCGGGGACGTTCGCATCCTTGCCGTTCCATAGAGTGAGTGCTTCGTCCTGGAATGCGCGCGAGAAGGAGAAGGTGAGCGGCCATGGAGCATCCTTCGCCCGAGCCTCCCGGGTTATCGCCGCGAGATTCTTCATGGCTTGATCAGGTGTCTGTCCGCCTGAAAGGAACACGATACCGGGGATGCCCTTCGGCACAGCTTCAAGAAGCGCGCCGACGGTGTCGGACGCGACTTCGTCCGGCGCATCCTTCTTCCCCGTCGCCTTGCCGGAAAGGGCCATCGCGGTCTTCACGATGACTCCGGAACGATCGACTCCATGCTCATCAAGCTCACGCATGAGGATAGCGAGCGTTTTCGTGATCACGGCACGGCTCCTCACCCGCGAGTGCGTGCCATCATAGAGGACTTCCGGCTCGAGGATGGGCACCATGCCCGCTTCCTGCACACAGCGCGCCGACATGGCGAGTCGCTTCATATTCTCAACAAGCGCGGCATCGGTGGGAAGCATTTCTCCATCGATCGTGACGACCGCACGCCATTTGGTGAATGTCGCACCATAGGTCTCACGATACCCTGTGAGGCGCGCTGAGAGCCCGATGAGTCCTTTCGTGATGAGCTCGCCTGGAGATGCGGGCATCGGCTCAGTGCCCTCATCGACCTTGATGCCAGGCATCACGCCTTGATTCGCAAGCTTCTTCGCGAACGATTCCCCGTCGAGCCCGTTTTGCATAAGGGTCTCCTCATGGAGGATAACGCCGGTCAGATAGTCATTGAGTCCTGGCGTACCGAGAAAAAGGTCACGGAACCTGAGCCGGGAATCG
>CAZLVR010000016.1:0-12310 GCA_964563365.1 uncultured Candidatus Saccharibacteria bacterium | reverse complement strand
TTCCCGGCGCCCGACGGGCCGACGAGCGCGATCTTCTCTCCGCCCCGGATGGAAAGCGAGAGGTCGGAGAGGATCGGATGGTCGCTTTGGAAATTGAACTGGACGCGGTCGAACTCGATCGCCGCCTCCGACACCCGAAGCGAATCGGCGCCCGACGCGTCTTGCACCTCGTGTGGCTCGATGAGAATCTCCGTCATCTCGCCAGCGTCCGCGATGGCTTCATTGAAGCCGCGCAGCTCCCGATTGATGGCGAACAGACGCTCGATCGCGGTGATGAGGTACGCTTGGATGAGGACGAAGTCGCCCACGGTGAGCTCGTGCCGCGACCAGAGGACGAGCGCAAGATAAAGAAGGCCGATGTTAATGATCGCGGCAAGCAGCGAGAGCGCTCCCCATGTGATCTCGCTTGCGCGCCAGCTGCGCACCGTCGTGCGGTACCAGCGCTCGGCCACCTCGTTCACGCGAGCGATCTCGAACCCGGACGCGGAGAAAAGCTGGATGGTATTCTGGTTCCCTATCGCGTCCGCTATCGCTCCCGTCAGCTCGCTGTCGCGAGCGGTGCGCGCGAGCCGCAAGGGCTGCTGGAGCCGGAGCGCAATCGACTGCACCACGATGACGAGGACCGCCCACGCGAGAAGCGCGATGCCGAGCGCAGGGTGGCGCATCCAGAGAACGACGACCGCACCGAAGATGAAGATGCCGGTCGGGATGAACTGCATGATGATGCTGTCCGCCATCGTCTCGAACGACTTGCTGAAACGCCCCACCCGTCGAGTCAGGGTTCCTGCGAACTGATTCGTAAAGAAATGATAGGAGTGACGGATGAGGTACCGGAACGCGACGTCATACAGGTCGCGGAGCACCTTTCCGTCGAGAATGACGAGGGTGAAGAACTCGAGACGGAAAAGCGCCCAGTTAGCTGCGGCGAGCGCCGCGATCATCGCGAGCGTCGAGAGGAGCGACGCGGCAAGCTCCGGCGACGGCGTTCCGGCGACGAGCGTGTTGAAGAACGTCCGCATATAGAGCGGCGAGATGAGCGCGACAGCTTGAACGCCGAGCATCCCGACGATGGCAAACGTAAGCGCCCACGGGTACTTCCCCGCAGCCTTTAGGTAGAACGCGAACGTTTCTTTCGCGTGTGTTTTCCTCTTCTTCGTTTTCATGAAGAGGAAATTATACCACGAAACTGCGGATTTTCTATTTCAAATACAGATTCACGTTCGCTTTCTGCCCAGCATAGGTCGTCGAGCAGTGAATGCGGCCGCGGGTGTCATGAAGATAGTAGAGACACGCGGTCTTTGCCGGGTGAAGTACCGCCTCGACCGACTCTATGGACGGGTTCGCGATGGGGTGCGGCGGCAGGCCGGCATATTTATAGGTATTGAAGGACGACGTCGCCGTCTTGTCAGCCGGATCGGGTTGAGGCCACCAATTCCCGTCTTCTCCTTCGAAATACTGGAGCGTCGCATCCACTTGAAGGAACATCTTCTTGTGTATTCGGTTCCAGAGGATGCCCGCGATGAGCGCCTTGTCATGCTTCCCCGCCTCCCGTTCGATAAGGGACGCGAGCGTCACCACGTCCGGCCAATCGAGTTTCTGCACGGCAGCCTCCGCTATGTATGGCGCAAACACTTCAGCAAACCGTCCGCGCATACGCGCGGCAATTTCCGCAGGCGGTTGATCCGAGGGAATGAGGTACGTGTCCGGGTAATAGACGCCATCGGCAAGCTCCGGCGTCGTCGACGCAGCACGAAGCCACGCGTCCCGTTCGCCTTCCGTCCAGCCGAGTTCCCGCATGAGGATCTCCGCAATCTCCTCCTTACGGACACCGTCCGGTATGGTGATCCATGAGAGATAGGGCGCTTCACCGAGCACCTTGGCGATGGTCCACACGTCCATTGAGCGGGAAAGCTCGTACCCGCCCGGACGGATACTCGCCTCGCCGCGTGTTGCGGTATACGCGAACAGGAATGCGACCGAATATTTTACATACCCTTCTGCCTCAAGCTGTGCCCCGATGGTCTCGAGCGGTTCGTCCGGCGATACGATGAATTCAATGCGAGATGGATCCTTGTCCGGCGGGCCGAAGAGTGCCGCGTGAAGCAGCACCACAGCGACCGCAAGTAGCGCGACAGCAAGGAACGCAAGAAGCGCGTGCTTCCCCCACCGCTCGAAGAACCGCTCACGCGCCGATTCGCGTGGATGCGGCGGCTCTGGTGCTATCCGTTCATCCATGACTGTGTGTCAGTATACCTGACGCTCATCCGGCGCCGATCGTCGATTTTGTCAAGAAAATAAAATATGCTATAATGATGGTCATGCAGACCCTTATCTCCGCGCTCCGCGGCATTTTTTCATCTGTGCTCCGTTTCCTTACCGCGCTCTGGCGTCGGTTCCGCTCCCTGAAGCTCTGGCAGCAGGCGCTTATTGCCGGTGTCCTCGCCGCGGTGCTTATCGGCCTTCTCATGCTCTTCTCCGGCGGAAAGCCTGCGGATGCAGGGAGCCAGGCTCGCACGGTAACGCTCCGTTCCATCGCGGAACTTTCCGGAAATGCGTCTGGCGACTCGGTTATCGGCCAGGTGCGCTCACGCTCCGAGGCGGACGTGACTGCAGAAGCCTCCGGCGTCGTGAGGAGCGTCAACACGTCGCTTGGCGCGACCGTGCCGGCAGGCTTCGTCATTGCGACGCTTGAAAACTCCTCCGAATCCGCAGCACTCCTCCAGGCACAGGGCGCCTATGACGCTGCGGTCGCCGCGAAAACGTCCACCTCCCTCTCGAACACGACCGCAACTGCCGAAGACGCGTTCCGGAGTGCGTACGCCACGCTTGACGTGACCTTGAGTAGCGACGTCGACCTCTTCTTCGGATCGGAGACTGCCACGGGCCCGACCATCACCATCAATACGAACGGTCAGGCTGACGTCCTCTCGAAGGCGCGCAAGGATATCCGGCTCATGATGGAACGCTGGAGCGCGGAGCTTCCAACGGCAGGCTCGAAGAGCCCGCTCGCGCTCCTGACGGAAGCGAGCTCCCAGGTCCGTACGGTCTCGTTGTTCTTGAACGACCTCGCGGCAGCTGCGAACGGTCGCGATTCACGCGCGACTGAGGCGCAGCTCGCAGCGCTTGCTTCCGCGCGCGCTTCGGTTGCGTCGCTTCTCTCCACCCTCTCTGCCGCGCAAGCGTCCTACCGCACCGGCGCCGTCGGCGCGACCGCGGCGTCCGACGCATCGGTGAAGTCCGCGCTCGGCACGCTCCGCCTCGCAGAAGCGAACTATGAGAAGACGCAACTGCGCGCCCCAATCGCTGGCCAGGTGAACTTCCTCCCGATCCGCGTCGGCGATTATGTGAACGCGCTCACCCATGTCGCGACCGTCGCGCAGAACGGCGCGCTTGAGATCGTCTTCTACGTTTCCGAAGACACCGCCGCCGGTCTCCACACCGGCGCGAAGGTGACGGTCGAGAACACCTACCCCGGCGTCATAACGGAGATGGCACCTGCCCTCGATCCCGTCACCAAACAGATCGAGATGCATGCGGCCGTGACCGGCGACGCGAAAGAGCTTGTGAACGGCCAATCGGTACGCATCATGCTTCCGCTGACCCGTCCCGACGCTACATCTTCCTCAGGCCCGGTCCTCCTTCCGCTCTCTGCTCTTAAACTCTCCGCAGGCGCCCGCATCCTCTTCACCGTAGGTACGGACGGGCGTCTCGTCGCCCTCCCGGTATCCATCGGCGAAGTGCGCGGCGACCGTATCGAGATCACGTCGCCCCTTACCGCCGAGACCCGAGTGGTCGAGGATGCACGCGGCTTGTCCGAAGGAGAGAAAGTTACCGTAGCGCCGTAGGCCTATGACGAAATTCTGGAGCTTCTTTCTCGACCGACATCACTTCACGGTCTTCCTGATGATCGTGCTTGTCGCGGGCGGATTGTATGCCGTCTCCGCAATCCCGAAGGAAGCGACGCCTGACATTTCGATCCCGCTCGGCATTGTTTCGACCGCACTCCCGGGAGCCTCGTCCGCCGACGTGGAGCGTCTCATCACCGACAAGATCGAGGATACCGTCCTTTCTATAGAGCATGTCTCGAAGGTGACCTCGACGAGTGGAGCCGGCTTTTCGACCGTCTCGGTCGAGTTCGACGCGTCAGCTGATATCGACAAGTCCATTCGCCTTTTGAAGGATGCGGTCGACAAGGCACGCCCCGACCTCCCTGCAGAGGCGACTGATCCGGTCGTATCTGATGTGAATTTCGCCGATCAGCCAATCCTCGTTGTCTCCATCTCCGGCGCGCTTGCGCCGGCGGAGCTCACCCGTCTCGGTGAAGAGGTTCGGGACGAGGTCGAGCGCGTGCCCGGTGTCGCGACAGTCGAGCTTTCGGGCGTTCGCGAGCGCCAGGTACAAGTCATCGTGAAGGAGGCGAAGCTCCGCCAGTACGGCCTCGCGGTGTCAGACGTCACGGGAGCCATCGCCGCCGCGGGCGTCGCGTCCCCGGCCGGCTCCATCACGGTCGACGGCGTCAATTACACTGTTCGTTTCGATGCAGGCGTCTCATCGACCGAAGACGTCGCGAGCGTCGCCATCCCAGGGCCCGGCGCGATTTCGCTCCATGTTGCGGATGTCGCAGACGTGCAGGATGCCCTTTCGGACGCTCTAACCTACTCTCGCGTCTCGGTCGACGGCGCACCGGCGAATCCATCCCTGACGCTTACGGTCTCGAAGTCGCGCGGCGGAAACATCGTCGAGACTGCAAACGCGGTGAAGAAGAAGCTCGAGGAGCTGAAAGCGACGACGCTCGCAGGCACAGACTCCGTCATTTCCTACGACGGCGCAGACGAGGTGAACAAGAGCCTCACGGAACTCACGCGCGCAGGCATCGAGACCATCATCCTCGTTGTTCTGGTGCTTATCTTTACGCTCGGCTGGCGGGAGTCCTTGGTCGCGGCGGCGTCAATCCCGCTGTCGTTCCTTATCGCATTCATCGGTATTCAGGCGTCCGGTAACACGCTCAATAACGTCTCTCTCTTCTCGCTCATCCTCGCGATCGGCATTCTCGTCGACTCCGGCATCGTGGTGGTCGAGGCGTTCCATACCCGTCTCAATAAGCTCGGAGATACGCGCGCGGCGGCCGTCGCCGCGATTCGCGAATACGCATGGCCGCTCATCGCGGGTACGTTCACCACGGTGGTGGTCTTTGTGCCGCTGTTCTTCCTCTCGGGCATCGTCGGCAAGTTCCTCGCCGCGATACCGTTCACGGTCATCTTCGTCCTCATCGCGTCCATCTTCGTCGCTCTTGGCTTCGTGCCGCTTCTATCCATGTTCTTCGTGAAAGCGTCTCACTCCCCTGCGGACATGCGCCAGGAACGATGGAATGCCGCACTCACGGCCCGATACGAAGCCTTTCTCCACACGCTCCTTGCGGACCGGAAGGGGCAGCGTCGCTTCCTTATCGCGATGGTAGCGCTCTTCTTCGTGGCGCTTGCTCTCCCTGCGACGGGCCTTTTGAAGGCCATCTTCTTCCCGGGCGCTGATTCCGACTACGTATACGTAGAAATCGAGAAACCGCAGGGTACGGACCTCCCCGTGACGGACCTCTCGGTGCGCGAGGTCGAGGAGATTCTCTACGCAGATACGGATGTTGAATCCTTTGCAACGGTCGTCGGTGCGGGAAGTTCCCTCACCGGCAGCATCGACGGCGGATCGGGCTCCGGCACCCAGATCGCGAACATCACGGTGAATCTTCCAAAGAAACGCAATTTTACGAGCAGCGACTATGTCACGAAGCTCCGCACGGAGCTTGCGAAAGTCACCTCAGCCGTCGTGACCGTTGGTGAGCCAGCCGGTGGTCCGCCGTCCTCCTCGCCGGTGTCTGTCACGTTCACGGGCGACGACCTCGGCGCGCTCGCGGAGGCGACCGATGCGGCGAAGCACGCGCTCTCGGATATCCCGGGCGTCGTGAACCTGTCAGCGTCGACAAAGGATGAGAGTTCGCAGTTCGTGGTACGCCTTGATACTGCGAAAGCGGCTGAACAAGGCGTCCGCGCGCCCGCGGTCGCGGATACGCTCCGCACCGCGCTCTTCTCCGCGAAAGCGACCTCAATACGTTCCGGTAAAGACGATATCGAGGTACGCGTGAAGCTCGACCTGAACCCGAACTACACGGACCCGTCGGAGACGACGAATGCGTCCATCGACGCAGTGCGCGCGCTTCTCATAGCCGGAACGCGCGGCCCCGTCCCTCTCTCTTCGGTTGCGACGGTAACCTATGAGGCGGCACCGACGGCAATACGCCATGAAGCCGGTAAGCGCATCATGACCGTGTCCGCGGAGGTCGCTCCGGGCGCAAACGCGATTGAGATTACAAACAAGTTCGCGAAATCCTTCACGGAGCTTCCGGCTGGCGTCACCATGAATGTTGGCGGCGAGTCAGAAGATGTGGGCAAGTCGTTCACCGAGCTCTTCGTTGCGCTCATCGCGGGCGCTGCGCTCATGCTCTCGATTCTCATCCTCGAGTTCAACTCGTTCCGCCACTCCTTCTATCTGCTCGCGATCATCCCGCTCTCGCTCGTCGGCGTGCATGTCGGCCTTACGCTAACGGGTTCCCCGCTCTCGCTTACGTCGATGCTCGGCGTCATCGCGCTCGCGGGTGTCATCATCAATCACGCCATCATCCTCATGGATTCGATCTCCCGCATCCACAGGGAAGAAGCGGACCTCTCGCTTGAGGAAGTGGTCGTCTCGGCTGCATCCTCCCGCCTCCGGCCGATCCTCCTTACCACCGTGGTGACTGTCATCGGCATGATCCCGCTCGCGTTCGCCTCTTCCTTCTGGGCACCGCTCGCGTTCTCTATCATGTTCGGCCTCGCGTTCTCGCTCCTTCTCACGCTCGTCTTCATTCCGATCGTCTACTACCGCTGGCCGGGGAGCGCCGTCCGGGCAAAATTCGCGCATACAGCTACCGCTCGTGGCGGGAACCCGGGCTGAGTGCTGGACAAGCCTCACAGCGACGGCACGATGCCGTCGCTTTGGGAGTGAGCACGTGACCGCTCTGCCGCCTGCCTGTTATTCTCCTCTGTCCCGATCCTCAGACGACCCTTTCCCGCGCGAGTCGGACCGGTCGCGAACGAGGAACTGGAGCGGACGCTCATGACGATGCGCGCGCTCGGTGGTGGTCGCGGACGCGGATGCAGCGAACGCCGCTGCTTTCATGAGTACCGGCGCCGCTTCGGACGAGCCGTCCTCGTCGCCGCTATCGATGGTGAGAAGGACCTCCTTCCCGGTCTTCTCGCCGATACGCTCCGCGAGCGCAAGCGCGGAAAGCGCACGATACGCACGACGCTCGAGTACCGTATAGTCCTCGGCTGCCGCATCAAGATCGCCTGATCCGCGCGACGCTTCCGCCTCCCGATAGCCGGTCTCAATGGAAGCGAGTTCCGCCATAAGCTCGTCATGCGTTTCCTCCGGGATTCCGTCTGCGTCCGCGATCGCCTTCGTGAGTGCGTCTATGCGGTCACGCACGGCGTCCGCACGGCCGTCGAGCTCTCCCGCAGTGCGCTCATTGCGCACGGGCGCGGCGAGCGCGAGGCTTGGGTTGCCATCATCGCTCGAGGCATCGTCTGCGGTCACTGCCGCGGCGACGGACAAGGCACGAAGGGTCTGCTGAGCACCGTCCGGAAGCTCTTCTGCCTGCGCGTCGAGTATGTCTGCGTGCGCAAGAAGTGCGGACGCGATATGCGCGCGCAAGCCATCCGCGCCAGAGACGTCACCCCGCTCGTCGAGCGAACCGGCAGCGACGCTTGCCGCACCAATGGCGTCCGTCACTTCTGCCGCAGCCTTGGTCGCGACATGCTCGTCGACGGATCCCTTCGCGGCGAGGAGCTCGACCTCCGAGAGGCGCTCCTCCGCATGCTTCACGTCTATATATGCCTTCGCTTCCGGAGAGAGTGCGAGTGCCCGCTCGAAGTTCTCGTTCACATGCACTTTGAGCGAGTAGAGCGCATCACCCGGAAGCGCGCCATTTGCAGAAGCCGAAGCAGTGCCGCCGACGATAAGGACGAGCGCAAGCGCCATGGCGAACGCTGGCGAGGGGCGCATGAAGTATGAGAAATAGGGCGATGGCAGCGCCGTGGGGCGCACGTCGGCCGCAAGCCGCGCAAGGTCGGCACGCATACGCGTACGCTCCTCGGCAGTGAGCATGAGGGTTCCGCGAAGTTCGGTGAGCGTTTCGGTAATATCATTCATCTCTTGTGATAGTACGCCGAAAGAACCGTTCGAGGCGGGATTGCCCTGTGGTGTATGCGTACGGTTGTGGTCGTTGTTCATAGCATTCAAATGGAGATCACCGGGTCGGTGTCGTGAGCATTCCGCGCAGCTTCTCTATGCCGCGCTTCACGCGGACAGAGACGGTATTCGGCCGCTCGCGAAGCATCTCCGCTATCTCGCCGATGGGAAGCCCTTCGACGTAGTGGAGCATGAGCGCCTCGCGGTACGGCGCCGGGAGCTTCGCGAGAGCGGCAAGGGCGAGCCTACCGTCCGCGGTGAGTTCCTGATCGCCGTCGACCGATACGGATTCGAACGTTCCTTCAGGAAGGTCCCGTTCGAGGACCGGCTTCTTCTTCTTGTAATAGTCCTTTATGAGATTGCGCGCGACCGTAAACAGGAACGCGCGCAGGTTCTCGATGTCCGTCGCACCTGTCGACATGCGCTGCCAGACCCGGGCGAATACCTCCTGGGTCAGATCCTTCGCCTCTTCACGGGAGCTGGTCTTCGCATAGCACAGGCGGAAGACCGCGTCCGCATAGGCGTCGTATGCCGATAGGAACTCGTCCTGCGTGATGCTCCGCATATAGTAACGACGGTGGAAGCTATATATTACCAAGCCGGAAGAAAGGCGCGAACGCGTGCACGGACGTCGCCTTCCGGCGCCGCCGCTCCATCCGTAGACGAGTCTTCTATCCTCAAGTGACGGGCGTAAAACGCGCCCGGTTACCACTGCGGTACGAACGTCGATCCAAGCTCGCGAAGCGTGCTCCGAAACGACGCAGCGTGCCGTGCCTCCTCAAGGCAGGAAAGGCAGAAGCAGATGTCTCCATGTTCGCCGTGCATGCGGCGAACTATACGCGCAGCGCGGTGAACTCACCGTGAACGAGAAAACCGGCGCGAAGGCGTACGCCTTCGCGCCGGTTTTCTCTTCCCTACTGATCCATCTCGTCGGAACGGTCCGAGCCGTCGGACGACTGGTCGCGGTTCATCGTATCGGTCGCGATGTCCGCATCCCCGGTATCGTCCGTCCGCTTCTTGTTGGCAGTGCGATCGTCAGCCATAGTAGAGCGCGTTTACGTACGGATAAATCGACCCGCGACTAAGGCTACGCGAGGAGCCGTGAACGACTTATTAAGAGCTCCGTCGCGTCGGTACTTTCGCCCCGGCACGGCGGGCTTCGGAGAGACCAATAGCGATCGCTTGCTTTTGGCTTGTTACTTTTTTACCGCTTCTGCCACTTTTAAGCTTCCCGGCTTTCATCTCATGCATCGCCCGCTTCACCTTCGCACCTGCTTTTGGTCCATAGCGTCTTGGCATACCTCATGAAGGTATGCTGTGCGTCGTGAAAAGAGGATTAACTAAGCAACGAATTTCCCGACGAGTACACCGACGGCAATTGCGAGCCCCCCGATAGCCATCATGCGTACCATATCCTTTATAAGGCTCGTCCGGGACACCATGGCGGAGAGTGCGCCGAGGATAAGAAGCGCGACAAGCGACGCAATGATAGATGCCGGGAACGCGAGAGAGACTGGGAAAATCAGGTACGGGAGCAGTGGAATGAACCCTGAAACGGCATAGGAAACGAACATGATGAGTGCGGATGCGAAACTTCGGGAGCTGTCATCGCGTCGCGTCGCGAGCTCTTCAGCGGACGTTTCCGAGAGATAGCTTCCTGCTCCCATTGAGAACGCCTCGACGAAGATGAGGATGACACCGGTGAGGAATATGTCGCGCGACGTAAGTCCTGCGATAGCGACGCCCGAGAGCAGGCCGACGGTCGATACGAGACTGTCCTCGACTCCGAATATGAAGTTGCGAAAATACGCGATGCGCTTTGGTTCCATGAATCTAGTATACGCCTCAAACCTGTGTATCTCTCGGGGATGCGCGTTCTATACACTCATGGAGATGACGAGCGCAGCACAGAAAAGCCTCTTTGAGACCGGAGCGTCGCTCCCGAACGGATTCGTCTACCGTCCTGGATTCCTCACGCAGGAAGAAGAACGGGAGATTGTCGCGTGGATAGAGGACCTGCCTCTTGAGCATGGGCGACTCGGGGAATATACCGCAAAGCGGCGGGTCATCGGCTTCGGCTGGGGCTATGATTTCCGGCACCACATGCTCGTCCCAGGGCCGCCACTGCCTCCCCCGCTCCATCCGCTTGCGCGGAAGATCGCGAAGTGGCTCGACATTCCGTACGCGCGCGTTGCCGAGGCGCTTATCACGGAATACCCGCGGGGCGCCGCTATCGGCTGGCATCGGGACAATGAGAGCTTCGAACACATAGTCGGCATCTCACTTTCTGGGCACTGTCGCATGCGGCTCCGTCCCCTCTCGTGGCGAGTACGGGGACGCAGGAGAACACGCGATGATGTCATCGTGCTTCCGCTTGCGCCGCGCTCAGCCTACATCATGCAGCATGAGAGCCGCTGGGAATATCAGCACTCGGTCTCACCGGTTGAGGAGCTTCGGTATTCAATAACATTCCGGACGCTCCCGAAAAGTGTTATGCCGGCCAGGCTGACAAGATCGCGCCCATGATAAGGAGATCGACGAGATAGTATCCG
The DNA here is from genome assembly GCA_964563365.1 of uncultured Candidatus Saccharibacteria bacterium. Lineage (GTDB taxonomy): Bacteria > Patescibacteriota > Minisyncoccia > Phycocordibacterales > Phycocordibacteraceae > C7867-001. The sequence goes on along the minus strand of CAZLVR010000016.1, from coordinate 1,481 downwards.
GCGGTGATAAGGAACCACTTCCAGGATTTCCCTTCCCAGAGCACAGCGCCGAGGACGACCGGGAGCATGAAGGAGAGCCAGTTCCAGAAGCCGCCCATAAGGCCGGCAGAGACGCCGCTCGTATTCATATAGGTGTCGGCGTAGGTGAGCGTATGGATGAACCCGTACGCAGTCACGAGTGCGGCAACAAACGCGATGAGCATCGAGCGCATCATCATCCCACCCATCTTCTTGCGGTCTTCTGCGCTTGGCATGGTCATGCCCATGGAGTCCATCCAGATCTTCCCGAACAGAGGTCCGAACCAGAGGAACCCGAGAACGACTGCAGAGACACCGCACGCAAGTATGGCCCACCAGTTAATAGCTATGTCCATAGGAAACGATTAGGGGTATGCCGTAAGTGTACCGCGCGTTTGGAGCTAGCGGAGTTGCATGGTCGTGAGCACGGTCTGATATGCGGAGACGATAGCGTCCGCAGGAGAGATATAGGTCACCGAAGTAGCGATGAGAGTGCCGGAGTGGATGAGCGCAGTCGTTTCTCCTTCATAGAGACCAGACCAGCTATACGTGACACTGTCTTCCCCATCGATGGAAGTAGTCGCGTACTTCTGATTTCCGAGTGCGAAGTTTGATTCGGTTGTGAGAAGCCACTTAGGCAGTGTGTCGATCGTTTGTTCGTAGAAGTCGAGAGTTATCGCAGTCGGCCCTTCTGAGTTCTGGCGCGGCACAGCATCCGCTTCGGCAATGATGGTGATGACGTGGTGGCGCGGCTCCGTCGGAAGGGATACGTCATTCTCGGAGAGAACGTAGCCTGCAGGGTACGAGAAACTGATTCCGTATCGGTCGTTTGAATAGGTTTGAAGAACGGGAGCTGCGGGGGTAGGTGTACCAGTTGTATAGAAGATGACGCCCGCGGCAAGCAGCGCGATGACGACAACAATGCCGAGAAGCGGGCCTTTCATGGGAAGAGTATACCAAGGCCTCGTCACGGCCCGCGATAGCGAGAGCGCCTGGCTCTCCTCAGCCAGACGCTCTCGCTTCTCAGTAGTCGTACGCGAGGCGCTATGCGCCGCCGCGGGAACCGGAGCCTGACCCCGCGCGGCGGCCGCCGCCATGCGACGCCTGACCGCCCTTCCGTGAGATCTCACGCTGCTTCGTCGGATCCATCGCCGCGAAACCGCGCCTGCTCTTGCTGTTGCCATTGCCGTTCGTTGCCATACCGAAACGTAATCTTAGGTGCGAGTAATCTCGACCGGTACGGCACTATCCCACCCCCGCCGTGAACCAGGGGTTAACAGCCGTAAAAAACGCTAGATAGTGCGGGAATCGTATGCCCAGTGGAGAAGTGCTTGACGCTGAACCGGACGGCAGAGCATATCCTTCGGTCTGCAGTGACGCTTCACCTGCGCAGCGTGACGCGCGAACGCCTTCCATCGCTTTATTTGTCGCGCGTCTTCTTCCGGAATACGGCGGCCCATATA
>CAZLVR010000015.1:0-12325 GCA_964563365.1 uncultured Candidatus Saccharibacteria bacterium | reverse complement strand
ACGGTTCCGGATTGCCTCAAGTACCGCGAAACCGTCCATGGTTGGGAGCATGAGATCAAGCAGGACAAGCGCGGGCTTATGTGCCTCAAACAGGGAGAGTGCCTCGTTCCCATCGGACGCGTAGAGGGTCTGATACTTCCCTGCGAACGTGTGCCCGAGAAGGTTCTTCAAGACCGGATCGTCTTCGACAACAAGGATAAAGCGGGTTTCAGGCATGGGGTATGGGGTTACGCCCCTAGTATAGCACCGGCTACGCGGTCGGGAGCGAGAGGGTGAATGTCGTGCCCGGACCGTCTGTATTCTGAGCGAAATTGAGATCCCCGCCGTGGTCCGTCGCTATGGTGCGCGCGATATAGAGGCCGAGGCCGTTCCCCTGGTTCTTCTTCGATATCGCGTTCTGGGCGCGATAGAAGCGTTCGAATATATTCGCCCGGTCCGCAGCCAGGATGCCGATACCCGTATCCTTCACCCGTGCGATAAGGCGCCCCGCTCCTTGTTCAAGCGATACGCGGACAGAGCCGCCCGCGGGCGTGTACTGAATGGCGTTCTCGACGAGGTTGTTCAGTATCCACTTCACGCGCTCGCGATCAGCGCGCGCCGGCGGGAACGCGACCCCGTCCTCCTTCGCGAAAAAGAGCGAGACCTGACTGTCGGTCGCGAGCTTCGAAAGATCGCTTACCACCTCCGCAAGGAGCGCTGCCATGTCGGTCGGCGCGAACTTATACTGATATTTTCCGCTCTCGATAGCGGAGATATCAAGCAGGGTCCCGACGATAGCCACGAGATCCTTCGACTTCCCGACCGCACTCTCGACAAGCGCCCTCTGCGTCTCGGTGAGCTGCTCCTTCTCGAGCGCCTCAAGCGCCCAACGGACGCCCGTGAGCGGCGTCCGGAATTGATGCGCGGCAGTCGATATGAAGTCCGACTTCACCCGCGAGATCTCCGTATCCCGCTTATGCGACTCATCGACACTATTTACGAGCATGTCGAACGAGAGCGCAATGGAGCGTATCTCCTTCGGCGCGGACTCGATGTCCTCGATAGCCTCGCGCGTTCCGTTCTTCGCGTACGCGTCGACCGCGCGAGCAAGGCGGCGCACCGGCGTTACCACGATTGAGCCGATAAGGAAGTATGCACTAACCGCGAGGATGAGCGAGAGGATAAAGAGGATAGCCGCCTGCCCTGCAAGGAGCATGGTGAGCGGATTATCAAGCGCAAGCGCAAGTTCCGGCGGAAGCATCCCGGCAACCGACACTTTCACAAACCACAGCGAGAACAGGATGACCGCCATCGCGGCAGACACCGCGACACCAAGCGCGATCGCAAGTATCGTCCTGAAACTCATAAGTCAATCTTACCAGATGACCTGTGCCGCTTTCGCGAGACGGCGTGCCTGCGTGTCCTCGAAAACGAGGCCTGCAATTCCTGCGGTCACTCGTCACGCCGTCTCGCGCCGGCGCTTTTGTCTTCGGCTGCTTGCTTCCCCATAGGAATGGGGATCCCGGGATGCAAATACAATACTAGCCGCTTCCAAACCGCTTCTTACGCGGCCGTTTCTTCGGCACCTTCTCTCCTTCAAGCTCCCGGATCTCATCGCGGATGAGTGCGGCCGTTTCAAAATCGAGCTCCTCGACCGCCTGTCCCATACGGAGCCGCAATTCCGCGATGAACTTCTCCGGGTCCTTCTCATAGAGCTTCTTATCGAAGGAGAACGCCTGCTCGAGCATCTCCTCATGCTTCGATCGCATTGATTCCGCAATGTCCTTGATCTCCTTCTTCACCGTCTGCGGCGTGATGCCATGTTTCTCGTTATATGCCACCTGTATGGCGCGGCGGCGATTCGTCTCTCCGATGGCGCGCTCAAGGGAACCGGTCATCACGTCCGCGTAGAGGATGACACGACCGAGAACGTTGCGCGCCGCGCGGCCGATGGTCTGGATGAGTGAGGTCTCCGAGCGAAGGAACCCTTCCTTATCTGCGTCGAGTATGCCGACAAGCTCCACCTCCGGAAGGTCGAGCCCCTCGCGTAGCAGGTTGACGCCGACCAGGATATCGAACTGCCCCCTGCGGAAGTTCGTGAGAATGTCGATACGGTCGATGGTCTTTACGTCGGAATGCAGATACTCGGCCTTAATCCTGCGTTCCTTAAGAAATTCCGCGAGATCTTCCGCCATCTGCTTCGTGAGGGTAGTCGCAATAGCACGCCCGCCGCCAGCTATCGTCTTCGCGGCTTCGTCTATGAAGTCCGCGATCTGGCCGCGGTAGTCTTTCGTCTCGCTTACGGGGCGGATAACAAGCTCCGGATCGACAAGGCCCGTCGGCCGAATGATCTGTTCCACAATCTTTCCTGCTGGCGGCGCGCTCATCTTCCGCTCGAACTCGCCCGGCGTCGCGGACGTATAGATGGTCTGCCCGACGCGTTCCTGAAACTCATCGAAGGTGAGCGGACGGTTATCGCGCGCGGACGGGAGGCGGAACCCGTACTCAACGAGATTATCCTTGCGTGAGCGGTCTCCGGCGAACATGCCACCGATCTGCGGGACCGTGACGTGGGACTCGTCGATCACCGTGAGGAAGTCAGGACTACCGTCTGCGCGATGCGGGAAGTACGAAAGAAGGGTATGCGGCGGCTGTCCCGGCTCACGGCCGTCGAAATGGCGCGAGTAGTTTTCGATGCCGGACGTGTATCCGATCTCCCGAATGAGCGCGATGTCATGGAGCGTCCTGCGCTTTATGCGCTCTGCCTCAAGCGGCTTCTCCTCGCGCTTGAAACGTTCGAGCTGCTCGTCGAGCTCGCGCTTGATATCCTCGAGCGCGCGATTGCGTTCGTCCTCGCTCGTCACGAAGTGCTTGGCCGGGAAGATGAATGTCGTTTCCGGCTCTTCAATGAGTGCGCGGGAGACGGGATCAAGCTTCTCGATCGCAGCGACCGTATCCCCATCGAATCGAATCTTGAAGATGACCTTCTCGGACGTTGGCATGAGCTCCACCGCATTCCCGACGGCGCGAAGCTGCCCCGGCTCAAGGTCCGCGTTCGTCCGCTCGAAATATATGCCGACAAGCTTCCGGATCAGGCTGCTACGGTTCTCTTCGCCTCCCTTCGCTATCTTCACGTGGTACTTCTCGTATTCTTCCGGGCTCCCGAGGCCGTAGATGGCGGACACGGACGCAACGATGATCACGTCACGGCGCGTGAGGAGCGCCTGCGTCGCCGCGTGGCGGAGCCGGTCTATCTCCGCGTTGATCATCGCCTCCTTCTCGATATAGGTATCGGAATGGGCAATGTACGCCTCCGGCTGATAGTAGTCGTAATAGGAGACGAAATAGTGAACGGCGTTCTCCGGGAAGAATTCCCGGTACTCCTGCGCAAGCTGCGCCGCGAGCGTCTTATTATGCGCGAGCACGATGGTCGGCTTATCAATCTGCGCAATCACGTTCGCGACCGTGTAGGTCTTCCCGGTACCGGTAGCGCCGAGCAGGGTCTGATGGCGCATGCCGTCGCGAACGCCGGCAACAAGCGCCTTGATAGCTTCCGGCTGGTCGCCGGCCGGCGGGAACGGAGTATGGAGCTTGAAATGCGGCATGACCGCACAGTATACCAAAAAAGCGCCCCGAGGGACGCTTGGTGTAGGACACATAGGTTCAGGAGGTCGGGAGCGGGCACCTTACGTGCCCGCTCCCTTCTCCATCGCAGAGAGGCGCTAGGCCGCCGCCGACACCGACGTCTTGTTCATCGCGATACTGATCTGCCGGCTGAGCGATTCGGCCGTGATGCGGTCGATCGCGTCGCCGTGTTCGCCGACGAGTTCGTCAACATACCGGGCATTCTTCGGGTCGGCGAGCGCGATCGAAAGACCGGTCGCGGGGCCGTCGGAGAGCTGCGGAACGTTGTTCAAGATGAGCATCGAGTCGCTGTTCTTCGAGAAGTCGCGGTTGAATTTCGCAAGCGCCGTGCCGAGTTCCGGCGAGCCGCTTGCCGCGGCGGCCGCGGCGATGCCGCAGACGGACAAGGCGTTCACGAGCGCAAGCTTGCGATTCGTCTTCATGCGAAGTCTCCTGGTTCCAAAAGGCCTTGCGGCCGGACATGCTGCCCGTTCAGGCAGCCTGGCTACCCTACCGTATGGACTTTCTACGGTCAAGTGTCGAAATAAAAATGCCCGGAGTATATCCGGACATGAAAGAGAGGCGGGAGGCCGGCGCATGCCAGCCTCCCGTGCCGAGGCTACGCAGCGCGCTCAAGCGACTCCGAGCAGATGCCGATGGTCGCTTCGGCGGAGATGCCGATGATGGACAGAACATGCGAGCGCGCGGTGAGCGCGCTGAGCAGTTCCGGCTCGGCCGCGCGGTCGATAGCGTTCGAGAGCGGACTCTTAAACGCTACGCCACGGGCCGCTTTCCGGTCATCCTCGGTCACCGCCTTCTTCTGATAGGCGCGCAACAGGTCGCCGAGCTCGCGGTCGCCCGCGAGCGCAGCGAGATCGCCAATAGCATTCACGGAATAAACCGCGGCCGCTACAGACAGATGTTCCCGTGCCTTCTGTGTCATGGTGCTATTCCCCTCTTCGCCGTTTCCGCAGCGTACGGTTCCGTGTGCGGAAGTTTTTTATAGCATTGTGTAATTAAAAGTCAAATTCCTCCGTATAAAATAAAATGCCCCACTGTCGGGACATCGATATGGTGGACGTGGTCAGGAATGCGGGGATGCCGCATTCCTGACCAGGAACCACGCTTATGCCGCGGTCCGAAGCTTCAGCTCTTCGGACCGGGATGGAACCTGGTCGTAGAGCCGATTGATCGCTGCTTCGTGCGTGTCGAGCATTCGCGCAACGATTGGATCGTCGGGCTTCCGCTCGATCACGGCTGCGGCAAGGGTGGTGAACGTCGTCGCGGGAGTGATGTCGGCGAAGTCCGGATGCTGCTCATATCGCTTCGTCAGATCCTTGAGATCATTTCCAAGTTCTGTCGCGCGCCCGTCATAATACGGAAGCGCGTAGAACGTGGCGACGATGATGAGCTGCATGCGGAGCGCCGGCCGTTCATTCTCTGACATCTCGTTCCCCTTGTAGTGTGCAAGCGGGACCGAGCGGCCCCGACGTCCGCATGGACGCGTGTTCACGATACGTTTTAAACGATGAAATGTCAATAAAGCGCTATCTCCGGTAGTCGCGCACGAACGCCTCACGATACGCATCGAATCTCCCCTCTTCTATTGCCTCGCGGGCACGGGCGACAAGCCCCGTGATGAACCCAAGGTTGTGGAGGGATGCGATCGCGTAGCCGAGGAATTCCCCGCTCCGCAGAAGGTGTGAAATATAGGAGCGCGTGAAGCCTTCCGTTCCGGGGATGACTGTTTCCGGATCGAGCGGACCGTGGTCAGAGAGATATTTCTCGTTCGTTAGATTCACGAGACCGCGGCCCGTATAGATGGCGCCATGGCGGGCGCGTCGGGTCGGCTCGACGCAGTCGAACGTATCGACTCCAGCCGCTATTGCCTCAAGGACGTCAGTCGGCTCTCCGACGCCGAGCCCGTGCACCGGCATCTCAGGTGGGAGCTCTTCAAGACATGCGAGTGCGAGCGGAAGCATGGACTGCCCACGCGCCTTCGAGAAGGAGCCGCCGAGGCCAAAGCCATCGAATCCCATGGACGCGATTACCTTTGTCGATTCGCGCCGGAGATCTTCGAAGGGACCGCCCTGACCGATGCCGTAGATACCCTGCGCGTTCCAGGCCTTGATGTTCTGCTTGTGCGCTTTCAAGGACCGGTCCGCCCAGCGATGCGTGCGGAACATGGCGTCCTTCTGGTACTCATACGGCTCCTCGGGCGAAGTGCACTCGTCGAACGCGAAGAAGAAATCAGCGCCCAAGGCATGCTGTATCTCAATGGAGCGTTCGGGGGTGAAGCGATGGAGCGACCCGTCTACGTGCGAGGTGAACGAGACTCCCTCCTCGTCGATGACCGCGAGCTGGCCGTGCTGGCTTTGCACGTCCGAGTCGAACACGGACGTCCCTTCCTCCGCACCCTTCTTATCCTCCTCCCTCACGTGGGTGATCTTCCGCTTCATCCCGCGGCCGAGCGAAAATACCTGATATCCGCCCGAGTCGGTCACGGTCGGCGCGACCGTCCCGTCCGCCTTCTTCCAGTTCATGAACGAGCCGAGGCCTCCCGCCGCCTTGATAACCTCCTCTCCTGGCGAAAGGTAGAGATGATAGGTGTTCGCAAGCACGACCTGGGTACCGAGCGCGCGGAGCGCTTCCGGATGAACACCCTTCACGGCCGCCTGCGTCCCAACTGGGATAAATGCTGGCGTAGTGATCGGCCCATGCGGGGTCATAAGGACGCCCGCCCGCGCCGTTCCTTCCTTCTTACCGATGGAGAATGAGATAGCGCTCATCGCTTCAATCTAAACTATCGCCTCCTGAAAGGCACGGAACGGTCGTTGACACCCGTCGCGGTCGAACGGATAATTCCCCTATCGGGCTATTACCATTTGTATCTCAACTATGTCAGCAGAGACGGAAGGTGCGGAAGCTCTAGGCGCAGCGCCGACAGAGACGGTCAAGGAGGAGCCGAAATCCTTTGATGAGATCGTCAAGGCCGGACGTGAGAAGGGCGTGGAAAACGCGCGCAAGTTCTCCGATGCCATGAACAGAATCGGACAGTGGCTCTCGAAATCGACCGAAGGCGCTCGAGGCGCAGCGGACGTCACGCTTGCGGTGCTCCTCTCTCCTCATAAGAGAGAGATCGTCGGCCGCAGCCTCTTCATCATCAATCGCGAGAGGAAGGCGTATGAAGGGCGCAGCGCAGCGCGCAAGGAGATACGGCAGACCGAATCGGAGGTCGCCGGGCTCGATGCCGAACAGGAGAAGAGCGATGCCACCCTCGCTGGCGTAAAGAGTCAGATCGAGCAGCTCCAGGCGCTCGAACGTCAGATAGAAGGCGAGCGCAGAACGCGCGAAGAGAGCAAGGCGGCAAAGATTGCCCGACTCGCTGAGCTCCGTCCACTCGCAGAGAAAAAGAAAGCGGCGGCTGCGAAGCTCCGTCTAGTCTAAGCCTAATACTTCTATCATGACCAAACAAGAAGCACGGGTGCTCCTCGCGGATGCTGGCCTCTCCCCGGAAGGCATGGAGAAGGCGGATGCGCTCCTCGCCGGCGCGCCGGACGAGCTCAGCACGGAAATCGCTGCCGCGATCGCCGACATCGTCGAGGCGGAGCATGCGAAGGATATGACCGAGATGCAGTCGCTCGAGCAGGGGCTCGACGCAGACACGGCGGAGCTCTCAGCCATGGACTCCTTCGTACAGAAGACGACGTTCGAGCTCGAAGAGATAGGCAAGGCGCTCGAGGCCTAGCGAGAATGCGAAAAACCGCCGCTCTCTTGAGCGGCGGTTTTTCTTTTGCCTGCCTTACTGCACCGCGATGAGCTCGACGTCGAAGATGAGGGTCGATCCGCCCGGTATCGGGCCGTAATCGTTCGGCCCGTAGCCCAATTCCGGCGGGATGACGAGGTGGCGCTTGCCGCCCACCTTCATGCCCGCAACGCCCTCGTCCCAGCCCTTGATAACGCGCCCAGCACCGAGCGGGAAGGAGAAGCCCGCCGCAGACTCGGCATGCTTGTCGGAAGCGTCGAAGACCGTCCCGTCCTCAAACATCCCGACATACTTCACCGTCACCGTTTTGCCCGCGACCGCCTCCGCGCCCGTGCCCACTACCGTATCCGTGATCATCATTCCGTCCTTAGTTTCCGTAGCCGCCCCAGTTCCCGCCCCGGAATCCGTCGCCGAGAGGTCAATACCCGATTCAGCCGTCTGCGGCGCAAACGGAGCGAAGATCGACGGCCCGAAGAAGAGGAATGCGAGCGCGATAATGACTGCGAGCGCGACCGCGATACCGGTTGAAGTGACGTTCATTGATGCCTTGCTACCTGCTAATGCGGAAAGTATACCCCGCCCAGCGGCGCGCTGCGCGCCGCTGGGGATTGCGGCTCTTCGACCTGGGATCTCCATTCCTATGGGGAAGCAAGCGGCTGGAGACGGGCGCGACGGCGCCCCGCCGGAGCAAGAGTCTTCGGGAAAGCGAGCTCAATAGGTGAGGTACCGAGCCCGGATGGAGGACTCTACATCCTCCCGATCGCGCCCGTAGGTGAGGTAGGAGAGCTCGCGCAGGTCGTCTATCTGGTCCTTGTTCCCTTCTGCAAACGGGAGCATCCGCAGGTTGAAGGGCTTCTGTGGAACCCCGTTCGCGAGCATGCGGACGTAGGCGTTCAGATTCTCGATGTTTACGAAGTCGAGCGCTGAGAAGACCGGCGCGAACTGCTTCGCGAAGAACTCGCCGTCCTCCTCGCCCACGCGAAACACCGCCATGCTGCCTACGTTCCCAAAGACCGCATCGCGTATCTTCTCGTCGATCTGTTTCAGGAACTGGTGCGCGATGGTGAGCGAGAGCTTGTATTTGCGGGCCTCCGAAAGGATGCCCGGGATTGACTTCGTGGTGATGTTTTGGAACTCATCGATATAGAGGTAGAACGGCGGAAGGTCCTTCCCGACCGAGTCTGCGCGGGAGAGCGCGGCCATGAAGAGCTTGCCGACGATGATGAGGCCAAGGAGGTTCGCGTTCCGCTCTCCGAGGCGGCCCTTCGAGAGGTTTACAAGGAGGATCTTCTTCGAATCGATCACGTCGCGGAACCTGAAGGAGGATTCCTGCTGACCGATGATAGGCCGCATGAAGTCGTTTGAGGTGAACTCGTCGAACTTGTTCGTGATGTACGGGACGATGTTTGCCAAGGACGCCTCGCCTTCCGCGCGGGTCGCTATTTCGGTCCAGAACTGGTTCACGACGAGGTTGTTCGAGCGCGCGAGCTTGCGGTTGCGGAACTCAGCGTTCGAGAGCACGCGGCCGATATCCATCATCGTCGACCCTGACGCCGGGTCCTCCATCACGAGCTGCGTCGCGTTCCTGAAATACTGCTCGAACGCGGGACCCATCGACTCCGGCACATCCCCGTAGAGCTGGCGAAAGATCATGAGGAGCTCGTTCACGATAAAGGTCTTCTGTTCCGGGTACCGGGGATCGTACTCGAGCATGTTGAGCCCGAACGGGCGGGAGATCTCCGCCGGGTCGAAGTAGATGACGTCCTCATAGCGCTCCGGGGGGACGAACGAGAGGACGTCGAGGACGTCAGAGCCGTGCGGGTCGATGAAGCACACGCCGTTCCCCGCCTGGATGTCCTGCGCGATGAGAGTCTTCATGAACGAAGACTTACCGGTGCCGGTCTGGCCGACCACGTAGAGATGGCGGAGCCGGTCGGCGGCGCCGAGGCGTATCGGCGTCTCCGAACCGCGATAGGTGTTCACGCCGAGCATCACTCCGTCGGAGGGAAGGGTGAGCGGTGCAGCGGCCTGCGTAAAGCGGGACTGCGCGAGATGCGGAGCTCCCTTTACCCCCTTTGCCGGGAAATGGAACATGGTCGTCACCTCCGCGACCGAAAGCGGCATCTTCTCCTCATGCGAGAACAATCGCCATGAATAGTTGCGCTCGAATCGGCGGAGCGCGGCCCCCTTCGGACGCTTCCAGACGATGCGGTTTCCGGTAGTGCTCTCGTACTGATTGAAGGACGCCTCTATCTCATCGATGGTTTGCGCCGCCTGCCGCTCGTCCCGGGACGAGACGACGATGCGGATGTTCACCTCGAGCGCGGACGAGGCTTGTTTGCGCTCCACGGACTTCACGGTCGCCTCGTCGACATGCTTCTCGCGCTGGTCTTTCGACGGGCGGAATATCCACGCCGTCTCCCGGATAAGCTCCTTGCCGAGGTCGTCGGAAATCTCGAGCGCCTTCTCGCGGTACTCGCCGTTACGGAGCGCATGCAATATCTTCCGGTACGCGCGGGAGTATCCGTCCCCGCCGCCCTTGATGACGAACTGTATCGCGGCACCTTCGCCTTCCGCCTGTATCTTCGAGAACGCGTTTAAGAGCGAGGTCATGGGATCAGCCTCGAACTCCGTGTAGTCGGTGAGCGAGAGCGGATACGGGTAGTAGAGCCGCCCGGAAGACGCAGCGGCGTAGCCGTCCTGCGCGAAGACGTTGTAATCGTTTGGCTGCGGCCGGAGCACCGCGTTCGGAAAGACCGCGAGCACGTTCTTCTCGAAGAGATCCTTGCGCGAGTTCGGGACCGACGCATAGAACTGCAGATGTGGCGCGTCAGTCGGAACCGCGAGCTCGAGCGTATAGTAGGCAGGCTCTCCGGCGAACGGGCGGTCGACGGCGAACATGCCGTTATAGAACTGCTCCATCGACTGGACAAGCTCCTTAAAGTGCTGATGGCGTTCGTTTGTATCGGGCTCCGAGCCGGGTTCCGGCAGCGTCACCTCATAGAGCGTCATGTGGAGCGCCTTCCATTCGGGCGCTCCTTCCCTCATCCCTTTTGGCGGAATGCCCTGGACGATATAGGCGACGAGGAAGCGATGGAAATCGTCCTCGAGATGCGGGTTCTTCAGCTTCTCGAGGACTGCGAAGGCGCTGTGTATGCCGCGCGCTTCCATGATGGAACGCAGCTCTTCCATGGTGTCATCGTCCGCCTCTGGGTCGAGCGCTAGCGCGATCTCGCGGGCTTCCGCCGCGCTTACCGTGAACCCGGGCGCCGTTATGCTCCCCGCCGGGGTCGCGACGTGATGGCGCAGCCGCTCGCGGACCACGTCCTCGCGCGACTTGTTCTGGCGCAGGCCGTCGAGCTCGCGTTCTTTCGCCTCTACCTGCGCGCGCAGGTGCGCGAGCTCCTCCTCGTGAGAAGCTACGGGCTGTGTCGGGCCCTCGTAGGTCATCGCCATAGTTCCTTTTCAGTATAAAGCACGGCCGCTCCGGCAATGCGGCCCGGGAGGATAAGAAAAGCGGCGGCGCATTGCTGCGCCGCCGTATGAGATCATCGATATCGGTCGAGGGTGCCGCTACGCGCGAACGTAGCCGCGCTCGAACTCGAACGAGGTGTGCCGGAACATGCGCTCAGGTGTCGCCCATTCGTGCTTGAACGAATCGGTGAGATCTGCGACATGATCGTAGACGAGAAACACATCAGGAAGGCTTCCGCGTTCCCGATAGAGCTGTTTGCTCAAGTGCTTGCCGTCCTTCATAAGCCGGCCCGAGTCGCTGTCGATGTCGTCTGCGATGACGATACCGCCGCGGCTCGTCGCGCCGAACTCGACCTTGAAGTCGACGTAGTCGTACCCTTTCGCCGTGAAGACCATCGTGAGGCACACGTACGCCTTCACTGCGATAGATGCGACCTGTTCAAGGTTCGCGATCATCCACGGCGCAAGACACTCTTCGAGCGGTAGCCGCACGATGAGCGTCTCTGCCGAGAGCGGCGCGTCAGGACGATAGAGGAGCGCGTCAGCGCCGTCGATGACAAGCAGCGGATCGTCGCACGGGAGGATGAGCTCCCGATAGCGCTTCCCCTTCGTCTTCAGATAGAGCTCGACGAGCGGCTTGTCGAAGGCATGGCCTTCGGCAAGCTGCGGGTTTCGCTTCACCATCGAACCGTACGCCTTCCCGCGGACGACCACCTCAAGCGGGATCATCTCGCAGGCGAACGCATAGAACGATGTCTCAGTCGCCGGGCCGATGTAGGCAACCGGCACCCCGCAGCGCCGCAGGAACTCGAAGATGTTCGATGCGGTCCGATTCGCGAGCTTGCCTTTGCCGGGCAAAATATCGTGCATCTTCCCGTCGTACGCCCCGATATCGTCCTTATGGTCACGTTCAACCCCGTCAAACGGAATCATCCGTGCAGTCTTTCCTTCTGTGGCTTGCATGTGCCACCTCCCACTGGTTTACGGGTTGGGACTATGTGTCCGAGGCGACTATAGCACCATACCTCGCGTACCCGAAGGCCCCCGCCCCGGCACTACGCCGTCGCTGTCGCCTTCGGTCGCTCCCTATAAGAGCCCGGAAAGAACGATACTAGGAGCGCTTCAGGGCACCCATGAAGAGCGAATTCACGAGGGAGAGTACGAGTGCGAAGAAGAACGCGGCCCAGAACCCGTTTACCGAGAAGTCCGGGATGAGGTAGTCCGCAAGCATGATGAGGAGCGCGTTTATGACGAGCGAGAAGAGCCCGAGTGTGAGGATATTGATCGGGAGCGTGAGGATCGTGATGATCGGCCGGAGGAACGCGTTGATGAGGCCGAGGACGACTGCAAGTATGAGCGCACCAACGACGTTCACGAAAACGCCCGGGATAAGGTACGCTGCGATCAATATCGCAATTGCCGAAACGATCCAGTGGATTATGAAGTTCATATACGTAGTATGCGCCGGTTATGGGATAAGCA
>CAZLVR010000014.1:0-12336 GCA_964563365.1 uncultured Candidatus Saccharibacteria bacterium | reverse complement strand
CCGCCCAGTCGGTCTTATCAGACCCTGCTCCACCAAGCATTCCAAGGTACGGTTCAAGGAATTTCATTGAGAAATAGAAGGAGGCGACGATGAGGATCACCCAGACGAGCATCTTTATGAGGCCGCCGATGAACGCCTCGCGGCGCATATCCTTGAGCATCTTTCGGGTATCCTTCGCAAGCTCGATGTTCTCCTCGATAAGGTCCTTGAGGTCATCGAGGGTCACGAGGTCGCGGTGCGGCAGATTGTCAGGCATGGGTACAGTATACCCCTTCCCCTGGTGCTCCCGGCAGGAATCGAACCTACATCAACTGCTTAGGACGCAGCTGTTCTATCCATTGAACTACGGGAGCATTTCGAACCTCCGTACCTTACCACAAAAGCCGCCGGCATCTGCCGGCGGCTTTTGTGTCTTCTTATACTTCCGTGGTCGGTATACCGAGCCCAAGGAGCTCGTCGAGGCGCTTCTTGTCGAAGCCGATGACCATATCGTCGTTCACGAAGATCACCGGGACGCCCATCTGGCCGCTCTTCTCGACCATCTCCTTGCGCTTCTCCATATCCGCCGCGACGTTGAACTCGGCGTAGTTAACGTTATTCGCCTTGAAGTATTCCTTCGTCATCTGGCAGAAATGGCAGGTCGGGGTCGTATAGATGCTTACGTTCTTGTCCATGCTTTTTAGGGTTATGCCCCGGAAGTATACCACTAGAGGCTTATGCGGCTACAAGGGGATGGCGGCGGGCGCGAAACAGTAAGAGCTTCAGGCGGTCGAGGATGAGGGCTTCGGCCGCATTCGCAAGGAGTATGACGGCCCATTCCGCAGGCCCGAGCGGGGCAAGGGAAAGCGCGTGGCTGAGGCCCGGGAGATACAGGGACGCGAGCACGAGGAGGAGCGAGAGCACGATGGCGATATTGAGAATCGGGTTTGAGAAGAGAGACTTCCGGAAGAGGCCGGAGCGGAAAGACCGGAGCACATAGGCGAGGAAGAGCGATTCGAGACAGAGGAATGCGGTGGTCATGCTGCGAGCCGTCTCAAGCGACTCGGTCCGGAGCGCGAGGAGGTAAAGCCCGAGCGCAATGCCGCCGCTCACGACAAAGGCGCCGAGCATGAACCGGAACGCCGCGCCGTTCAGTATCGACTCCCGCGGCGAGCGGGGCGGTTCGTCCATGAGGCCGTTCTTCTCTTCTTCAGTCGTGAGCGCAAGATCCGGCAGACCGCTCTCGACGAGGTTGATGAGAAGCAGCTGCACTGCAAGCACGGGAAGCGGCAGTCCCGCCATGATAGAGACAATAAAGAGGAGGAACTGCGAGAAGTCCTGGGTAATGAGATAGAGAAAGACACGTCGGATATTCGCGAAGATAATGCGTCCCTGCTCAATAGCAGCGACCACGGTTCCGAACCCGCCGTCAAGCAGCACGATGTCCGCGACTTCTCGCGCTGCGGATACGCGCGTATCAACGGCGACGCCGATGTCCGCAAGCTTCAGCGCCGGCGCGTCGTTGATGCCGTCGCCGAGCATGGCGACGACTTCCCCGTTCTCCTGAAGCGCCCGCACGATGCGGAGCTTATGCCGCGGCGATACACGCGCATAGAGCGCGACGGTGCGGACGCGGCTCTTAAGCTCCTCGTCCGAGAGTGCCTCGATCTCGCGGCCTTCAATGACCGCATCTGCCGGAATCGGTATGCCGGCAGCAACGGCGACTGCAGCAGCGGTTGCTGCGTGGTCGCCCGTGACGACAACCGTACGTATGCCCGCTCGCTGCGTTCGTTCGAACGCCGCATGGACATCCGGCCGCACCGGATCCTCAATGACAATAAATCCAACGAGGGTGAGATCCTCGGCAAGTCGCTCTGCAGAGGGGGCTGTGGCAAGGTCCGAACGTACTGCACAGGCAATGATACGGAGGCCTTTTTCAGCAAGCGCATCTTTCTCCGCAATGATCCGATCGAACTCCTCGCCTGTGGCAGGTGTGACTCCCCCGGGGGTTAGATATCCGGTAATACGCGGAAGAATCGCCTCTGAAGCGCCGACCGCATACACATGCGGACGCTCCGCTGCATCAAGGCGCAGGGATGCGGAATATTTGAGTTCTGAGGAGAAGTAGATACGCTCAGCCACCCGTTCACTGCCGGCAAGGGTATGCGGATCAATCCCGCACGCAGCAGCAAGCCGCAGAAGCGCTCGCTCAGTGAGGTTCCCGCGCACAATGAGTTCTTCGCTCGGAGCACCTGGATTCTCGACAAACGCATCGGTTGCAAGCACGCCCGCGCGCACGGATGCGAACGCTCCCGGAGAAAGCGTCGCACCAGGCACCTCTCTTCCCCACGCCGTAAGGAGTGCGTTCGCGCGCATTGCGCCAAGTGTGAGCGTTCCCGTCTTATCCGTGCAGATAACGGTTACGCCGCCCAAAGTCTCCGTTGCCGCAAGACGTCGCACAAGACCTTTCCGCTTATGAATCCGCCGCATCCCAAGCACGAGCACGATGGTGATGCCCGGCAAGAGGCCTTCCGGGACCGCGGAGACAAAGAGTGCGAGCGCGGACTCGAAGATGTCATGGAACCCGAGACCGGCGAATATGCCGCCTACAATGACCGCGCCGACAATGAGAGTAATGGCAACGCCGATATAGGTCGAAAGCGCTATGACCATCTTCTGGAGCGGGGTCGGCTCCTCGTCGGTTTCGGAAAGGAGACGAACAATATCTCCGTACTCGGTCGCAGAACCCGTTGTGGTAACGACTGCAGTCGCAGATCCGTCCTCAACAAGCGTTCCAGAGAATGTCATGCACGTCCGATCAGCAGTCTCCGCATCTTCAGGCGAAGGTTCGAGATTCTTCTCGACCGGTACCGACTCGCCCGTCAGCGCCGCCTCAGAGATCTTCAGATCTTTCTCGACGAGAAGACGTGCGTCGGCCGGGACGATATCGCCCGTACGAAGGACAATCACATCTCCTGGCACAAGATCCGCAGCCGGTATCTCCCGCTCTCGAGACGCACGCACAACGCGCGCCATGAGAATCACACCATCATTAAGGAGCCGGAGCGATTGGTTTGCCTTGTGTTCCTGATAGAAACCAACGATCGCATTACTCGCCATCACGACGAGAATAAAGATCGCCTCGATAAGGTTCCCTATGAAAAACGATACAACGACGGCGAGCGCCATCACTATCATGAGCGGACTCGCAAACTGCTCAATGAGAAGCGCGAGCCATCCCCGCTCAGGCTTCTTTGGCGTCAGGTTCGGCCCGTATTCTTTCAGCCGGCGCGCAGCTTCGTCTTCGGTGAGCCCTTCACTACCTACGGAAAGGCGGGTAAGCACCTCCTCAATAGGAAGCGCGTGCCATGCGATTCCTCGGGATGCAGGAGGCGTCTCAGTCACGCTATGCATTGTACCAAAGCATCGCGGAGCCGTATCTAAAGCTCACATGTGTGCCCCACTTCAGTCGTGAACTGTACTCGGTGAGGCATTACAAGGGTTTCTTGGCGCATTTAACAGACCGGAGATGAGGCATTTCAGTCTACGTCTAGCTGAATCAGCGCACGTCTACAGCCTCCCACGCAGTATCCATAAGATGCATCTGTATGGCCTTTTCTTGAATTGCTTGGTATTCCGCTTTCACTACTTCTTTAAAAGCAGGAGCGAGTTCTGGTTTCATCCAGTTCTTGATGAAATAGTTGAGAAAATAATACGCCTCCGAAAGTACGTATCCTGCTTTTTGCGGTTTAGCATTTTCATCTCGGCTTACGGTATCTAAGTCCCCGACAACAAAGTCTGATGCAATATCAGGATTCTGTGACAATAAAATAAAGTAAGAATCACTCGGTATGTAATACCCTAACTGACTCGCCCTCAAGGCCTCCTCGAAGAGATTTCGAACAATCGCGTCGAAGTCTGGAAAAGATTCAACCGAATGAAATTTCTTCCTATCAGAATCATTTCTTGAAGAGAGTGCAACACGTCCAGCGCGATTTAAATCCGACATTATGGAAACACCACGTTTCCTATCAAAGCGAAAAGTTGTTGGGACTCGTAACCGATCGTGGCGCATGCTTTTGTAAACTTCCGATATTGCCTCAAGCTTGTATGCCTTTCCCGTTGGGTATTCCTTGAACACCATTGGTACTCCACCTCTCTTAGTTTCTATCTTTGCCTCATATACACCAGATGGACTAAAGAGACCTCCTTTGGAAATTCGTTCGCCCTTTTCAACAGAAACTTTCTTTATTCGCTTACTTTCAGTGGTTTTCCTGAATACGAACTTTTCGTCCTTGGGCATATCTAGAGTATAACTTGGCTGAAATTGTAACTACCAACTACCTATCTCAGTCTCTTGAAATAGCATGACAGTGTGCGGGATACGAGAATCGAACTCGTGCCACCTGCTTGGGAAATAAAAAGAGCCTGGGGGGTTCTTTTTATCGGTTTTTTGCTCGGTGCGGGATACGAGAATCGAACTCGTGCCTCAACCTTGGGAAGGTCGCGTCCTACCACTAAACCAATCCCGCACACAGAAAAAAACCGGTTCTGCGCACTAAACTAATCCCGCGTTATTGAATGCCGATCCAGGATAGGAGGACCTTCCACCAGGGATCCTTCGGGACGGTCTCCCCTTCTTCCGGGGGTACCACGATGATAACCTCCTCGCCAGGTTTCGCAACGCCGTAGGTCTCCCGGATAGACGCCTCCTGCCCGCGCGCGGTAGCAAGATCCGCGATGTTCTGCCGAAGCGTCGTCTCCCGCTCATGGAGCGCAGCAAGCTCTTTCTTCGATTCCTCAGCCGCCTGCCGCGCCACCTCCTCTTTCTTGAAGATGCCCCAGAAGAGGAACAGGAGCCACAGGAGAAGGAACGCGAGCCCGAGCGCCATGAGGTATTCGCGGGTGGTCGACCGCTTCTTCTTCAGCATCCGCTCAGTATACCCGCACCACGCCCGCCCGTAAGGATGGGCCCCATATACAATAGAATATAACGTTATATTCTATTGTATATGGGGATCTACCGGCGGGCGCCGCCAAGGCAGCGAATCAGCGCTCGGAGTCCTGCACCATCTTCATAAATACATCCTCGGGAATATCGACACGGTTCTTACTAAACTGCGCGCGGTGCGCCTTGCCCTTCTTCTGCTTCTGCAGGAGCTTGTTCTTACGCGAAACATCGCCACCGTAGAGGTACCCCGTCACATCCTTCCGCATCGCGGACAGAGTCTTCGAAGAGATGATCCGGCCGAGCGCCTGCGCTTGGATCTTCGTGACCATGAGCTGTTTCGGAAGTATCTCGTGGAGTTTCTCAACCATCTTCTCTCCCTCGAGCTCGACGCGGCGGCGCGAGACGATGCGCGCGAACGCCGGCACCTCTTCTTCGGCAACCAAAATCTCGAGCTTCACGACGTCTGCCGGGCGCGCAGGCAAGAGCTCATACGAAAGGGATGCGTATCCGGAGGAAACGTTCTTTACGCGATCGAAGAACCCGCGCATAAGTTCGCGAAGTGGCATTTCAGCCGATACCTCGATACGGCCGTCTTGGTATGCGTGCGTGTCGCCAACGATCGCCTCGTGATCATGGAGGAGCTGGAGCATGCCGGAGAGATACTCCGGCGGTACGATGAGCGTCACTTTCGCCCACGGCTCCTCGATGAACTCGATGTCGCCGTACAGGGGAAACTTCGACGGCGTGTAGATGGTTTCGCGCTTGCCGTTCTTCGTGGTCACGATGTACTCAATCGTCGGAATTGTGACGACGAGCGTTAGGCCGAACTCGCGCCGGAGTCGCTCCGTAATGATCTCGAGATGGAGCATGCCGAGAAACCCGCACCGGAAGCCGCGGCCGAGCACGCCGGACGATTCCTCCTCAAACGAGAGGGACGAGTCGGAGAGGCGCAGGCGCTCTAACGCCTGCCGCAGGCTCGTGAGATCGTCCTGGCTCTCAGGATAGACGGAGGCCCAGACGACCGGGCGGGGGCGGGCGAAGCCCGGAAGCGCCGGGAGCGCGCCCTTGTCCGCGCCGATGGTGTCGCCGACCGCGACGACGCCCGGTTCCTTGATACCGGTGACGATGTAGCCGATCTCGCCTGCGGACAAGGCATCCGTCGGCGTCTCATCCGGCGTGAAGATGCCGACCTCAAGCGAGGTGAAGCGGTTCCCTGCAGCGCGAAAGGAAAGCGGCTGGCCTTTTCTCATCTCTCCATCAAAGACGCGCACGTAGACTGCGATGCCGCGATGGGTCGAGAACGAGAAATCGAAGATGCTCGCGCGGGCCTCGCCCGACTCAGACTCCCGCGGCGCGGGCACGCGGTCGACGATCGCCTGGAGGAGTTCCTCGACGCCCGCGCCGGTGCGGCCGGAAACTGCGAGCACGGTCGACGAGTCGACCGAGAGAAGCTCCGCGAGCTCGGCAGAGACTTCCTCCGGGCGCGCGTACGGGGAGTCTATCTTCGAGATAACCGGGATGACGACACAGCCGGCGGCGCGCGCCATGGACAAGGTCGTGAGCGTCTGCGCCTGCACGCCCTGCGTTGAATCAACCAGAAGGATGACGCCCTCAACAGCGCCTAAGGCACGGGACACTTCATACGCGAAGTCGATGTGCCCCGGGGTATCGATGAGATTAAAGATATATTCCCCGCCATCCTTCGCGCGAAACTTCATGCGCGCCGGCTGCATCTTAATCGTGATGCCGCGCTCACGTTCAAGATCCATCTTGTCGAGCACCTGATCCCGCATCTTGCGCGCTTCGATAGTACCCGTCCGCTCAAGCATACGATCGGCAAGCGTCGACTTGCCGTGATCGATATGGGCGATTATGGAAAAGTTACGAATTGATTTGCTCATTAAGTACCGTTCCTGACGGACGCAGCGCCTTCGAGGTGAGCTTCGCAAGCGCCTGCGAGAGATCAGCGAATTCGCGGTTCTCAAGCAGGATGAGCACGGAAGCGGCGACGGCTAGGCCTACCATACCAGCGACAAGGCCTTCGGTGAAGACCGCGCCAAGGGTGGTGAGCGGCGCAAGATTCCCGAAGACAGCGAGCACCCCATAGGTGGCCGCTCCGCCGAGAACCGCTGCGGCGATACCTTCGAAGAGTGGTTTCCCGAGTCCTCGTGCTACCCCTGGCGCAACAGAGCGGAGCGTGAGAAGCGCCACTGCGGCGACAAGCAACTGGCCGATGGTCGCACCAAGCGCCACGAAGAGAACGCCCGTCTCAGGGAGGTCCGGCGCGCGGAACAGATCTTCAATGAAGAACCGGACCGTCGGATGCGCGGCAGCAAGCGCAAGCATTCCCAACGCAACCGCGACCGAAACGCCAATATCCCCGAGTTGGATGATGAATGGGTTCCATGACTTTTTCGATGCATAGAACGCGCGAGCCGAGAGGAGCGTGAGTCCCTGCGCGACAAGTCCGACCACGAGTATGGCAAGGGTTGCGGCAGTAAGCCGCGTCGCATCCCAATCGAAGGCTCCGGTGCCAAGGATGACGCGCACCAGATGCGCGCGCAGCACGATGACGAGCACTGCGGCGGTCGTCGACCAGAAGATGATGTGCCGCGCCGCTGCGGACACCGTATCGCGAAATTCCGCGGTCTTTCCGCCTCGCGCCTGCTCCGCAAGCACGGGAAATGCAGCGGTCGCGTAGGAGGCGCCGATCAAAGATAACGGCACCGCTTCGAGATTGGCCGCGAGCGTAAAGATGGCGACGGCACCCTCGCCGATACGACTCGCGATCGAGGTGAGGGCGAGCGCGATCATGGACGTCATCGAGAGCGCAAGCGAGCGTGGTATCGAATCTGCGATGATGGGAAGCATTTCCCGCATCCGCGGGACGGTAAGGCGTGGCCGTATCCGAGTGGCTGCAAGCGACGGTACGTTCACGAAGAGGTGCGCGACACTTCCGAGGATGACGCCAGCGCCGATTCCCGGAAGCCCCAGTGCCGGATAGAGCGCTACCGTGCCGAAAATGATCCCCAGGTTATAGAGGACCGGCGAGAGCGCGAAGAGGAAAAACTTCCGTTCTACCTGTGTCACGCTCCCCAGTATCCCGGACAACCCAAGCAGGAGTGGCTGGATGAGAAGGAGTCGCGCGAGGAATACGAACTCTCCTGCCCGCTCGCCCTGCATAAGGGACGGGAACAAGGCAGAAAGCACCTGTGGCGCGAAGAACGCGAGGAAGAAGCAGAGTGCCCCGCCGACGATGACGAGAAACGATACCGTCTGCCCGAGGAGACGTTCGACCTCATGCCGGTTAGCGCCCGCGATGCGCGGGATGAGCACATATGCGCTCACCAAGGAACCCACGAGCGCGAAGACGAGATCCGGGACTTTGAACGCCGCATAGTAGAGATCGAGCGTCGCGCCTGCACCGAACTCGTGCGCGAAGATGCGGTCGCGGATGAGCGCGAGTAGTTGAGACGCGAGCGTGAGCCCTGCCAACAAGTACGCGGCCTGGTGGAGGCCGCGTACCGAGGAGGAAAGGGTCTTGAGGATCCCCTGGACCATTCCCCTATCTTACTTCGCCGGGGTGCCGCTAGTCGAGGCTGCCGTATCAGCCTTCTTCGCGCCTGCCGCGGACGGCTCCTCGACCGGCGTAGTCGGAACGCCGAGCGATTTGAGGCGGGTTGCCGGGAACGGATTCTTGTTCGCCTCAAGCGTCGCGATATCCGCAGCGACCGCCTTCGCATTGTCTTCCGACATGGCAGCGACCGCCCGGAGCTCAGTGAGCGCTTCCGTGTACTTACCCTGCACCGAGAGCATGGCAGCAAGGAAGAAGCGGGCGTTCGCATACTGCGGATTGAGTTCCACCGCGCGCGAGAGGGCCGCGACGGCGCCTGCCACATCACCGGTTCCAGAGCGGAGGATGCCGACCTGGAAGAGAACCGACGGTTCGTTCGGCGCGAAGTAGGCCGCAGCCTCAGCTGCCTGCAGTGCCTGCTGTGCCTTGCCGAGCTGCACTTCAAGCTGCGAGAGAAGGACGATTGCCGGGATATAGTCGCGCTTCAGTGCAACCGAGGAGAGGAGCGCGGTCTCTGCCGCCTGACCGTTACCCTTCCCTATCTCGAGCTGCGAAACAACGTACGGAAGGACCGGCGAAGTCGGATTGAGTGCCTCTGCCTTCTCGTACGCAGCCTTCGCGCTCTCATACGCACCACTGATGTTGAGCGGGACAACCGCCTGATAGACGTTCCCAAGCGCGACCCAGTTCTGATAATTGTTCGGTCCGAGCTGCGTCGCTCCGAGTCCTGCGTTTACCGCAGCAGATAGCGCTGCCTGGAACTTCTGCTGTGCGCTCGCGGCAGATGCGCTTGAATCAGCGACGATCTTCTGCATCCGGGCAAGACCGACCGCGGTCGCGAGTTGGTACGCCCGCTCCGAGGGCGCGAAGGACACGGACCGGGCAACCGCAGCATCCGCAGCATCAAGGTTCCCTGTGGAGAGTGCGGTGGCTGCTTCGCCGTACGCGTATGCCGACATATGGCGGATCGTTACCACATAGAGCGATGCGACTGAGCCGAGAAGGAGAAGCGTCATGACGAATACGATGGCGAATCCGACACGAGGGCTCTTTGCGAACACGATGCCCCAATCAAGCCGTCCTTTCCCATAGCGGAGCGACGAGATGAATACGCCGAGGAGCAGGAACCCGACGGCGAGGACGACCGGACCCGGTGCACCGAAAAACGCGGCGATGAGAACGTACGCGGCTCCCGCAAACGATGCAAGGGAGATGAAGCGCATCATCGCGTCTTCCGGCTGGCGGAACAGGAGCGCGCGCACGGCCGTGTAGAAGAAGAACCCGATGAACACGAGCCAGGCGATGGCGCCGACGATACCGGTCGTGACAAACGACGTCGGGATGTAGCCGATGCCTGCGGAAAAGTCCACGTTCCAGAAGATAGTGTCATTCAAGGAACGATCGCGGAACTTGAGCCACTGGGAGACGAACGTACCCGGACCGGAGCCGAACAAGGGCGAGGACGCGTACGTATGGCTACCGACATCGAAGGTGGCCTGCCAGGACGGGCGGACGTCGATGACGTTCACGCCGAGAGAGCCCGCGAGCGCGTTCCCTATGGTCGAGCCGCCGATAAGGAAGAATAGCGATACGAGGAGCACGATGAGCGGCGCGCCGAGAGAGCGGGCCGCGTCGCTCCCCGCGCCCACATCGTCGTCCGTAAGGAGGGTCGTCACGCCTTCAAGATCGAGATCCGCCCCGGAGGAGCGGCGGCGCATAACCGCTTCGATAAAGAGCGCGAGCGCGACAAGCGCGACGAGAATCCACGCGAGCACCGAGTTCGCGATGACGAGGATGATAAGCCCCGCAACGATGCCAGCCCATAGCGCTATCTTCCACTTGCCGGAGACGGAGAGAAACCGGAGCGTCAGGAGGAACAGCGATACTGCAAGTCCTGAGATAAGGGCCAGGTCAGTGAATGAACCGACAAGGTTTGCGGCTGCGGAAACGTTCGCGCCCGCCTTAGCAGCGATAATGAATCCAATCTGCGCAACAATCACCACCGCAAAGGCCGCGCCAAGCGCCTTCAGGAATAGCGTGTAATGGGCTGCTTGACGAAGCACGAGCGCAGCAAGAGTTGCAAGCACGGCAAGCATGAGAACGAAGCCGAATGTATCGACTTCAAACTCGACGCCAAAGAACGAGCTCAGGGGGTTAGCGCCCGAGAAGAGGGTTGAAAGCCCGTACGCGATCGGCAAGAGCCATACCGCGCCAAGGAGCATCAAGGGAGGAAACACGATATTGCCACGAACGAGCCGCGCGACCACATACGCGATGAGCGCGATGAGGGATCCGCCAGCAAGAAGGGTTACCTTTGTGCCGAAGAGCGAAACCGGATACGTCGGAATAAGTATGACAGCGGAAAGGAACGCGACTATCGCGAGAATCCAGACTGCTGCGGTGTCGAACGAGAAACGCCTCACGGAGTTTGTGTCCTGCATACACTAGTACATTGCCCTGCTAATACGGAAAGTATAGCAGCGATGCAAGCGGAAACTTGGACAGGCCGGGGATAGACGGCAGAAACCCGCCTTACGGCGGGTTTCTGCATGTATGGTACCGATCCGATAAGCCGAATTCTGTGCCGCGCCCGGAGGCGCAGCGACGGTCATCTATCTGGGAGCGTCGTTACCGACGCCCTCGAGCGGCGCTCCCCACGCTTACGCGCGGGGCACGGCCTTGCACAGAGGTAAGGATTTAGCCGTTTCAATCCCGCATTTCGGCGGGCGTCACCCCCTGAAGGGTGTCCTTCGCTTTCGCGTCGGACGTCTCTGCTCGCACCTCGCGCCTTACGGCGGACGGGCGTTACCCGCTACCCTGCTGCACTAGAGTGCCTGTGTTCGGACTTTCCTCCCCCGGAAAAACCGGGAGCGACCGTCTGGATCGGCCGAAACGTATTATACCACGTTCCTATCGAAGCGGAAGGCCAAGCCTCGACGAGACCGTCCATCCTTTCATGCGCGCTTCCCCGGCGCGCGTCTCGAGCACATAGCGTACCGGCTCAGGCGGCGAGAACGTCTTCGGGTAGGTGGAAGGGGTGACGGACGCCTCGATGCCGAGCACGGTCCCGTCGTCCGAAAGCCAGATGATATCGATGGGCGCCTGCATATCCTTCATCCAGAATCCGTGAAGCCCCTTCTCCGGGAATACGAAGAGAAGACCGTACTCATGCGGTATCTCCGCGCGGCCGGACAGTCCACGCTCGCGCTCCTGCTCCGAATCGGCCCTGTCTATGGTTTGAAGCGAATAGCCGCGCGACGCGGTATCCTTCGGCGCCTCGATCGCGGGTATTCCCGCAGGAAGGGAGATCGGCATTTTGATATTCCCCGCGGAAAGGCCCGTGCTCGTGAGCCCGATAGCGACGAGCGCGAGGAGGAAGAGGAACATGATGTCGATGACGCCGCGGGAGCTTCTCATGCGGTAACCGTAGCGCCGGCGCGGGAGGGAGTAAAGGTGGGTGTGGGGAGATTCGCTTACGTACGCAGCGCGGGGAGTTACGCCGAGGCGCTCATCCCCCGCTTTCGAATCTCCCCGCTTCTCGCAGACATATAGTCAAAGGACGCTTTCGCGTCCTTTTCGTTATGCTGCGGAGGCGGAGAGATTCGAACTCTCGAGACCCTTTCGAGCCTGCCGCCTTTCCAAGGCGGTGCACTAGACCACTATGCGACGCCTCCGTTCGACCTTTTATAGCACTAGACGCGTTCCGTACCAAGAAGCGCCTTCACACGTTCCGCTACTGGCGGATGCGTCGAGAACAGGTTGTTGATCCAATCCCCTTTCTTCGCGCCAAACGGATCACCGATGAAAAGATGTGCGGTCGCGTGCGATGGCC
>CAZLVR010000013.1:0-12399 GCA_964563365.1 uncultured Candidatus Saccharibacteria bacterium | reverse complement strand
AAGGTGATTTCAAACGTGTCCTCGATGAATATAAGAATCTCACCGGAGAGGTTGGGGAAGCGCTCTCGGAGCTTGAGACGTCGCTCGACGATCTCTCGAATAGGAAGAAAGACGACGACGATGCTGCGGCCGGACTCACCGAAGAACGTATTAAGGCGGACGCGCCCGTCACAAAGATCGTCGCGACGATGCTCCGGTATGCGGTCGAGGGAGGCGCGTCCGATATTCACGTCGAACCGACACCGGAGAAGACCCGAGTCCGATTCCGCATGGACGGCACGCTCCATACCTCGCTTGAGCTCCCGGCGAAGGTGCACCCTGCGGTCGTTGCGCGCATCAAGATCCTTTGCCAGATGCGCCTTGATGAGCGCAGAAAGCCGCAGGACGGTCGCTTCTCCGCGACGGTCGAAGGGCGTCGTATCGACTTCCGCGTCTCGACGTTCCCAACCGAATATGGCGAGAAGGTCGTGATGCGTATCCTCGATCGCGCGAAGTCGCTCGCGACTCTTGACACCATCGGCCTCGACACCGAGGACCTTGCGCAGATCCGGGAGATCATCAAGGCGCCGTACGGCATCATTCTCATCTGCGGTCCGACCGGCTCCGGCAAGTCGACGACCCTCTTCGCCATGCTCTCCGAGATGAATCGCGAAACACAGAACGTCGTCTCCATCGAGGACCCGGTCGAATATGAGATACCGGAGGTCGCCCAGAGCCAGGTACGGCCGGAGATAGGGTATACGTTCGCGTCCGGACTCCGCTCTATCCTGCGCCAGGATCCGAACGTCATCATGGTGGGTGAGATACGCGACAAAGAGACCGCGCAGCTTGCCATCCAGGCAGCCTTGACCGGCCACCTCGTATTTTCAACCATACATACGAACACTGCCGCGGGCGTGATCCCGCGCCTCGTCGACATGGGCGTCGATCCGTACCTCATCGCGCCCACCCTCATCGCAGCTATCGGCCAGCGGCTCGTCCGGAAGCTCTGCCCGGGCGCAGGCCATGCAGAGCCCGTCTCAGACTCGATCAAGATCCTTCTTGAGAAAGAGTTCGAAGACCTGCCGCCGGACGCGCGAAAGCGTCTCCCGGAGATGAAGCAGTTCTATCGGGCGGAGCCGACGCCTGACTGTCCGAACGGGACGCGGGGACGCGTCGGCGTGTTTGAAATCATGAAAATGACCAAGGAGCTCGAGCACGTCGTGCTCACGAATCCGGTCGAAGAAGAAATCTACGCGACCGCCCGGAAAGCCGGCATGTTTACGATGCGGGAGGATGCTATCATAAAGGCGCTCCGAGGCGATATCCCGTTCGAGGAAGTGAACACCCTCGGCGGGGCACTGCTCGCGGAAGACGACGACCAACCACAACCGTAATTTTCACCTCAATGGCCTACCGCATCTTTCTTGTCGATGATGACCGATTCCTCCTCGACATGTATGCGATCAAATTCAAGAACGCCGGACATGATGTGACTGCGTTCCAGTCAGGCGACGAGGCTATCGCCGCGCTCAAGAAAGGCCCGGATCCGGACGCGATGCTCCTTGATGTCGTCATGCCGGGTCTCACGGGTTTCGAGGTGCTCGAACAGATGCGGCGAGAGAACGTCGCACCTGCGACGAAGGTCATCATGCTTACGAATCAGGGCCAGGACTCTGATCTTGAGAAGGCGAAGGAGCTTAAGACCGCAGGGTACATCGTGAAAGCGTCCGCCATCCCGTCCGAGGTATACGCGGAAACGATCGCCATAATCGAAAAGAAAGCATGACGATGACCAAGGCGACCATCGACGCGCTTCTCGATACGGTCGTGAAGGAGGGCGGTTCCGACCTTCACCTCTCCGCGGGCGCGAACCCGATCATCCGGGTCTCGGGCGCGCTTGTCCCACTTCTGCAGCAGCCGGTTCTTTCAGCAGAAGACACAGATGCGGCACTTAAAATCATGCTTCCGCCTGACCGCCTTGATGTCTTTCAAAAAGAGCAGTCCATCGACTTTTCCCATGAGCACAAGGACGGGAACCGCTTTCGTGTGAACGGGTACCTCGTCGGCGGCGCGGTGACGATCGCAATGCGCCTCATCCCGAAGGAGATTCGCACCTTCGCAACCTTGAACCTTCCGCCGGTGCTTGAGGTGTTCACGCAGCGCCAGCAAGGCTTCTTTCTCTGCGTGGGCCCGGTGGGGCAGGGGAAATCGACCACGCTCGCGGCGATGCTCGACCGCATCAATGAGACGCGCGCGGAACACATCGTCACCATTGAGGATCCGGTCGAATATCTCTTTACCCCGAAGAAGTCCCTCATCCACCAGCGCGAGGTGCATATCGATACGCCGGGCTTCCATGAGGCTCTTACCGCCGCCTTCCGCGAGGACGTCGACGTCATCATGGTCGGCGAGATGCGCGACTATGAGACCATATCTTCTGCGGTGACTGCCGCCGAGACCGGGCATCTCGTCCTCTCGACCCTCCACACAAACAACGCGGCTCAGACCATCGACCGCATCATCGACATGTTCCCGTCGACGCAGCAGGAGCAGGTGCGCGTGCAGCTTGCGGGGTCTCTCGCGGGCATCTTCAGCCAGCGGCTCGTTCCGCGCATCGCGGGCGGGCTTATTCCGGCGTATGAACTCCTCATCAACAACAGCGCTATCGCGAACCTCATCCGTGAAGCGAGGACCCATGAGATAGGAACGGTCATCCAGACATCGTCTCAGGACGGCATGATCGACATGGATCGTTCGCTCGCGGAATTAGTCCGTCGCGGGGAAGTGACGGTGGAAGACGCGTACGAGCGCGCGACCGACCAGAAGACGTTCGAGCGGTACCTCTAGCCCCTAATCCACGAACGGGTTCCCTGCGCGTGCGTGTGCGTGCGATAATCTCTGTACATGCTGTTCAACTATAAGGCTCTCGATAAGGACGGTCACGAGCGTGTCGGCACTGTGGAAGCGCTATCCATGGATGTCGCGGTCTCGACCCTGCAGCGACGCGGCCTCATCGTCTCCTCGATCGATCCGGCCGCGCAGAAATCGATACTCTCGGTCGACATCGGTTTTTTCAACTCAGTCTCGAACAAGGAGATCGTCATCCTCTCACGCCAGATCGCGACTTTGTTCGAAGCACAGGTGTCCGCGCTCCGTGTCTTTCGCCTCCTCGCATCCGAGGTCGACAACCGATATCTCTCAGAGATCCTCACGCAGGTTGCGGACGACCTTCAGGCGGGCAGCCAGATATCGAAAGCGCTCCAGCGTCACCCGAAGGTATTCAGCCCATTCTATGTAAATATGGTTCGCTCTGGAGAGGAGTCCGGAAAGCTCTCGGAAACCTTCGGCTACCTTGCCGACTATCTCGATCGCACGTACGAGGTGATGAGTAAGGCGCAGAACGCGCTCATTTATCCGGCATTCGTCATCGTCACCTTCTTTGTCGTGATGACCTTGATGCTCACCCTCGTCATCCCGAACGTCTCGAAGATTCTTCTCGATTCCGGGCAGCAAATACCTATCTATACGCGCATCGTGCTTGGTATATCCGATCTCATCGTCCACTACGGCGCGTTCGTCCTCATCGCACTCGTCATCGGAGGCGTTTTCGCGTACCGCTCATTCCAGACGCCCGAGGGGCGACTCGTGTTCGATCAGCTAAAGCTTGAGATACCGTATATTGGCGATCTGTACGAGAAGCTGTATCTCTCGCGCATTGCTGATAACTTCTCGACCATGCTCCAGTCGGGCGTGCCGGTCGTCGAAGCGGTCGAGATCACAGGTTCGGTCGTGGGGAGCGCCACTTATGAGAAGATCCTTGCTGAGACCGGGGATGCCGTGAAAGGCGGTTCTTCAATCTCGGACGCCCTTGCAAAGCATGCGGAGGTGCCGGGCATCATGATCGCGATGATCAAGGTGGGGGAGGAGACCGGCGAACTCGGAAACATTCTCGCGACCTTGGCGAAATTCTACCGCCGCGAGGTATCAACTGCAGTCGATACACTCGTCGACCTTATTGAGCCGCTCATGATCGTCTTCCTCGGCCTTGGCGTCGGTATCCTTCTCGCCGCCGTTCTCATCCCGATCTACAATCTCGCCGGTTCCATCTCGTAAGTCCTGATTTCTTTGGGTCCCCATGTTTGTATGGGGAAGTGAGCGACGGAACATGGGAGGAGGAGCGCATCGCTCGAGCGAAAGTGTTCCAGTACGCGAGCTTTGGTTATCCACACGACGCATCCTGAGCATCAATAACTTGCGTACAATAACGAAAGCGGATTATTACCCGCTCTTACCACATTATTGATTTATGAAATCTGTACTTTCTTCTGGGCTTCGACGCGGCTTTACGCTCATCGAGCTCCTCGTCGTGATCGCCATTATCGGCATCCTCTCATCAGTCGTCCTTGCGTCCTTGAACACGGCGCGTTCGAAGGGTACTGACGCGAAGATCCAGAGCGAAATCCGCTCTATCCAGGTGAACGCGGAAATCTACTACGATAACAACGGGAACAGCTACGGTTCCGCGAACACCGGTACCGCCTGCTCGGGCGCGGGCACCCTCTGGGCCTCGGCTTCAAACCCGAACATCTCCCAGATCCTCACGGACCTCAGTTCCGCGAGCGCATCCTACGACCCGCTCTGTACCTCGAGCACGACCGGCTATGCTATCCAGCATCGCCTTGCCGCTCCGTCCGGTACCGTGTACTTCTGCGCCGATTCCACCGGTAAGATCGGGACCTCCTCGACCGCCCTTACGTCCGGCAACCTCTGCCCGTAATCGGTCACGTTCACTAGTTCTCGAAACGGCCCGCTCTGCGGGCCTTTTCGTATGGCCTATACTAGAGGAATGCTTACGGTCGCCTTCGGGCTTATCGGTGCGATCATAGGGAGCTTCGTAGGCGTCATCGCGGAGCGCGTGCATACCGGGCAGTCATATATGACCGGCCGCTCGCGCTGCAATTCCTGCGCGCGCGAGCTCGGCCCGCAGGATCTCATTCCGATCCTCTCCTGGGTATCAACGGCTGGTCGGTGCCGCACGTGCGGCGCGAAGATACCGGCGCTCTACGCGGTACTTGAGCTCGCGCTCGCGCTCATATTCGCGTTCGCTTCCGCGTCGTTCGGTCTTTCGTCCGCGCTTCTTGCGTTTCTATCCGCCGTTTCGGTTCTTGCATTCATCGTCCTCTACGATCTTCGTCACACGATCGTACCGTCGTACGCATCCGTGCTGCTCCTCATTCTCTCGGCAGTGACGCTGTTCGCACGCGTGCCGTCGGCGTATGAGCTTGGCGGTGCCTTTCTGACCGCAGGGTTCATCGCGCTCGGGTTCTTACTACTTCACGTGTTTTCCGGCGGTCGAGCGATGGGTCTTGGAGATGCGCCGGTGGCATTTTCGCTCTCGCTTCTTGTCGCGCCGTACGCATTTGCCGGACTCTTGTTCTCATTCTGGATCGGCGCCTTGTGCGGTATCGCCATATTGTTCATGCGTCGGGGTGGACCTAGAATGGGTATAGAGGTGCCGTTCGTGCCGTTTCTTGCCCTCGGCTATCTGCTCGCCTACTTCATACAATGGAATCCGCTCGCGTTCATACCATAGCCTCAGCACGCGGCTTTTCGCTTGTCGAGATGCTCGTGGTGCTCTCCATCATCGCGGTAATCACGACGATGGCGCTCGTCTCGCAATCTTCGTTCAACCGCTCTCTCTACCTCACCGACGCGACCTATTCCATGGCGCTCTCGGTACGGCAGGCGCAGACGCTCGGCCTTTCAAGTCGTGCATACGGCAGTACACAGAACGCCGGCTACGGCGTGTACGTATCTACCGCAAACCCCTATTCCTACATCGTATACGCTGACACCGTACGCACGGTGACGCCGCCGCCGAACTGCCTCGTTGGTACAACTGGAAGCCCGGACGCGAAGCCCGGCGATTGTATCTACACAGCAGGGCAGGATGGGATCGTTGAGACGACGACGTTTGGTCGTGGATTCCGGATCAGTAATATCTGCGCCACGATCAGTGGAACGCGGCGATGTTCGGCAACGGATACGAACCTCACCAGTATTTCGCTCACGTATCTTCGATCTGTCGCAGAGACAATGGGGGCAGCGTACTATGGGTCGTCATGGCAGCCACTTACCAAAGCTGAGATCTATATCTCCTCTGCGGACATTGCCGGTACGCGCGCCATCTGCGTTTCCCAGGTCGGCCAGGTTTCGGTCGCAACCTCTACGTGCCCATGACCCCACACCACTCTCTTACCGTGGCAATTCGTACCCATCGGACCGATATCGGCGATTCCACGCGTTCTGTTGAATGTGTTCGTGGGTTTAATGTGGTGCGAGGCTACACGCTTCTTGAACTCATCGTCGCTGTGGGCATTTTCAGCGTCGTCATGCTCGCGGCGACTGGCGCGTATTTCACGCTCATCGACCTCGACCGGCGCGCGCGCGCGGTGAACGAGGTCGTCTCGAATCTCTCCTTCGCGGTCGACAGCATGTCGAGGACGGTGCGTACTGGTACCAGCTATAAGTGCAACAACTCAAGCGGCACGCCAAACTGCACCGTCACTGCCGGCACCTCGTTTGGCTTCACTGACAGCGAATCGCCGTCGCGCGCCATTGTTTACTCGCTCTCAAACGGCCAGGTCTATCAGAGCGTCGACGGCACGAGCTACCCAATCACTGATCCCGCGATCACCGTACAGACCCTCAACTTCTATGTGCGCGGCGTCGGCCAGGAGAGCGGCACGAAGATACAACCACAGGTGACCTTTGTAATCGCGGGGAGTATGAACGCAGGGCAGGGGAAGACGGTGTCCTTCAGCATTGAAGGCGGCGGGACCATGCGCCTGCTTGAGATACCATGAGAACCATGACTGCAGAGCGAGGCTTCACTCTCGTTGAGACTATGGTCGCTATCACGGTCCTTTCGATTGCACTCGTTGGCCCCTACATTGCGGTGAATAATGCACTCAATGCGTCTTATGTCGCCCGGGATAAGCTCATTGCTTCGTCCTTAGCGCAGGAGGGGATGGAATATATCCGGAGCATCCGCGACGCGAACTATCTGAACGGCCGTGCGTCCTGGATGACCGGCCTCTCGGGCCTTTCCTGCTATGGCGCAACGCCGACCGGCTATTGCACCGTCGATCCGTCCCAGGGCGATTACAATACGAACCCGAGCGCAATTGCCTCATATAGTTCCGCATCCGTGCCCGCACTCTATCTCTCTACAACCGGCCTCTACAACCAGCAGGGTACCGGGACGCAGACCTCGTTCCGCCGGTATGTGCAGCTCACCCAGATCTCGACGACGGAAGTTCGCGTGACGGTCATGGTTACCTGGACGAACGCACGGCAGAGTTACTCGGCGAGCGTGGTCGATACGCTCCGCGACTGGCTATGATCCACCACATTGTTCATGTACGTAACATTTCTACTATGCGAATAGGTCGTATCGCTCCCGATGCGTCCCGTGTGGCGGGTATGATGCTTCCTGCTTACCGAGGCTTCACCCTGCTTGTCGCCGTCGTCCTCGGCGCGGTCGCGCTGTCTATCGGCCTCGCGCTCCTCGATATCGCGTATAAGCAGTCCGTCCTCGCTTCCTCCGCGAAGCAATCCCAGTTCGCATTCTATGCCGCGGACGCCGTGCTTGAATGCGCGTTGTATTACGATCAGCATGGAGCTGCGTTTTCCTACACCGCGTCCTCCGCAAGCGTGACCTGTACGGAACAGGCGAACGTGGCAGTCGATTTCAACTCGAATCAGACGGTTACCGTAGGCGGTACGACGTACCGGACGCGGACCTTCACGCTTCCGTGCGCGGGCGGCGGCACTCTCGGGTTCGCGAAGATCTATAAGGCGGCGGACAACGCAACCCAGATATTCGCAAGCGGCTATAACGTATGCGATACGGGGAATCCACGCCGCATCGAGCGCGGCCTCAAGATTTCGTACTGACGGCCCTCGCACGGCGCGCCCTGCCTTCCCGGCGGACTAAGACCGTGC
The DNA here is from genome assembly GCA_964563365.1 of uncultured Candidatus Saccharibacteria bacterium. Lineage (GTDB taxonomy): Bacteria > Patescibacteriota > Minisyncoccia > Phycocordibacterales > Phycocordibacteraceae > C7867-001. Next base: position 4,410 of record CAZLVR010000013.1, on the reverse strand, counting down.
TTGCTATACTTCTTCGTACCTATGGCTGCTCCAAAGGAGGCCCGCGAGCGGGCGAAAAAGCTCCGTAATGCTATTACCGCGTATCGTGCGGAGGTGCACGAACGGGACGTCTCCTCCATTTCTCCGGAGGCGCTCGATTCCCTCAAACACGAGCTCGCCGCGCTTGAAGCAGAGTACCCAGAACTCATCACGTCGAATTCTCCAACGCAGGTAGTATCCGGGAATGTGCTTCCGGAACTTGCGAAAGTGCGCCACACCGCGACGCAATGGTCCTTGAACGATGCGTTTAGCGAAGAGGAGCTCCGCGAATTCGACGAGCGTGTGCGCCGCGGCATCGAGAAATCGCTCGGTACGTCCGAAGATCCCGCATACTCGGTCGAGCTGAAGATTGACGGACTTCATATCATCCTTACATACGAAACGGGACGACTCGTGACTGCTGCGACCCGCGGGGACGGCATCGTCGGCGAAGATGTCACGCATAACGTCCGCACCATTCCGTCGGTTCCTGATGCGCTCCCGCGCCCCATCGATCTTGTCGTCGAAGGAGAAGTGTATATGACCCGTTCCGGTCTTGCGGCGCTGAACGCAAAGCAAGTTGCGGCCGGGAAGCAGCCGTTTGCGAATCCGCGGAATGCGGCAGCAGGTTCAATCCGCCAGCTCGACTCGACGATAGCGGCAGCGCGCCCGCTCGGCGTATTCCTCTATGACATTGACGTCACGAGCGATCCGTTCCCCGAGACCCAGTACGAGGAGCTTGAGTACCTGAAGGCGCTCGGGCTTCCGGTGAACGAGAACCATATCCGCGCGACATCGGTCGACGAGGCGATTGCGTTCTGGAGGGTATGGCAGGGTACGAGGCGCGATGCACTCGATTATCAGCTTGACGGCGTTGTGCTGAAGGTCGATGAGAAGCGGCATCAGGATGCGCTCGGCTATACGGGGAAGGGGCCGCGATTCTCGATAGCGTTCAAGTTTCCGGCCGAGCAGGTGACCACCGTCGTGGAAGACATCACGCTCCAGGTCGGCCGCACAGGCGTCCTTACTCCCGTCGCGCACCTTAAGCCGGTCGCGGTCGCGGGAACGACCGTCGCGCGCGCAACCCTCCATAACGAGGATTTCATACGGGAGAAGGACATACGCGTGGGCGACACGGTGATCCTCCAGAAAGCAGGAGACATCATCCCTGAGGTAGTACAGGTGCTTCCGGAGTTCCGCACGGGGAAGGAGAAGAAGTGGAAGTTTCCGACGCATTCATCGCTCTGCGGCGGCGACGGCTCCATAGAACGGGTGCCGGGAGAGGCGGCGCACCGCTGCGTCATCGGTTCTTTTCTCATGCAGGAGCGGAAGCTTACGCATTTTGCCGGCAAGTCCGCGCTCGACATTGACGGACTTGGCGGGAAAACCGTGAAGCTCCTCATGGAGCATGAGCTCGTCGGCGAATTTCATGATTTCTTCGACCTGACCCGCGACGAGCTTCTCGCGCTCCCGGGGTTCAAGGAGAAGTCCGCGGATAATCTGCTCGCCGCGCTCCGCGCCGCGCGCGACGTGTCGCTCGATCGCCTCCTTGTCGGCCTCTCCATCCCGCATGTGGGCGAAGAGACTGCGTATCTGCTCGCGACCCATTTCAAGACGCTCCGCGCTCTCTCTACAGCATCTGCAGAAGAGATAGCAGCGGTAAAAGGCATTGGAGATGTCGTCGGGGAGGCGGTCGCTCAGTGGTTTTCCGATTCGGATACTCAAGCGATGCTTGATCGGCTCCTGAAACACCTCACGGTGCGGAGCGTGTCTGCGCCGTCGACAGGACCCTTGTCCGGCATGACGGTGGTCGTTACCGGGACGCTGCCTGGGATGAGCCGCGACGAGGCAGAGGGGTTCGTGCGGGAGGCGGGCGGGAGCCCTGCCGGTTCCGTCTCGAAGAAGACAACCTTCGTCCTTGCTGGGGAGAATGCGGGATCGAAACTTGCAAAAGCGCACGAGCTCGGGGTCGAGGTCATCGACGAAGCGGAGTTCCGTCGCAGGCTCTCCTTGTGATACAGTCCCCTCTATATGGCATCCGCTGATGACGTCAGGAAGCTCGCCGCCCTCGCCCGCATACAGGTGACCGATGAGGAACTTCCGAAATTTGCGAAGGAATTCGAGAGCATCCTTGCGTACGTAGGGCAGATAGAGGCGCTCTCCGTCTCGAAGGGTAGTGTGTCCCGCCCGGCGATTCGCAATGTGATGCGAGCGGATACTGCTCCGCATGAGTCCGGCTTCTACACGAACGCACTCACTGTGCAATTCCCGGCAAAGGACGGAGACGCACTAAAGGTAAAGCAGATCATCAGTCATGACTAATCCAGCATCGATGACGGTTGCGGAAGCGGCACGAGCGCTTCGTGCAAAGGAACTCACCGTCCGTGAGCTGTGGGATTCATGCTATGCCGCTGCAAAAGCTGAGAAACTGAATGCGTTCCGCGAAGTGTTCGAGGCGGATGATGCGGCCATAGAGGCTGCGCAGAAGCGTGTCGATGATGGGGACGTCCCCATGCTGTGCGGGATTCCTGTTGCGCTCAAAGACAATATTCTCATTGAGGGAAAGATCGCGAGCGCGTCCTCGAAGATGCTTGAGAATTACATCGCAACATATGACTCGACTGTCGCGAAGAAGCTTCGCGAGGCAGGCGCGCTGTTCCTTGGCCGCACGAATATGGACGAATTCGCGATGGGCAGCTCGACCGAGAATTCGGCGTATGGACGCGTCCTGAACCCTCTCGACCTGGCCCGGGTCCCGGGCGGCTCTTCAGGGGGTTCTGCCGCTGCGGTTGCGGGAAACATCGTACCTATCGCTATCGGCACTGATACCGGTGGCTCTATACGACAGCCAGCGGCGCATTGCGGGCTTGTCGGGCTTAAGCCGACCTATGGCGCAGTCTCCCGATCCGGCCTCATCGCCATGGGTTCGTCGCTTGATCAGGCGGGTCCGCTCGCAAAGACGGTCGCAGACGCGAAGACGCTCTATGAGACGATTCGCGGGAATGATCCGATGGATTCGACCACGATAGCGGACACTACGTATCCGGCGCGCACGGTGCCCGCGACATTCCGCATCGGCGTGCCGCGCCACCTCCTTGCGGACGGAATCGATCCCGACCTCCTGAAGAATTTCGATGAGACGCTCGCGAAACTCGCACAAGCGGGTCACACGGTCGTCGATATCGAGCTCCCAACCTCGTCGTACGCGCTTGCGGCCTACTATGTCGTGATGCCAGCAGAAGTTTCGACGAACCTCGCGCGCCTCGACGGCATGCGCTACGGGCATGCATCCCGCGGGAAGACGCTCCTCGACGATTATCTGCTTTCGCGTACGGAAGGTTTCGGCCCGGAGACGAAGCGCCGCATCCTTCTTGGCACCTTCGTACTTTCGTCCGGGTACATAGACGCGTACTATCGGAAGGCCGAGGCTGCTCGCGACCTTCTGCGCGCGGAATATGATTCAGCATTCGCCGTGTGCGATGTCGTCGCATTCCCGACGACGCCCGCGCCTGCCTTCAAGGCCGGAGAGAAGGGGAGCGACCCGGTCGCTATGTATCTCGAGGACGTATTCACGGTGACTGCGGACCTGACCGGCATGCCTGCCATATCAGTGCCGATGGGTACCGTTGAGCGGGAAGGTGTCGCGCTTCCGGCCGGCATCCATTTCACGGCCCCGCACGGTGCTGATCATCTGCTGTTTTCGATAGGCGCTGCAGTGACCGGGGAGGCGCTATAATCAAGGGATGCAGCCTGGCACGACCGGCCCCATCCATTTCATAAATCTCGAGTATTTCTTCCGGCTTCTCTATGAGAGTCGGCTCGGATTCGCCGCATCCTCAACACCGGCCGTCGACCTCGTCGGCGGCATCGTCTCCTGGATACTGCATGTATGGAACATCCTCGGCGTCGTATCCTTCGCATTCGCGCTCGCCGCGTTCTTCGTGCTTGCATATTCGACCGTCCGCCTCCATCAGTTGCGCGAGCAGGAGGAGCATGAGCGGTGGTCCACGCTTGAGCCGAAGGCGGCCGATGACGCGCTCGACCACTCGCGCTGGGCGCACGTCCAGAGCCTTATTGAGAGCGGACAGGATCGCGACTGGCGCGAGGCCATCATGGAGGCTGATATCATGCTCGACGACATGCTTATCGAGCGCGGGTACGCGGGCGAGACGCTCGCGGACCGCTTGAAGGCGGTCGATCGCAGCCGGTTCAAGACAGTCGAGGACGCATGGGAGGCGCACAAGGTGCGGAACCAGATAGCCCACGAAGGGAGCGCATTCACGCTCGACGAGCACCTCGCGTACCGAACCATCAAGAAGTTCGAGAATGTTTTCAGGGAGTTCGGTGAGATTTAAATCGAACATTCTTAAATGTGCGCTTGCGATGACAATT
>CAZLVR010000012.1:0-12992 GCA_964563365.1 uncultured Candidatus Saccharibacteria bacterium | reverse complement strand
ACGTCATGCCCTTCCCGCAGGCCAAGACAGGTATAGCCAGAGACGGTCCCGCAGGCAGATGCCTGGCCGCTCTTCTTGATCCAGGACAGGCCGGTCGCATTCAAGGTCCAGGTGTTGTAGGCGCTCGTCGTCATGGACGTGATATCGAGCGAGGTGGCGCCTGCGGTGGCAGTCACGTCGGCATGGTCCGTATAGTCGAGCGTGCCGCTTGAGGCCTGGGTCGTCTCTACGAGCACGCCGGTATCATTGCCGTCATTCACGCCGTTCGCCTTTGAGGTGACATAGACGTTCAGGGTCGCGGCGGATATGGTGGCGGAGCTCGATATGGCGGAAGTGTCGAACGGCAGGAAGCCTCGGCCTATCTCGCAGGTGCGGGTCGCAATAGGTCCGGACAGGATCGAATCGACAACCGCGGCAGTGCCGGAGGCGGCCGCAGAGGGGCCCGAGAGGCCGCCGAGGCCGTCGCAGTCGGTGAAGGTGATGGGAGATTCAGCGTCACCGGTCTCCGTGTGGATGGTGTAGCCATCCCCCGTTCCGGAGAAGGGAGAGACGGAATCCGCGTACGCGCGCTCGACGAAAAGCGCAGCGACAGGATTCCCGCGAAGCGCGGTGGTGAGCTCGGTAAGTGTCGTCGTCGCTGTTTCGCGCATGTACCAGGCGGAACCGACCTTCGCGTAGGTTGGTTCCGAGTACGCGATAAGCTCGTAGACGTCCCGCGCAGCGGCACCCTCGTACACCGTGCCGAGATAGCGCGTATAGGAAGTCTCCGTGCGCCTTGCAACGTCCTCGTCAGGAACGATGCGTGGCGAAAGCTTCTCGCCAGCATATGCGTAGGTCACGACCCCGGGTGTCCCGGCCGCATCCGGATGTACCGTGTACGAAAGAAGGATGCGCTCCTCCCCACGAGGGCCCTGGATACGCGCTGAGAACGTCGGTACGCTTGCGAGCCAGACAAGAAGAAGCGCTACAAGCGCAAGCAGCGCGCTACGCGTTCCCCGCCTTAACCGCGTGCTCGATGAGCGAATGAGTATATCCGGCTTCATTGTCATACCAGGCGAGCACTTTAACGAGCGTCCCGTCCACGACCCGTGTCATGGCAAGATCCGCGATGGATGCGTGCGGATTCCCGAGTATGTCGGAGGAGACGACAGGCTCGTCAGTTACGGAAAATGTCGCCTTCCAACGATCGGTCTTCGCGGCGGCGACAAGCGCCGCATTCACCTCTTCGACAGTCGTCGGCCGTTTCGCGATGAACGTTATGTCTGCGATCGAGCCGGCCGGCACGGGAACCCGCAGCGATATACCGTCGAATTTTCCATCAAGTGCCGGATACGCTTTGGTTACCGCGATAGCGGCGCCGGTCGAGGATGGCACGATGTTCTGCGCGGCCGCCCGACCTTCGCGAAGATCCTTCTTTGACGGCCCGTCGACAAGCGCCTGGGACGCAGTGTACCCATGAGTGGTCGAGAGTATGGCTTTCTCTATGCCGATAGCTTCGTCAAGAATAGCGATGACCGGAGAAGCAGCGTTAGTCGTGCAGGACGCGTTACTCGTCACCGAGCAGGTGCCGAACTTATCTTCATTGAGTCCCATAAGTATGGTTGCGCCGAGGCTCTCGTCCCCTTTCGCGGGCGCAGAGATAACCACATGCTTCGCCCCTGCATCTACGTGCACCTTCGCCTTCTCGTAGTCGGTGAAAAAGCCGGTCGACTCAATAACCACGTCGACAGCAAGGTCCTTCCACGGGAGCGCCGACGGCTCCTTCTCGGAAAGGAACTTCATCGTCCAGTCTCCCGCAATAAGCGCGCCGTCCTTGCCGGTAACGTCGAACGGAGCCTGCTTGTAGACGGTGTCGTACTTGAGCAGATACGCGAGACTTTCAAGGGAGCCGAGGTCGTTTACTGCAACCACCTCAAGATCGTCGCGGCCGTAAGCCTGTCGGACGAATGCTCGGCCGATACGCCCGAATCCGTTAATAGCAACGCGTAGTTTTTTCATGGTGCCTGCAGTCTAGCATCTGACGGCCGTCCCCATATCCCCACATCCGTCCGCTCCCGCAGTACCATATATAGTACTGTTCGGATATGAAAAAGAAGGCGGCTGAGCTCGGTGATACGGAACGGATGCGTACGCTTGACGCGCTGTATACTGCAGCCGGCACAGTTCGCGGTCGCGCGGCCATGAAGCGCTTCTTGCGCGACCTACTGACTGAGAGTGAGCGCATCATGCTCGGGCGGCGTATTCTCATCGCCCGCCTGCTCCTCTCCGGCAGCAGCTATGACGAAGTTTGCACGCGGCTCGGGACCGGCCGCACGACCGTGCGGAATGTCGGTCGGTGGCTTGCAGACCAGATGCCAGGGTATGAAGACACTATCGCAGCACTCGAGGAAGAGATGGCGCGACGCGATGATAAGAGAAAATACGCGACGAGCATGCTGTTCCGACTGAAGAAGAAATATCCTCTTCATTTCTTGCTCTTCCCCGAGCCGAAATGACTCTGAGATCGGTACCACCCAGTACCATATATGGTACTGGGTGGATCTGAGACACCGGGCTCACTGGGTGAATAAATACATCGGAATAGTCTGCGCGCAGCCGGATGCTTCGGCTACGGACGAATTTTCATCGCTCCGAGAAGATACAGCTGCTTTACTTCCGCCGCGGACAGCCCCCGGGTATAGGTGCGGATCTCGTCCATGCTGCCATTGAAGTAGGCGGTCGCATTCGACGCGCCAACGATAAGCGGGTCAGCAAGATTAGTGGTGTTGCCGCTTGCTACGGAACCGACGATAGACCCGTTCTTATACGCATACAGCGTCCCGCCGGTATGGACGAGTACGATGTGCATCCACTCATTGTTCGTATACGGAATTGAAACAGTGTCATACCCAGCACCGTCCCAGTTATTGACCGAGAACGTAGACGCATCGTCGCGCACTATCGTCACGTCCTCAAACGTATCATCCGTTATCACGATCTGCGTACCGCTCGGCGTCCCGGTTGGCTTTATCCAAACTGCGATCGTCGCGTTCGAAGCAGTAATGAAGGACGAGAGATTCAAAGAAGTGCTGAGCGAGGAACTTGAACCGTTGAAGGTAAGCCCTTGCCCAAGTTTCCCGGGTGTGACACTTGTCCCGCGGTTCATGCTGTTTAGCGTGAGGCTCCTCCCATTTCCGGAACTGTCGCGCGCTGTGCCGGCGGTCGCGGACGTCCAGATGACGTCCGCGCCGTCGAGAGTCCAAAAACCGGACAGCCCGGTCCCAAGCGACGTTCCGATCTGGAGTGTTTTCGAAGACGCATTGATACGCGCACCGGCTGTCGAACCGCGCGCATATAATGCAGTTACTTCTGTGGGAGACAAAACGCGGCTATAGAATCGTACGTCGTCGAGCGTTCCTGAGAAAAAGATGCTTGGGCTACCACTGATAGTTTCTGCCCCAAGTGCAAACGTATCAATGGCCGCATCTTGCCCGGTGCAGTGCCCCGGATCGGTGAACGGAACGGTCACCGTCTTTGCCGTGCCATCAAGATATATCTTCGTGCTGTTTGCTGAACCGCTCGCAGTAATGACGATATGATGCCATCGTCCGTCAAAGAGCTCGCTCCGGGTTGCGGTTGTATACCCGACCACTTCGCCCGTATCCTGGAAGATACTGATGAGTTCGTTCGTGAGATTCCCAGTTGCGCTCCCGCCGAGCTCTATCGCCCATCCATTTCCTGTCGCTGCTTCCGTTCCAGAAAAGGGAGAGGTGTCCGTATCGGTCGTCGTCTTAACCCAGAACGAGAGCGTGCATGCGTTTGCCTTCAGCACAGAACGGTTCCCCAAGGACACGTACGCGGTCGTTCCATTGAAGGAAAGCCCGCTCCCCGCCCTGCCCGCGACCCAGGTCGGGAGCGTCGAGCCGGAAAGTGTTCCTGTACTCCCATTCCCCGAATAGTCCCCGGCCTGCGTCGAAGTCGCTTCATTCAGCGGCCAATACCCGACGAGTCCGAGGTTATTCGGCGGCTTTGAGAGCGATGCCGCAACCGCCCCCGCCTGCTGAGGAGACGTAACCGCGATGAACGCGATTATGAGCGCGAGCGCGGCGAGGGGGCGATACATCATAGGAAGGTCCAGGTCGAAAACACAGCTTTCATGAGCCCGTCGAGCCGCGCATAGGTCGAGATTTGGTAGAGGTTGCCGCGGAAGTAGAACCACACCTCGCGGCTCGCGCCGTCGAATGCGTCGTTGTCGGAGAGGAACGCGACGCCCTCGTACTCGGTCCCCAGGGCGACCGGTTCCGGATGCTCGATAGTGAGGTCAGGGATAGCTGCGCGGATATCGTCCGCAGACAGTGTGCGTGCGCCACTTGCTCCGGGTGTGACGCGTATTTGGATTCCATCGCCACTCTCGTTCTGAAGGAGAATGGTCGTGATGCCATCTTCATCCGCTGGAGATTCGTGCACTGTAAAGCCGTCTGGCATAGAGAGCGAGAATTGATACGTATCGTTCGCGTATGCCTTCGTGAGCGCAGAAGAGAACGCGGAGCCGGAGATGGGCGCCGGGACGATCACCGGCTTCGCTCCGTTTCGCATAAAGAAGAAGCCCGCAAGCGAGAGTGCGATGAGAAGCGCGGCGATGACTGCTGCCCGAGTGCCTGCCATGCGCGCATTTTACTACGCCCGCTTCTACTCGAGGGAATCCCAGACGAGCCTCGATACTTCGGCAATTGATGAGGCGAGCGAGGAAAAATCCTTTCCGCGCATCATGACGCACAGCAGATACGGGTTTTTCTCGCGGTAGATGATCCCGCAGTCATGGAGCTGCACGAGCCCACCGTCCGAGAGCGCTCGCTCGCCAAACTTATGTGCAACTATGACGCCCGGCGGAACTCCGGCGACAAGGCCGTCAGTGAACTTCGATTCAGCAAGCATGGAAAGCACCTTCTCTGAAGCGCCGCGCGAAATATAGGTGGCGTTATAGAGGATACGGAAGAAGGATGCGTACGTGCGGACCGTAGTCGTGTAGTCCATGCCTGACGTCGGGACCGTGACACCGAGATGGGCGTATGAATCTTCGATCGCATCTTTCCCGATGATCTTTGCAACTAGCAAGGTCGCATTGTTATCGGAATTGACGAGGGCGGCGCGCACGAGATCTTCGACCGCATAGGTCCCGGGAGTTATAACCGGCGCCGTAAAGTGCTCAGTCGCTGGCGCCGTTCCGCCCTCAAACTCGATCGTCCGCGCAAGAAGGCCGGGATCAGTTTCTGAAAGATGATACACGCTCATCGCGAGTGGAACCTTGAGGAGAGACCCTGGAGTGAACGTCTCATTAAAATCGACTCCGATCCACGGACCGCCGTTCAGCTCCCTGAAGTACACGCCTGCCTCAGAAACCTTTCCAGTGCTCTTCTGTTGAGCGATCAAGTCTGAAAGCGCATCTTCAAGTGCGTTCGTCTTATCGTTCGGAAGCATCGTGAGGTCTTCGTCAGCACACGCAAGGAGTGGGCTGATGAAGCGGTACTGGTTACCAAGTTCGCGAGTGTCTTGTCCTATTGTTTCCTTCACAGAACGCTGGAGCGAAGGCGGGAGAACTATGCCGCCAAGAAATCCGATAACCATCGCGATGATAGCAATGACCCAGCCCTGGCCAAAGAATCTCTGGAGCTTCATATCCGATGCATCAATGGTATCAGGAGCCGCCCTCGCTCATCATGCTATACACCTTTTTCGAAACCTCGGCTATGAACGGAGCCATCGCGTCATAATCCTTCCCCTGCGTCATGATGCAGAGCAGGTACGGGCGCGCTGCGTAGACGATGCCGCAATCGTGGAGCTGAACGAGGCCGTTAGCATCGAGCTGTCGTTCGCCGAACTTGTGCGCCGCAACGATCCCAGAAGGAAGACCGGCGATCAATCCTCTCGTGAACGACGAATGCGAGAGATGCTCAAGGATGGCGGCGGACGAACGGTGGCTCAGATAGATTCCCGTATAGAGCGTGCGAAAGAAGGCGATGTACGTATGTACGTCGATGACATAGGTCGCGTAGTCCGCGATCGGCTCTATATCGAGGTCGCGGTACACCTGATTGATAACATCGCGACCTCCTCCCTCCGTCCCGTTCCCGTAATTTACGCCTGCATAACCGATAAGCACCTCGGTCGCATCATTGTCCGAGTCCGCGAGCATGCGGTTAATAAGCTCTCTAAGCGTGTACGTGGTGCCCGGAATAAGCGGATGTGAAGGCGGATAGTGAACCGAGCCGGTTCCGTTCGGCCCCGCATACAGTATCTCCGAGTCGAGGAATCCCGGAAATGTATCTTCGCGTTTGTAGTACCAGAGCGCGATCGGAAGCTTCAAGAGACTGGCAGGAGCGAAATCCTCGTTTTCATGCAGCGCGATGACCGGGCCGTTCATGAGATCGCGGAAATACACGCTGTAGTTCACGATCGCGCCATGCGCGATCTCGTTCGCGGCGTATGTCTGTATACCCTCCTCGAGCAATACGCGCTCGCCTACCGTCATGGGCGGGACGGTTCCTATACTCGTCGGGTCGATAAGAGACGAAGCATCGTCCTTTGGGTCCGGCGACGCGAACATACCCCAAAGAACCACTGCAACCAGCGACAGCGTGAGCAGGACAACGACCGTAAGTATGGGGAGCTTCTTCATACAGACGCGCTAAGCATAGCAGCCTACCCGCCCGGCGTCCCGCCGCCCGCGTCCGCACTACCTCCCCCAACGTCACCCGAACCTGCGGTGCCGGAATCTGGGGCAGTGCTCGTATCTCCGCCCGCAGTCCCGGTATCGGCTGGAGGAGCCGTATCTGAACCTGGGTCAGGAGTAACCGATCCTCCTCCTGCGCCAGGGTCAGCCGGTGGGGTCGAACTACCAACGCCCGTGTCCCCTACTGGAGGCGTTCCGGTACCCGTGTCTCCTGTCGGAGGTGGCGCCGTGGGAGGAGGTGCGGTAGGTGCGGATGCTGTGTTAGGTGCGGACGCGCCACCATAGGTGTTCACAATGAGCCAATCGAACGGCACGTCCGCAGTCGGCGCCTTGGTCGTCTCGACCGTGAAGCCTGCACCCGGCTGGACCGAGGTCACCGCGAACGGTGCGGCAAGGAGACCGCGCGGAGTCACGAAGATCTTCGAGCCCTCCTCGACCGCGGTGTTCGGGATGAAGAGCGAGGTCGTGCCTTCGGTCAAGGTCGAGTAGCCAGTCACCTGATCAGGACCTGACGGGAGCACGATGCGGCCGTCCGGCATGATGGTGATTCCCTTCGCGAAAAGCTTCTCGACGACTGCGAGCTTCGCGACGAGCTGGCCGGTCACGAACTTAGTGAGCTCAGCGCCCTTCTGGAAGGAAGAGTTAAGGAGCTCGTTCATGGCAGCGACCGCATCCACTGCCGCGCCAGTCACATCCTGGACGAGCTCGCCTATGGAGAAGTCGAAGCCCGGCTTTAGGTTTACGATGACGCGCGCAACGCAGGCATTCTCCGGGAGCTCGACGCCCGCCGCCGCAAGTTCCTCCACCAGGATCGGGTCGCAGATCGGGTCCCCATCCTCGTCCGTCGGGAAGTTCGTAGTGGCGCGGCCGACAATCATGCCCGGACGCTGCGCCTTCATGCCAATGCCCGGGAGACTCGAGGCGACGACGCGGTCGCCGTTCTTTATAAGCCCGTTCTCGGTCGAGACAATGACCGGGACGCGGCCGAGCATGCCGACGCGCACGGTCGTTGACGCCTCGTCGCCGAGGGTGAACCGCGGCGCCATCGAGACCGCGCCCATGACGTCCGTATCATAGCGGCCCGAGGAGCGCTTCACGCCGTTCTCGGTCGTCGTGCTGTTTGAAAGGAGCGTACCCGGTATGAGCGTATCGAGGTCCTCGCCGACATATCCCTGTGCTATGTCCGCACCCTGGACCGGGTCGAAGGAATCTTCAATCGGGACAGCTTCGCCAGTAGCGACTGCGGTCGGCGGATCGTCTACCCAGAACCGGATGAGCGAGATGTCCATCGCGCGATACGCGTTTGCTGTGCCGCTTGTGGCGCCAGTCGCGATCGCAGAGATGACGGCCGGTGCCATATAGACAACTGGGATGTTCGTCGTATGACGCGCAACGACGTTGCCGTTGATGAGGAAGATGACTTCCTGATCGTTCGTCTCAATGCGCATCTTCTGGAAGTTGGTCGAAGTCGTCGCAATACCCGTATCAGTCATAGTTTCGACGCTTGCCTTGCGAGTGATGGCCTTCCAGGTGGCCGTCGAGGTCGCAGCAAAGTACACGCCGTTCGCCGGGACGGTACCGAGGGTCGTACCGCCGTTTGCAGCACTGGTAAGACCGACGAAACGGAACGGCGTCGTGGTCGCGGTCGCGGCATCCTGCATCCTGACCCACGCCTCGATGACCGGACTTGTGGTTGCAGACGCGACCATCGACGCCATACGCATCGCGTTACCGGAGTTTGCGGTCGGCGTCGCAGCCGAGCGAAGCTCGTAGTACGGCGGGTAGGAACCTGCGATTGCAGTAGTGCCAGAGTTCAAGTCGAGGACGAAGTCGCCGCAGATCGGATTGTTTGTCGCGTTCGTGTCAGCTGAGAGCGCCGTACCGATAGATGAGCCGACGAAGTCGCATGATGAATACCGCCAGGTCTGATAGATACGGCCGTCGACCGTGAACTGGTCACGGAGCCCGGCATTGCCCCACGGCGAAGTCGTACCGATGGCGACGCGGGAATAGTTCAATTTCCCGGTCGTCGTCGCGGCCGCATAGAGGACCGGGTATTGGCTCGCGCCTGCGGTCGAAGTAGTCGCGATCCAGAGAAGCGGCGAGAGCTCGTTGCCCGCGTTCTCGGAGATGACGGCAAGCTTCGCGAACGGCGAAGTCGAGCCGATGCCGATATCGCCGGCAGCTGTAATTGCAAATACACTGCTGCCGGTAGAAGTGGCGATATTGAATGTGCCGTTAGCATCAATCCCGATTCGGTTCGTCGCATACGTCGTCCCGTTCCGAAGGATGAGATCGTAACCGCCGCCCGCGGTGTTCGTGAGCGTGAGCGGCGCGCTTGCGCCCGCGACCTCAAGGACGTTCGTGGGCGAGGTCGTCCCGATACCGACGTTCCCGGCGCTCGTCACATAGAGATGCGGGCTGCCGGTATTGGTGCCGCCCCAGATGCCCATACCGGCCAAGGTCCCGTTTCCATACCCGCCGACGGCGCCGTAATTCGCATTCGCACCGATGCCCTTGAAAGCAATTACGGCTCCGGAGCCCGCGACGGTCGGGTTCTGCGTGCCCGTATCGATACCAAGGAGGGTAGCGATACTTCCATTACTCGAGCTACTGTAGATATCGGTCTTGTACTGCGGGGCTGTCGTGCCGATACCGATGTTCCCGCCGCCTGCCGCAGGATTGAGGACCAAGTTATAGCTTTGGACGCCGGTCTTCTTCGCTTGGATGAAGCCGTATCCTCCGCTCTGGTTGAAGCCGATGAACGTCCCCGGGGATACATTCGTGCCTCCCGGGTCCTCGCTGCCGCCTGCGAAGAAGCCGCCGGACGCAACCTGAAGCAATGTATTATTGAGGCCGGTCGTGCTCGTGCCGATGCCGATGCTGCCGCCGGCGCTGATGCGCAAGCGCTCGGTATTCGTCGTGCCGAAGAGGATGGCGTTCGCCTGCGCGTTCTTGAGCACTGAATCGCCGACGACCGACCCCACCATGCCGGCATCCGTCGCGGCAGCGGTGGACAGCGTCGTGTACTGGGTCGAGTTCACATCAAGGCGCAGCGCCGGCGTGATCGAGCCCGTCGTCGAGCCGTCTATCCTGATGCCGCCGCCGGCCGTCGTCGCCCCGACGACAAGCGACGTCCCCGGGCTCGTCGTCCCGATGCCGACATAGCCGGCGGTCGTCACGATGAGATGCGTTGCGGACGAGGAGCCGACGACGAATTCCGGGACGCCCGAGCCGAGCGCGTTCGGGTTCACTGAGAGGAGGCCCCACGGCGACGTCGAGGCGACGCCAAGCTTCACTGCGGAGTTTATGATGTCGCCAGTCGTACCGAGGGTAATGGTGCCCGTACCCTTTGCATTAATGGACGAAGAGTTCTCGAACACGAGGTTCGACGCGGAGCCCGTGATGCCGATATGGACATCGCCGCCCGGCGTACCGATCGTTACCTTCTCGTTATTTGTCGTCGTGTCGATCGCGATAAGCGGGAGACCGGTCGAGGAGGTCGCAATGGTCCACGCGTACGGCGTGTTATTCGTGATGGTCGTGGTCGCGCGGCTCGCGAAGGCGAGGAGGCTCGGAAGCGTGAGTGTCGTACCGTCGTACGCGCTTCCGGAGATCGCGCCGAAGGAGCTGCCGTTCCGGTACTGGATCTCGGTACCGGAGCCCGCCGGAGAGCCGCCGGCGCCGCCTGCGTCCGTACCGCACTTGAGGTTCCCGTTCGCGTCCGAATCGATGGTGTCGCAGTTCACGAGGTTCGCGACGGTGAGCTTCTGGACGGTCGTCGAGCCGGTCGCACCGTTGAAAGAGAGGAGGCTCGTCGAGGTCGTCGCGAAGGTCGTCGGCGACGAAGTCGAGATATAGAAGGTGCCGTTGATCGCGCGGAAGTTGAACGGCGCAGCGGTCGAAGAACCGTCTGTGAGGGTGAGCTGCGGTGCAGTCGAAGACGCGATCGTAAGCATCCATCTCGGCGACGTCGTCCCGATGCCGACATTCCCACCCGTGTCGATGCGCATGCGCTCGGTGCCGTTATTCGTCGCGAACGAGAGGAACCCGCCCGTCGTCGTATCGCCGCGATGGAAGTTCACAGACGCGTTCTCGAAGCCGCCAGCATAGTTGAGGCTGATCTTCGACATGATGTCGCCGCTTGCGTTCGTCGTCTCTCCCTTGCGGGTGGTGAGGAGGAAGTTGCCGTCGACAATACCGCGAGCAAGGACGGTCGTGGTCGCGTACTGCGTGCCGAGCGCGTTCGAGACGTCGAGCGTGGCGAGCGGGCTCGTATTCCCGATGCCGACGCTGCCGCTCTCGAGGATCGTGAACACCTCGCCGTTCACCCCGTTCGCTATGCGGAGCCTGCCGCCCGATGAGATGGTGTCGAACGCCCAGTACTTTCCGTTTGAGTTCGCGGTAAGCGCAAGGTTCGCGTCCGCGCTGCTGCCGATGGTCACGAGGCGGCTGCCGGAGACGGTCGTCGTACCGATGCCGACGGTGCCGGTATTCGCAACAGTGACAAAGTCGTTCGTTCCGCCATCACGTATACGGAACGAATCGTCAGTATTGTTGAACAGCAGCCACTTGCGAACATTGCCTTCCCACAACTCGTACCCCGGTGTTCCATCCGCATTGGCATCAATGCTGATACGTGGTGCGGATGCGGCATAGACAGTGAGATTTCTTGTTGGGCTCGTGGTGCCGACACCCACGTTACCCGCAGCAGTTATCGAGAACACACTGTTGCCGGTCGAGGTGGCTATATTGAACGTGCCGTTTGCATCAATACCGATCCGGTTCGTCGCGTAGGTGAGACCATTTCTAAGGATGAGATCATAACTTCCGCCCGCGGTGTTCGTGAGCGTCAGCGGCGCGCTCCCGCCCGCCACCTCGAGCACGTTCGCCGGGCTCGTCGTACCGATGCCGACAGTTCCCGTATTAGTGACCACGAAGCTTGTGCCGGTCGATGAGCCGATCGCAAACGCCGGCGCTGCACCGTTCGTCGCGGTTGGGTTGATCGAGAGTTGCGCCCAGGGACTCGTCGAGCCAATACCGACATTACCGTCCGAGGCAATACGCATCCGCTCGGTAGCTGAGTAGCTTGAATTCGTGTTTCCGGTCTGGAACGCGATGTAGTTATTCGATGCCGTCGCTGCCCCCGCGACATCAAGGAGGAACCCGGTACCCGTATTAACGACGCGTGCTTCCTGGGTCGTACCGGTGTTATGGAAGACCAACCGTGCTGTTCCATTTGTGGTGAGGTCAAGAAGTGCGCCTGCACTCGAAATATTCGACCATGGCGTGGTCGTGCCTATGCCGAGCGCACCCCCCGACGTGAAGGTCGAGGTCGCCGATCCCCCAAAGTACGCCACCGTCGCCGAGAACTGCGTCGAGGACGCGGCGCCATTGAAGAGCATCAAGGAAGTGGTCGCTGACTGCCCTGCTGCCGGGTGCGTGAAGGCGTCGTATGAGGCGAGGCCGGAGCTTGAGCCGCCTACGCAGACGTTGTTGATGGCGTAGCAGCCGGAAGTGATATTGAAACCGACGTTTGAGGAAGAGGTCGCGGTCGCGCCGATGATATCGAAGCCCTTGCCGACGGTCGTCGTTCCGGCAGCGGTTACGAAGAAGAGATTCTTTGTTGAGGAGCCGATCGCAAACGGCGCGTACCCTGCCGGAGCGTCAACGGAGAGCTTCGCATACGGCGAGGTGGTGCCGATGCCGACTGAGGTCGACGCGACGCCGCCCGACCCGTTCGAAACGCCATAGACGGTAAGCACCGGCGTGCCGTCGAGCTGGGCGCTATAGCTCTCGACCGTGCCCGCGGACGCGTTCGTGGTTACCGGCATGTCGATCCAGGAGATAGCGCCGGAATCCGTATCGAAGGTCATCGCGCCGAGAGCAAGGTTGTTTATCGACGTAAGCCCCGACGAATAGTCGTAGGTAAGTGCACCGCCGCCGACGGCAAGACCTCCGGCGAACGTCGACGTTGCGGATGCACTATCGGCGTTCAGGTATGTGCCTGCGATATTCCCCGCTACTGAGAGCGTCGCGTACGGCGATGTGGTGCCGACCCCAACCTTCCCGCCGTTCGTCACGAGGAAGTACGTCGACGTAGTGGAGCCGATCGCAAACGCCGGCGCTGCACCGTTCGTCGCGGTTGGGTTGATCGAGAGCTGCGCCCATGGCGAGGAGCTCCCGATGCCAAGCCACCCGGCACTCGTGAAGGTCGAGGTAGCGGAGCCCCCAAAGTACGCCACCGTCGCCGAGAACTGCGTCGAGGAGGCGGCGCCGTTGA
>CAZLVR010000011.1:0-13586 GCA_964563365.1 uncultured Candidatus Saccharibacteria bacterium | reverse complement strand
CTGGCGCGGCTCTTACGAGTCCGCCTCGTCCGCTTCAAGAAAAGAGCGGCCGTATATATTGTGCGCTTTAAAACATATTTGTCAAGATGGACGCGCGAGTAGGTCTGCGAATTCTTTCTGCACCTTCTGCAGTTTCGGCGCTATGATGACCTGGCAGTATCCCGCGGTTTTGTTATTTGCGTAATAGTCCTTGTGATAGTCCTCGGCGGTGTAGTAGTTCGTGAGCGGTTCGACGGTAGTCACGACAGGTTCACCATCCTTCGCGGATGCATTCAGTTCCGCTATGCGTGCTTCTGCCTCAGCTTTCTGTTCGTCGGTCGTATAAAAGATGACCGAGCGGTACTGAGTACCGACATCATTCCCTTGGCGGTTCAGTTGCGTTGCGTCGTGGCTTCCGAAGAAGACCGTCATGAGGTCGCGGTACGCTATCTCCGCCGGATCGTACTCAACACGGGCAACTTCAACGTATCCTGTATCGCCCCCGGCAACCTCAAGATAGGTCGGGTTCGGCTTCGTTCCGCCTGCATATCCCGGCTCAACCGCCTTCACGCCGCGGAGCATCTTGAATACTGCCTCCGTGCACCAGAAACATCCGCCTCCAAATACTGCAACGTCAGTTTTCATATGAGTAGTATCCCATCAAAGATGAAGCCCCGCGAATCGCGCGGGGCTTCGGTGCTTCGCTATTTATAACGCTGGTACCGCATAGTGATTACGGGCGCACGAACCCGGCTAGAGAGGGAAGGAGCATCAAGTAGCCATGCCTCATGGTCCGACCCCGACCCATTCTTTGCTTAAGCGAGCTAGCACTCGCTCCTCTGGAGAAGCGGACCAGAGGCTTGCCCCTACCCTATGACGAGAGGTGGATAAAAGCAAACGCCGCCCGAAGAACCCTTCCGCTTTTCAAGCCTGCGTATCTGACTTCTCGAATTCGAGACAAACGGAGTTTATGCAATACCGCTTACCGCCGGCGTCTTGTGGGCCGTCAGTGAACACATGTCCAAGGTGCCCGCCGCAGTTCTTGCAGAACACTTCGGTACGATGCATGCCGTAGGAGTCGTCCGGCCGTGTGCCGATATTCTCAGCGACGGCAGGATCCGTGAAGGATGGCCAGCCGGTACCGGAATCGAACTTCTGAGCTGAGGTGAAGAGCACGCTCCCACAGCCAGCGCAACGGTATACGCCCTCCTCGTGATTGCTCACGTATTTCCCTGAGAATGGCGCTTCCGTGCCGTGGCCGCGCAGCACCTCGTATTCTTCCGGCGTGAGTTCCTTCTGCCACTCTTCTTCCGTCTTTTGCATGGGTTCCATACGCGGATTATACTCTTATCACTCATGAGCCGCAGTCTCCTCATCGGGCTCCTCATCGCCCTCGCGCTTCTTGGCATCGGCGACTCTATCTATCTCTCGCTTCATGCAGCGGAGGGAACGCCCCTTACCTGCGATATCGGCGCAGGGCTCGATGGATGCAACATCGTCGCACAGAGCCCCTACTCGCGGTTCCTCGGCATCCCGCTTGCGTATTACGGCCTCGCGTTCTACGCGCTTCTTCTTATCGGTGGTATCGCTGCGCTGTGGAAGCATCATCGACACATCCATCGCGCGCTCCTCGCTGTCTGCGCGCTCGGCGCCGTCTTCTCCGTCTGGTTCCTGTATATCCAATTCGCGCTTATCAAGGCGCTCTGCATCTATTGCCTCGTTTCTGCGGCGGTCGCGTTCACCGCGCTCGTCCTCTCGCTGTGGCTTGATCTGCGGCATAAGAACCTGCCTGCGGTCGTCCCGGCTTCATGAGCGCCACGGTCGACGAGCGGAAGGCGCGCGCGAAAAGAATCGTGCGATACCTGAAGAAGGCATATCCGACCCCCGCGACGGAGCTCCGGTATCGGTATCCAATGCAGCTTGTCGCGTCCGTGATGCTCTCCGCGCAGGCGACTGACAAGCAGGTGAATAAAGTCACCGAACCGCTCTGGAAGAAGTACAAGACGGTGGATGATTTCGCGAAGGCGAACCTCGCGACGTTCACGAAGGAGATTTCCTCGCTCTCGTTCTATCGAAACAAGGCGAAGGCGGTCATCGCTGCGGCAAAGAAGGTCAAGACCGACTTCGGCGGGAAGATTCCGAAGACGGAAGCGGAGCTTGTCACACTCCCCGGCATCGCCTACAAGACCGCGCATGTGGTGCTCGGCGAGCTCCACGATATCTGGGAAGGCATCCCGACTGATACGCATGTAAAGCGCTTCGCACTCCGCTTCGATCTCACGACGCATACGGACCTCACGAAGATATCGAAAGATCTCGAAGCGCTTATCCCGAAGAAGGACTGGAAGTATGTGAACAACGGCCTCGTCCTCTACGGCCGCTACGTTTGCCCCGCACGCGAGCATGACTGCGCGACGCACCCGCTTACAAAGCTTTGGCCTCCTGCCGGGAAGCGCTGGCCGAAGACCACATGAGCGTTGACTGTCCGTGCTGACGGGCGTAGTCTGAACGAAGGTTCCGGCCCAGAAGTAGTCGCGTCTTTGCGGACAACCTCACGGGGGCGACCGCTATGCTTGGTGAGCCTTCCCCGAGGCCTAAAGAGCATATGTTGCTGAGGGTAGAAAAGGGAGCCCGCTGCGGGCTCGGAATTCTAAACGTCTTGAACTCCTGACGGCAGACTGCCAAAGGGTCGGAACCGTTTCATTCGGCGCTCGCATACGCGGGCGCTTTTGCTTTTTCCCTGACGCGGTACCATGCGTCCATGAGCCGCCCCATCGCCGTCTTCGACATCGACGGAACCATCTTCCGGTCCTCCTTGTTCCATGAACTTGTCGAGCGGATGGTAGACAAGAAGCTTCTTCCGGAGAAAGTCCGCGACGGATACCAGGACGCGTATATCCGCTGGCGCGACCGACAGGGCGAGTACGAGGAGTTCCGCTCGAAGGCCGTCGAATCGTTCCTCGCCAACATGAAGGGCGTGTCATACGAGGAGACCGCGTTTCTCGCCGGGGAAGTGGTCGATGAGATGAAGCACCGGCTCTATCGCTATACGCGCGATCTTATCAAAGAACTAAAGGCGAAGAACTACTACCTCCTCGCTATCTCGCACTCGCCGCGCTTCATCGTGGAGGCGCTCGGTCACGAGCTCGGATTCGACAAAGTCTACGGCTTTTTCTATGAGACCGGGCCGACCGGGAACTTCACTGGCGGCGTCGAGGACTACGAGCTCATGAAGAACAAAGCGGCGATACTTGAACGCGCCGCGAAGAAGGCAGGACTGACGCTCGAAGGATCCATTGGCGTCGGCGATACGGAGAGTGATATACCGATGCTCGAACTCGTCGAGATTCCTATCGCATTTAATCCGAATCGGAAGCTCTATGAGCACGCTACGAAGCGTGGCTGGCGCGTGGTCGTTGAACGGAAGGATGTCATCTACGAGCTCTAAGATAGCGGGGTTTAGAAGAACGGTCTGGAATCACTACCGCACGCAGGGGCGGCATGCGCTCCCGTGGCGGCATACGCAGGACCCGTACCGTATCCTCGTCTCCGAAGTGATGCTTCAACAGACGCAAGTAGAGCGCGTCATTCCGTACTGGAAAGAATGGATGAAGACGTATCCGACTGCGAAGAGGCTTGCACAGGCATCTCTCGGGGACGTGCTCAGACTCTGGCAAGGTCTCGGCTATAACCGCCGGGCAAAGATGCTCCACGAGACGGCGAAGTCGGTCGTGCGGGATAGGAACGGGATCTTCCCGAAGACGCCCGAGGCGCTTCAGAAACTTCCGGGCATAGGGCCGTATACCGCGCGGGCGGTGGCCGCCTTCGCGCATAACGAGGATGTGATTTTCATAGAAACCAACATCCGTACCGCCGTAACGCATCACTTCTTTCCCGGGGCGTCGAAGGTGGACGATGCGGATATTCTCGCCATCCTTACGAAAGCATATCCGAAGGGGCGGGCGCGCGGATGGTATTCCGCGCTCATGGACTACGGCGCGTATCTCAAGCGTTCCGGCGTGCGTCTGAATGCACGCGCGAAAGGATACGCCGCGCAGAAGAAGTTCGCGGGCTCGAAGCGCGAAGCGCGCGGCGCCATCCTGAAGGCGCTCGTGAAGGGTTCACGGAAAGGGGAGTTTCTTGAGGGCCTGCTCGGCCCGTCGCGCCGGCCGCAGATGAAAAGCCAGCTCGCCTCGCTCACGAAGGAAGGCCTCATCGAGCTCACGCGGGGGCAGTTCCGTCTCCCAGGCTAGCTGTAGTAGACCCCATAGGACAAGTTCTCTTGGAAGGCGCGTCTACTGCATTCGTTTCTCGGTACTGCAAGACAAGCGACAGAATCACAGTAACGGCTGGTTAAGGCTTGCCCTACGGGGTAGACTCTACGGCATGACGAACAACCGTACCGGCCTCATCGTAGGCATTATTGCTATCATCGCGATCGCAGCCCTTGCGTTCTGGTTCAGTGAGCGCGCGCCAGCAGACGGCTCGGCACCTCTGCCGGTTGCGACCACAACCCTTCCGAACCTCGCATCCTCCTCGCCGCAGGCATCCGGTGCGAGCGGGATTCCTGCGCCCGCCGTCACGCAGAGCGTCTGGCAGGATTTCAGCAATGATCTCTGGAAGATCAGCCTCAAGTGGCAGGTGTCATGGAAGACGGCCGCGATCCCGACGGAAGACGGCGATCTCTCGCAGCTCTCCATCGGCGGCGCAAAGGCGAGCTACTTCGTCAGCAGGAATATCCCTATCGCGGAACCGTCCGGAAAGACCGTGACTTTCGGGACCCGCACGGTTGCCGGGCAGACGGTGCAGGTCCGGGATTTCCTGAACCCGAGCCCTTCCTATGTCTCGTACGAGTATTTCTCCCTTTCAGTCGGGAAAGACACCTACTACTTCCAGATAAAGGAGAAGGCGGGAGCCGCAAAGGAAGTGAACGATTTCCTCGGCTTCGTTACGATTAACTAGCCAGGCATACGAGCAATCCGCCGCCCTCAGGGCGGCGGATTGCTCTCGTTCCTCCGGTATGAAATCATGACGATCGGAAGTACTGGAGGACTCAATCGTGAGTACACGTTCTCTCACCACCCGTTGCGGTCTTGCGAGGTATAGCCTGTTCAATAGCGAAGAATGCCTCGTCCAGGAGAGCGCCGGATTCGATCCCGGAACCGATCTTGAGATTGGCCAAGCGTTCCAGATGCGCTATCGTGGCCAGATCGTGACTGCGCTCGAGGTTCTGCTGATTCGGCTTCCGCCGAAGCGGGATCTTCCGCGGACGGTCCGTCGACCTGCGCATCGGGCGTTCGTCCTTGCGCGGGATCTCTCGAAGGCACGCTCCTGAAGCAACCGACATGAAAAAACGCGGCGAGTCGCTGACTCGCCGCGTTTTACTGTACGCACGCCTTACACCCCGATGAGGACCGGGATGACCATCGGCGCCTTGTTCGTGCGGCTGAAGAGGTAGCCTGCCATGGTGTCGGTGAGCTGGTTCTTCACATAGTCGAGATCGACCGGATTCATGCCTTTCGTCGAATCTTCGACCGTCTTCTTGATAAGAAGACGCGCCTCGTTCAGGAGTTCCTGACTCTCGCGCAGGTACACGAAGCCGCGGCTGATGATATCCGGTGATTTCCGGAGCTTGCCGGTCTTCAGGTGGACGGTGGCGATGATGACGAACATGCCGTCCTTCGCGAGCGCCTGGCGGTCGCGGATGACGACTTCCTGCATGTCGCCGATGGCGAAACCGTCGACGATGAGCGGGGAGTTCGGCACCTTGTCCTTATGGATCTTCACCTCCTTGCCGTCGATAAGGTCGATGACCATGCCGTTCTCGGCGACGATGATCGATTCCTTCGGGCGGCCCGCCTGTTCGACGGCCTTCGCGTGGCTGAAGGTCATGGAGTAGTAGCCGTAGGCCGGCATGAAGAATTTCGCGTTCACTTTCTGGTTGATCCAGACGAGCTCGCCCGCGCGCCCGTGCCCGCCTGAGTGGACGTCCGAGGTGCGGTAGTGGATGAGGGACACCTTGTTATGGAACAAATTGTCCTTCAGCCGCTGCACGGAGATCTCGTTCCCCGGAATGACGGACGAGGAAAGAACGACCGTGTCGCGCGGGGAGAGCTGGATGTTCTTGTGTTGCTTGGTCGCGATACGCATCAAGGCGGCGAACTCCTCGCCCTGGGCGCCGGTCGCAAGCACGATGATCTTGTCCGGCGGATAGTTCCCGATCTCCGTCGCAGGGATGATGGTCTCCTTCTTCAAGTGCACGATGCCGATCTTCTCAGCGATCTCGAGGTTCGTGCGGATGGAGCGGCCTTCCATGATCACTTTCTTCCCGTATTTCTCCGCAATCTCGATAATCTTGATCATGCGCTCGAACTGGGACGCGAACGTGCCGATGATGAGGCGGCCGGAGACCGTTTTGATGATCTCCTCAAGGGTCTCATACACCTTCTTGTCAGGGATCGAGAAGCCGTCGATCTCCGCGTTCGTCGAGTCACCGATGAAGAGGAGGTTGTCTTCTTTGCCG
The DNA here is from genome assembly GCA_964563365.1 of uncultured Candidatus Saccharibacteria bacterium. Taxonomy (GTDB): domain Bacteria; phylum Patescibacteriota; class Minisyncoccia; order Phycocordibacterales; family Phycocordibacteraceae; genus C7867-001. The sequence continues at coordinate 7,084 of CAZLVR010000011.1, read as the reverse complement.
ATATCGCCCCATTTTTTCACTTCGTCTTCCGACGGGATGCCGCCTTCGTGCTCCAATTTCAGGTCGCCGGTGACGACGACGTTCCCGTACGGCGTCCGGATCAAAATACCCATCGAGTCAGGGATGGAATGGGTCACCGGGAAGAAGGTGCACTTGGTCTCGCCGAGCGTATGGGTCTGCCAGTCTTCGACCGTGACGATGTTCACCTTCGGCATCTCCGGATACTCCTCCTGGCGCTTCTGGATCATCACTGCAGAGAGGTTCTTCGTGTAGATCGGCGGATTGCCGAAGCGGTTCATAAGGAACGGGATGCCGCCGATGTGGTCGAGGTGGCCGTGCGTGATGAACACCGCGCGGACGCGATGCGCGTTCACTTCGAGGTACTTCGTATTCGGAAGGATGTAGTCGACGCCCGGAGACGAATCCTCGGACGTGAACTGGAAGCCCGCGTCGCAGACGAAGATGTCATTGCCCACCTCGACCGCGAACATGTTGCGCCCCACCTCCTCAACGCCGCCCAAGGGCACGATACGTACCGTCTTTGAGTCGACTGGCGCCGGGATGTAGTCGGGACCTCGCTTCACGACGGGCTGTCCGGAGGCGCCGCCGCCCTGCGGGCGTCGGACCTCGCGACCCCGTCCTGCGCGCCCGCGTCCTCCGCGGCTACCGCGCCCGCGTCCGCCGCGTTCGCGGAATCCGCCGGTGCGACCGCCGCTGCGTTCGCGGTGCTCAGGTTTCTGTCCCTCTCCAGGCGCCTTTGGCGCAGGGGCGGGTGCTGGTGCTGCTGTCATAGCTCTGTTCTAACTAATGGTTTCTAATTTTTCACGTGCACGCAATGTGCAGTCGAGAGAACGCGTTGCGTCAATGATACAACGCGCACTTTCGACTATTCACTGCTCCGCGCGAGGCCCGGCCAGACCCATTCTGTGTGCCGGTACCAGTGCCGTATCCCGAGGAGGCGATCCGGCGGGGTGGCGACGTGCGTAAGTTCGACGCCGCGCACGTCCGCGGGAAGCGTATACAGGAAATCCGGTGCCTCGAGAAACACGGCAGGGTAATCCGCGGCGATGAGGGCATTCACCGTGGTCAGATGCTCGGCGATCGCCGCAGGATCCGTCTCGCTGCGGAGCTTCTCGAGGAGATCGTCAACCTTGCGAGACGCATACTGCGCGACGTTCAGGCCCGGATCGTTCCGTTCAGACGAGTCCCAGAACGCGAAGAGGTCGCGGTCGCGTCCGACGACCATGCCGAACAAGAGCGCATCAAACTTTCGCGGGCGGATGATGTCCGCGGAAAGCGCGGCCGGATCGTACAGCTCTACTTCCGTGGGGACGCCCGCCGCCTCGAAGTCCCGCTTCACCTGCTCAGCTATCGCTTTCAGTTCCGGCACATTCGCCGTCTGGATGCCGACGGAGAGCGAGAGCTTCTCTGATGCGAGCTTCCACATTCCCGCCTCGTCGTCGAACTTCCAGCCGGCGGACGAGAGTATGGACTTCGCATCATCAGCTGGATCGGCAGAGGACGGGGGAGGAGGGATATCGGCGCCAAGTCCCGGCGGAACGGGCCCCGTGATGGGTGTCGCGTAGCCGCCGAGCACGTTCTCAACAAGCGCATCCCGGTTAACGGCAGCTGAAAGCGCTTTCCTCACTTCCGCACGCGCAAAGAGCGCATTCTGCCCCTGATTGAAGAAGACGCCGAAGACGCGTGAGTACGGGATCCGCAGTGCGGTAGGAGAGGGAACACCGTATGCGCTTTCGACACGTCCTCGGGAGAGTGCCTCCTTTAGTTCGTCGCTTTCTTCAAAATAGAGGAAGGTTACTGAGTCGAGATAGGGGCGACCAAGAGGGTAGCGTGCGTTCGCCCGCAGTCGATAGCTCTTCGCGAGACCGTCCTTATCGCGGCTGATCGACTCTATCCTGAAGGGTCCGGCGCCGACCGGATTGCTCATGAGTGGAGAGAACGGGAATTCGGCGGCAGAAACATCACGCCAGAGCCGCTCAGGCATCACGCCGAGGGTCGCGTCGGTGAGGAACGGGGTATAGGCTTTCGGCAGGGTAAAGCGGACGGTACGCGAGTCGACAGCGACTGCATCCACGTTCGCCCAGTTCGCAAGCTCGGGCGATTTAATCGCCGGATTCTGTGCAGTCTCGACCGTAAAGACGACGTCATCGGCAGTGACGGGCGTGCCGTCGGAAAATGCCGCTCCCGTGCGCAGCGTGAAGGTATAGGTCCTCCCGTCTTCAGAGATATCATAGCGCTCCGCGAGGACAGGAACGAGACGGCCCGACGCGTCATATCCCATAAGCCCGGCATACACGAGCATGGAAAGATCCTTATCGGCATCGGTCACGGCAAGGAGCGGGTTTACGAATCGGGGTGCCCCCACGATCCCCTCAGTCAGGCTCCCGCCATAGGACGGGACTTCAACGAGAAATGCCGATTCGAGCGTATACAAAGAAGCGACGAGCGCTATGAAGAACGCGCCGCCGAGGATGCTTACGATAAGCTTGTCGCCGTCAGAGAGCGCGCGTACGTGCGCGATAAGGCGGTCTATGAGCGCTACCCGAGGGAGCGATGGAAGTGAGAAAGATTTCGTAAGCCTCTACACGAAGAGACCGGCGATAGCTGTCAGTACGAAAAGGACCGCGACGACGATTGTCGCCTGGAACAGGAATTTTTCCGCGCCGCGACGCTTATAGAAGGTCGAAGCGAAGTTGTCGCCTCCGAAGGCTCCCCCGAGCGATGCCCCGCGGTTCTGCAGGACGATGCCGGCGATAAGGAGTAGGGAGAGGACAGTCTCTGCGTACGGCAGTATTGCCTTGATAGTCTCCATCTGTAGGCCGGAGCATAGCATACGGCACGTGGGTGAGCAACCTGAGTTGACCCGGCGGGACCGCATCCCTATACTTCGCTCACTACGGCTCAGGCCGGATTCGGGCATAGCACCGAAGCTTTACCAAAAAGCTAATTTTCTACGTATGGCAACGAAGTCATCGGTTTCGATCAGTCCTCTTTCGGATCGCGTCGTCGTTAGGCCGATCGATACGGAGGAGAAGGTATCAGCAGGCGGGATCATCATCCCGGATACTGTGGGGAAGGAGAAGCCCGCGAAGGGCAAGGTCGTCGCGGTCGGCCCTGGCCGCGTGGGCGACGATAATGAAACCATCCCCCTGCAGGTGAAGGTAGGTCAGACCGTGCTTTTTTCGAAGTACGGATACGACGAAGTGAAGCTCGACGGCGAAGAGTATTACATCCTCTCCGAGAGCCAGGTGCTCGCAGTTATCAAATAATCCTCTTCCATGGCAAAGCAGATTCTATTCGGTGAGGATGCGCGCGGAAAGATTCATACAGGTCTTGAGAAGGCCGCACATGCGGTGAAGGTGACCTTGGGCCCCCGAGGCCGGAACGTGGTTCTCGATAAGGGATACGGTAGCCCGCGCATCACGAATGATGGCGTATCGATCGCGAAGGAAATCTCCTTCAAAGACAAGTTCGAGAACATGGGTGCGGAGATTGTGAAGGAGGTTGCGTCGAAAACGAACGACGGTGCGGGCGACGGTACGACCACCACGGTAGTGCTCCTTGAGGCTCTCGTGAATGAAGGGCTCGAGCGCGTCGTAAAGGGCGGGAACTCGATGGCTATCCGCTCCGGCATGGAGGCGGCGAAGGAGGCTGCGGTTGCCGAACTTAAGAAGATGGCGAAGCCGGTCGCAGGCAAAAGCGACGTGAAGCAGGTGGCGACCATCTCTGCGGAGAGCGAAGAGCTCGGTTCCATCATCGCGGAGACTGTCGAGAAGGTTGGCATGAACGGCGTCGTCACGGTCGAGGAGAGCCAGGGTATGGAGCTCTCTTCGGAAGTCGTCGAAGGTCTCCAGATAGATAAAGGGTACGTATCTGCGTACATGGTCACGAATCCGGAGCGTATGGAGGCAGAGATGAAGGACGCCGCCATTCTCCTCACCGACAAGAAGATCTCGAGCCTCCAGGAGGTGCTCCCGCTTCTTGAGAAGGTGCTCCAGTCCGGGAAGAAAGAGCTTGTCGTCATCGCGGACGATGTTGAGGGCGAGGCGCTCACGACGTTCGTCGTGAATCGCCTCAAGGGCGTCTTCAACGTGCTTGCGGTGAAAGCGCCGGGCTATGGAGACCGCAAGAAGGAGATGCTGGCGGATATCGCTGCGGTCACGGGCGGCCAGGTGATTTCTGCAGAGACGGGCCTCACCTTTGAGAGCGCGACCCTTTCCATGCTCGGGAAGGCGACGCGTGTCGTGGCATCGAAGGACGCGACGACGATCGTCGGCGGCAAAGGGAAGAAGGCGGACATCACCGCGCGCGTCGAGCAGCTTCAGGCGCTCGCGGAAGCGGCCACATCGAAATTCGATAAGGAGAAATTCGAGGAGCGCATCGCGAAACTCTCCGGCGGAGTCGCGGTCATCCGTGTCGGCGCCGCAACCGAGACCGAGATGAAATACCTTAAGGACAAGATCGACGATGCCGTGAAGGCGACGAAGGCTGCCATGGAGGAAGGTATCGTCGCGGGCGGCGGGACCGCACTCACGAAAGTTGCGAAGAAGCTTGAAGCGACCCAGGGACGCTTCACGAACGACGAGGAAGTCGGCTTCCAGATTGTGACGCGCGCGCTTACGGAGCCGCTCCGGCAGATCGCGCTCAACTGCGGGAAAGATGATGTCTCCATGATCGTTGAGAAGGTGAAAGCGGGGAAGTCAGTAGCAGGATATGACGCGGTCAAGGATGAGGTTGTCGAGGATATGCTCGATGCCGGTATTATCGATCCGGTGAAAGTCACCCGAAAGGCGGTTGAGAACGCGGTCTCTGCGGCAGCGATTCTCCTTACGACCGAAGCGGCGATCGCGGACATTCCGGAGCCGAAGAAAGAGACTGGGGCGGATATGGGCGGAATGGATTTCTAGCAGTCTCCGCACTTGAGGAAACGGCACGAGCGCCCTTGCGGGCGCTCGTGCCGTTGTGCCTGACACATACGAAGGCGGCCCTCGCTTGTCGCGAGGGCCGTAGGCGCATGGCGTGCGAGCTGAATTCATTCCTCGTGGGTGGAGCCCCACAGGCCGTCTTCATTCTTCGTTGCTTCGTAATCGTCGCTGCTCTTGAAGCGGGAGACGACTGCGATGGTGACGACGATGATGACGGTGCCAATGAATGCGGCTGGCAGCGGATGCGCGGTGATCAGTTCCCAAAGGTGCATGGGGTGATTCCCTCTCTTCGGCCTTTCGACCGGTATGGGCGCCATTATACACATAATGATCTATTTGTCAATAGTCTGCGAAATGCTGGAAATGCTACACTGAATCCATACTTCTAATTGCACCAATCATGCCTTTTCTTATCATCCTTGCCGTTATTGTGGTCCTCGGGCTCTGGCTCGTCGGTACCTACAATGGTTTCGTCATGCTCCGGAACCGCGCGAAGGAGGCGTGGGCGGATATCGACGTCCAGCTGAAGCGCCGCTACGACCTCATCCCGAACCTCGTCGAGACCGTGAAGGGCTATGCTGCGCATGAGTCGTCCGCGTTCGAGAACGTCACGAAGGCACGCGCAGCCGCGATGGGCGCATCGTCGGTCGCCGACCATGCTGCTGCGGAGAACATGCTCACGGGCGCACTCAAGAGCGTGTTCGCCATTTCGGAAGCGTATCCGGAACTAAAAGCGAACGAGAACTTCCTTCAGCTCCAGCGCGAACTCGGCGATACAGAAGACAAGATCCAGGCGTCGCGTCGCTTCTACAACCAGACGGTGATGAGCCTTAACACCGCGGTCGAATCGTTCCCCGGGAACCTGCTTGCCGGTCCCTTCGGCGTGGCGCAGATGGACCTCTTCGAACTTTCTGAGGCGGACGCTGCCGCGAAGGAACCAGTGAAAGTGTCGTTCTAACCGATGGCAGGGAAGATCCATTACAACAAGCTCATACGGGACCTGATTCCCGCAAAGATTGCGGCAGCGGGAGCAGAGTGCGAGACACGGGTCCTCTCAGACGAGGAGTTCGAGCGCGAACTCATCAAGAAGGTGGAGGAGGAGGCGTCCGGGATGACGGCCGCGACGACGAGAGAGGAGCTTATTGAAGAGCTTGCGGACGTCCTCGACGTTATACGCGAGGTGAAACTCCTGAAAGGCATAACGGACCTTGAGCTCCGTGCTGCGCAGGAGAAGGCGATGGAAAAGAAGGGCGGCTTCACGAAAAAGCTGTTCCTCCTCTGGTCATCTGATGATGGATACAAGACTAACGAGAAAAAAGGAGCATGACCGGAAACCTCTATCAGGAACGGAGTGAAAATGTGTGGCGCACCGCCTTCCTCATGGCGGGGTTCCTCCTTGTTGTCGGTGCGATCGGGTATGCCGTCTCCTGGTATTACGGATCGCCCGCCATCCTCTATGGCGCAATGGCATTCGCGGTTCTCATGAATGTCTGGGCATACTGGAACTCCGACAAGCAGGTACTCTCGATGACGAATGCACGGCCGGCGACTCGAGAGGAATACTTTGATTTTTATACGGTCACGGAGAATCTTGCGATAACGGCAGGGCTCCCGATACCAAAGCTCTATGTGATCGATGATCCGGCTCCGAACGCTTTTGCGACCGGACGCGACGAGAAGCATGCGGTTGTCTGCGCGACGACGGGACTTCTTGCCATGATGGACCGGAAGGAGCTCGAAGGTGTTATCTCTCACGAGCTTTCCCACGTGAAGAACCGTGACATTCTTCTCATGACGGTCGCGGTCGTGCTCGCAGGCTTCATCGCGATCATTGCCGACATCTTCCTGCGCATGAGCTACTTCGGCGGGGAGCGGCGTGATAACGATCGGGGCGGAAGTGCGATCTTCATGATCCTCGCGATTGTCGGCATCATTCTCGCGCCGATCGCCGCACAGCTCATTCAGCTCGCGATCTCGCGCCGTCGCGAATATCTTGCGGACGCGTCCGGAGCACTTCTTACGCGCTACCCAGAAGGACTTGCATCTGCACTTATGAAGATAGCGGGAGCAGGACCAATGCGCCGGCCATCGCACGCGACCGCACATCTTTTCATCGGTGATCCGTTTGGCGCGAAGAA
>CAZLVR010000010.1:0-14086 GCA_964563365.1 uncultured Candidatus Saccharibacteria bacterium | reverse complement strand
CCTGTAAGCGAGTTTGCACCATTGAAATACGGTACCTGGCCGGTGGTACCGGTATAGAGGGAGGAGGTGGCGAGAGAGAGCGTAATCGGCGAGGAGCCGAAGACAACGGGGGTAGCGGAAAGGGAGAGGCCAAGACCGGCAGAGACGGTGGTGGTCGCTGCACCTGCGCCGCCGGCAACATAGTCGGTGCCGGGGGTTGCAGTTGTCACTGTCCCGCCAGAAGCTTTGAGGAGGCCGGTGAGAGAACCGACATTAAGAGAACCGAAGAAGGCGTTCGTCGAGCTGGCGTAGGAACTTGAAAATGCTGTAGTCGAAGCGTACAGAGCTGTAAGCACATTATTGTTGAACGTGAAGTTCGCAGAGCCCGCGACTTGTCCTCCAGAAATGGTATATAAGACTCGATTAGCTCCGATAGGGGTGTAGAGCGCCGACGATACTGACAATGCAGTTGTGGAAGCAAACGGCGCAGTTACCTGATTCGGGAAAATATAATCTCCAACACCGAAAGTGCCGCCCGTTGTTGTAATGACACCACTGGCACTGTTGTAAGAAATCACCGATGCACCGGAGAGCGACGTACTAGAAACTTTGTTATTGAACGTGGTCCAATCAGCAGAGGTGAGAAGCCCGCGATTGCTTGCAGACGCCGACGGGAGGTTGAAGGTGATCGTATTCCCTGCCGCAGTCACCGTGAAGTCCGAGCCTGCGGTGGACGATGCGATCGTGACGGTGCCGGTCTGCGTCTGCCCTGCCGGGCCGATCGCGAGGACACCCGTGTTCGTGATGGTGAGCTGGCCGGCGGCGAAGGAGGTCGAGATGCCGGTACCGTTTGCGTAGGTGGTGGAGGCGACCCAGGTCGGAACACCGTTCGCCCAGGTGAGGACCTGGCCGCCGGTACCCGTACCGAAGAAAGTAGAGGTGGCGATGGCGGTGACGTTGCCTGCGGCACCTGTGTTGTTCACAAGGACCGTGTTGGCGGCGATCTGGGCGAGCTTCGTGAGGGCGATGCCGTTGGTTGCGAGGTCGACAGAGGAGTTCGTACCGCCCACGAGCGCTCCCAAGGTTCCGGTGACGTTGAAGGCTGCGGAGAAACCATGAGTCGTCGTCGCGACCGTCTGGAGCGCGCTCGTGCCCGCGCCGTACACGAGTGAGCCGGAAGTGAAGGACGTCGCTCCGGTGCCGCCGTTCGGGACCGTAAGCGCGGTCGCGAGCGTGAGTGCGCCGGTCGAGGAGAAGGATGAAGTCGCCGACCCCCCGAAGTACGCCACCGTCGCTGAGAACTGCGTCGAGGAGGCGGCGCCGTTGAAGAGCATGAGCGAGGTTGTCGCTGAGCGACCTGCCGCAGGATGAGTCCATGCATCGTATGAGAGCAGTCCGGTGTTCGAGATGGTGAAGGTCGGATACGTGCCCGTGATAGAGACGCCCGTACCCGCTGTAAGAACAACTGTCTGATCAGGCGCTGTGTTCGTAATGACCCCCGTGCCGCTGTTGTAGCTGATGCCTGTGCCGCCCGAGAGCGAAGTCGACGAGATCTTGTTGTTGAAGGTCGTCCAGTCAGTCGACGAGAGGTATCCGTTTGTCGAGCCGTTCGCCTGCGAGATCGAGAGCGTGTTGCCGGAGAACGAGAGCGGTGCGGAAACGACCGCAGTCTGGATAGACGAGCCGCTGCCGGCGAGGATGCCGGTGAGGGACGTCGAGCCCGTGCCGCCGCCTGCGACCGTGAGGGTGCCGGAGAGGGACGGAGCGAAGATGAAGGCGCCGCCCGAATTCGTTATGGAAAGCGAGGACGTAAGTCCGTTTACGGTTGCAGAAGACGTCGCGAAGGTGAGTGTGCCGGTCTGCGCAGCACCGTACGTCTGCGCGATAGATGCGACGCCGTTGTTGATCGAGCTCGTCGCGACCCATGCCGGCGCACCGTTAACCCATGCAAGCACCTGACCGCCCGTGCCCTGGGACGTGGTCGCGAGCGCGCCACTGCCATTCCCATAGAGGAGTGCGCCGGCCTGGATGTTTGTCCAACCAGTACCGCCATTCCCTACGCCGACGGTGCCGAGCGAGAGCGTGATCGGCGACGAGCCAAACACGACCGGGTTCGTCGAGAACGAGAGAGCACCGGACGTCGACACCGTCGTCGTCGCGGCGCCCGCGCCGCCGGCCACATAGTCAGTGCCGGGCGTCGCGGCAGACACGCTTCCGTTCACCGCCTTCAGGAGGCCCGAGATGTTCCCGACGGCGAGCGAGCCGAAGAACGCCCGGGTCGAGGATGCATAGGCTGACGAGAAGCCGGTCGACGATGCGAAAGTCGCGGTCAGGCGATCAGCAGCTGCGTCGTACTGGAGACCTGCATCGGAGCCGAGCGTCGCCGGCGTACCGTTCGTGCTCGTCCAGTATGCGATGCTGCCCGCAGTCTCCGCGGTCGAGGTTGACACCGTACCGGTCCCTGAACCGCCGCCAGTCGCGGAGAGCGTCGTGCCGTCAAACGAAAGGCCGGCGCCTATCACCGTCGCCCGCACGATGCCGTTTCCATCCGTCCGCACGAGAGACGACGCAAGGCTCGTCACTGCGAGGTTGGTCGTGGTCGCGTTCGTGGTCGAGGCGTTCGTCGCGAACAAGGACGAGAAGCTCTGGAATGCATTCCAGAAATTCTGCGTCGTCGTGGAGAATGCGAGTGAGATCGCGTTACCGGAACGGACGAGCGGATATGAGAACGTGAGCGCGTTCTCAAACGACGTATCGAGACTGCAGCTCGAGCCAGTGCACGAGAAGTCGCCGAAATCACCGATCGCAAGCATCGACGGCGAGACGCTCGCGATCTGGAGCGCGCCCGCGACGACCGAAAGCCCCGGGCCCGTGAGGTCTGTCACACGATCGGAGCCGAGCGCGAACGAGTTCAAGACGGCGAGGTTCGTCGACGTCGCGGCAGTCATGGTTGCGTTTGTCGAGGTCAAGTCGGTCAACGTCGCGCTCGCAACGATCGCCGAATCGATGGTTGCGGTTCCCGTAAAGAATGCGGTCGTCGACGCATACGCGGCAGAAATGCCGGTCGTCGATGCGTATGCAAAGGAGAGGCGCTGCGCTGCGAGATTAAACGCGAATGAGCCGTCGCCGGCGAAGAGTCCTCCGTTATTGAACTGAACGGTTCCGTTTCCGCCACCAGGGCTTCCGATGCCTGCGTTAATGCCGAGCGATGAAGTTGCGATGTTCGTCCATTCGGTCCCGTCCCAGAAAAGGAGGTCGCCGAAGGTCTTCGTCATGTCGGCGACGTCGGCAAGCTCTTCGAGCGAAGAACCGGTCAGATCCGCTATGCCACCTGAAGATGCACCGCTTCCGCGAGTGCCGAGGTGGCGCGCGATGTCCGAACGAAGCGCGTCGATAGACTGCTGAACATACTCGATAGATGCGCCGGTGGTCGTTACATACGTAAGCGACGGTCCTGCTACGCTTGAGACCTGATTCACCACGCGCGTCACGTTCGTGATGTTCGTCACGGAGAACGGCGGCGTGGTGGTCGATTCAGCAGGCGCATATGCGACCTGGAGAGCGAACGGCTTAAAGATGAAGGCAAGCGCCCGCCCGCCCTGATCGAAGAGCCCGTTCACACCTATATATATAGTGTATGCAAGATCGCGCAGCGGCTCGAGCGCGTCAGAGGAACCGGCCGCGCTTGCGAGCTCCGAGCCGCCCGCCGCAAGCATCGAGGAAGCAACACGGTATCCGATATCGCTAGTATTTTCAATGGTTTTTACCGCAATCCTGCTTGCACCAGTGACGACGCCAAAGTCTGCAGCGACAAAGCTTCCCACGACAATGAGGAGCGCGATACATGCTGCCGCTGCGCGATCGCGAAGTTCGCGTGCAGTAATCGGACTCTTCACGCGCAGGTCAGGAAGCTGGATCGGTGAGAGAACGGGTTCCTGAGAGGCAAATACTTGCTCAGGAAGAGTCTCTGCAGCAATTTCTTCAGGTGCTGAAGCTGCGATAACCGGAGCTGCAGGGATAGAAACAACCCCAAGAGGCGCTTCCTCTGCAACAATTGGCACAATTACCTTAGCCTCCTGTGCAGCCTTGTATTCAACTTCGCGCGCCTGTGCGAGCGCTTCAGCATTTTTCTTCTTCTGTTCTTCCTGATCAGCAACAAATGAGAGAAGAGAATTTTTATTTACGATCCATGCGCGGCCGATGCGCGTCGCTTCGATCTTCCCTTCACGACAGAGACGACCGAGGTAGTCGGAATTGTATCCGGAAAGTTTTGCTGCCTCGCGGGTGGAGATGAAGTTTTGTTCGAGGTGAGCATCCATGTCGGATATCCGTACTCACTAGAGTTTATGCGTTAAATTAGCATTCACATAGAAAATTCATGTGGAAAAGTTTTCTCTTCACGTTTATTTTTTGAAACAGAAATTTTTTAAATACTGATTTACATCAAATCTCTCTTCGGTCAGTCTCATATCAGTCTCACAATTGAAGAGATGAGCAAAATACTCACTGAAAAGTAATCAATTTGCGTGTAAAACACGCTTTATTTGCCTTTATACGGCCACTACATGCCCTAAATACAGGACTTATAGAGGTAGACATAGATCGAAAATGCGAGAAAAGAAGAAAAAGGAAATCTGAAGTTCCCTTTTACAAATCTTTTTACTAGTACGCTTCAAACCTATCCGAAATTACTAATAAATAAGCCATTATTTAAGTATTAACGATTCCTAGTAATGCGGAGAAAATTCCTTCAATAATTTCTGGGAAATAAAAATATTTCCTTCAGCATCACCAAATAATTTTAAAGACAGTACTGCCTCTATAAAAATTGACTAAAATTATCCGTTTCCGTTCTCTATGGAAGAAATAAAAGAAAATTGCCCGGATAGTTTCTCTATATCGGGCAATATTTTTTATTTATCTACTTGTTTACACGAGACGAGATATGTTGAATATAAAAGGTTATTTCTCTATTACTTGTGAACCTTGTAAGAATCTTACGATTGGAGAATCCACTATACCTCCGATATGAATCGAGTCTATGAGTCCTGTCGCTACGATAACAATGCTTGCAGAGAAGACCATGAGCGCGATAAGCATTGCTTTCCCTATAAGAGGTTCTGCCTTCTTCCTTTTGCGCGATATGACTCGGGTCTGGGGTGCGTACGGGCGCGATGGCTCGATATCTCTCTTTATTTCACGTACTGGAGCTATATCTGAAACAATATGATGCACTGGTACTGGCCTGCTCTGTATAGGAGCAGTCCTTACTGCCTCAGGAGCTTCTATCTCACGCACTTCGCGTTCGAATCTCACAGGAACGACTGCCGAAGCTCTCTCCTCGCGCTTTGGATGAGAGGAAAACCATTCCTGCCACGCCGCCTGCATCTCTCCTATCGCACCTGAATCTTCTTCCTTATTTACAGAATTATCTGCCTCTTCGACTATTACTTTTTCAATGCTAGGAAGGGGAGTCGGAACTTCAGGTTCATAAGAAGGGGGATCCCACGTTGTATCTAGTGTGTTTGATATCTCGTCTTGACGAGATTCAACAGGGGAGGGGAGTTCGGTACCCTTCTTCTTGCGCTCATCGTTCTCCTGATGCTCTTTGAGCGATGGCTCGTAGACATACCAGCTCCTTCCCACAAGCTTTGCCTCGACCCTCCCTTCTCTGCAGAGCTGTCCAATATAGTCCTTTGCATACCCAGACACTTTCGCTGCCCTCTTTGAAGACAGATAGGTCTTTCCTTCTATGACGAGTTCCTCCATCCCCTTAGAGATAGGACGCGGGCCGGTGTACGACACCTTCACGCACTATCCGATTAAAGTTAGTAATCGAACCCGCAACAAATCCGAGTCTCTGACGTCCGCGATTTCTAACGGGATCCATATGTCCTACAGTATATAGGTATCTTGTCTCTCCGAGAATGCCGGCTAGGGGGTGCCTCCCTCAGTGCTTGCTGCCCCTTGCTCGCCCCCGCCCGGATCGGCCGGAGCCGGTTCTGCCGGCGCTGCTTCGCCCCCATCCGTGCTCGTCGCGGTCGAAGTGTCAGGCTCTTCTTCCCCTCCTATAATCACCGTGCCCGTATAGTGGATCACTCCCCCTCCTTCCTCCCCGCCGGGTGCGGTCGCATCTTTCTCATCCCAGGTCACCAAGGGGCGCGGATTGTCGACATAGAGCGGGTCCTCCGGGGACGCTTCGGAACGGTATTGCGGCACCTCCTCGACGGTCGGCTTCAGCAGGCTCCCGACGAGGCCTGAGTGCGTCGTCGCGATGACTTTTCTCGTGACCCCATCATGTCTCGCCTGCGCCTGGAGCTTCGTGAGCCGCTCGATCTCCTGCCAGCGCACCTGCGCAAGCTCGCTCTCGGCGTAGGCTCTCAGGTCCCCGTCCCGCAGAAGCGCCTTCGAGACGCGCAGGATGTCCTTCTTCGTCGTCGGGCGCCACACCGCGTCGATGGGGCCCATCGTCATGAACTCGTACGCCACGTAGACATAATCGCCGTCCTCGGTGATGCCGGTGACCTTCATGGAGAAGGGATAGCGGTCGAGGCGCGCGGACGCGAGGTAGGACGTATCCTGCGTCATGACCTCGGTCTCGGTCGAATAGACGGCATCGCGCACCTCCGGGCTCGCGGCAAGCGCGCCGGTAGTCGCGAAGAACAGGAGGCCGAGCGCGATAGGAACGGCGTTGTTGTACTTGATGAAATGCGCAATCTTGTCTGCGGTAGTCATAGGGGTAGGCATAGGTCTAATAATCGCTCCACATCCAGAACCCGAACCCGCCTGTCGCATACGTCACGGAAAGGAACGGGTCCTGGCTCGTGCCGGTAGTCTCGGACGAGGAGAACGTCAGGCTGTTGCCGCTCGCGTTTACGGTCATGGAACCGCTCAAATCATGCCCTTCCCGGATGCCGAGGCAGGTATAGCCCGCGACCGTGCCGCAGGTCGCGGCCTGGCCGCTCTTCTTGATCCAGGACAGGCCGGTCGCATTCAGCGTCCAGACGTTATACGCGCTCGTCGTTACGGATGTGATATCAAGCGGCGTTGAGCCTCCGGTCTCGATAGTCGTATCGTGATCCGAATCACTAAGCGTCCCGCTCGATACCTGATGTGTCTGGATGAGATTCGCGGTATCGGAACCGTCATTCACGCCGTTTGTCTTTGCGGTGACGTAGAGGCTCAGAGAGGCTGCGGAGATGGATGCGGAGCTCGGTATGGTCGACGTATTGAAGGGGATAAACGGTCGATCTGCCTCGCACGAACGCGCTGAGAGAGCGCCGAAGAGAACGGAGAATACCTTGAAGGTCGTACTCGACGCGGATGCAATAGGAGAGGAAAATACTCCGGAGTTGCTCTGGCAATCGAAAAATGTAACAACATTCTCCGCATCCCCGCTCTCCGCATGGGCCGTGTAGCCGTCTCCGGAGCCCGAGAACGGCGCGACCGACGCAGCATACGCTTTCTTCCAGAAGAAGGAGGCAAGCGGATTCCCGCGGCGCTTTGCGTCAAGCGCCGCCTTCGTGGTCGTCGCGCTCTCGATATAGCGCCAGGAGTCGCCGTCTTGTGTAAACGAAGGCGCGGAGAAGAAAATGCTCTCGTAGCGGTGCCGTTCGTTTCGGGTGCCCGGGTTCTCGACACCGAGATCTCGGGTATACGAGGTCTCCGTACGCTTTGCCACATCCTCGTCAGGGGCGAGCTTCTCGGGGAGCGCCTCGCCGAGATACTGGTATCGGATAATCGCGTCGTCGCCCACACCGATCGGCTCTGCATACGAGACTACTTCCCTGTCCATTATCACGTCATCCGCATAAGACGCTGTGTCTCGACCAAGCACATACCAGCCGAGGAGCCCCGTCGCGGCAAGAAGCGCGAGCGCGGCTGCGGGGAGCGATGAGAAGCGCTTCGCCATATCAGAAGTTTGCAGACTGAGCGCCGAATATCTTCAAGGTTGAGGTCGCCTGGGTCGCGATGAAGCTCCAGACGTCGCACTTGTTTGCGGTCGTCGTCTGGGTCGGTACACTTCCGCCCGACCAGAGAATCTGCGTGCCCCACGAAATTGCGCCTGCGGACGCGCCCGGATTGCACACCGTGAGCGTGAGCTTCTGGCCTTCAATGAAGCCAGTGAAGCTGATGGTCGTCCCCGCGGTGCCGATGCGCACGAGCTGCTGGTTCCCGTTCCGCCAATCGATCGTCATGCTGGTCGATGTCGCGAGCGTATTCTCCGCGGCGACGATCGCTTTCCCGGAGACGATCGAGAGCCCGGCCCAGGGCGTCGACGATCCAACGCCGATAGCAGTCTCAGCGATGATGTTCCCGTTCCCGGACGGGCTGCCTGAGGGGCACGCGCCGCCGGTACAGACCGAGAGATTGTTGTCGCCGATAAGCGAGCCGCCGGTGCTGTTTATGACGAAGGCGTTCCCGCCCCCTACCCCGTTTATCCCGTCGCGGAATATGAGGTCCCCCTTGAAGTCGAAGTACTGGTTCCCGTCGGTCCAGTCGTTTAAGGAGAAGCCGGTCGCGCTGTCGTGGCCGATGGCGAAGACGGAATACGTCGAGCGCCAGACCGTGAGCCCCACCGGAGACGTAGTACCGAGGCCTACGCTCCCGGCGGCCGTGATGGATAGGACGCTACTGCCGGTAGAGGTGGCTATGGAAAAGGTGCCTGTAGAATCAATGCCGATCCGATTCGTCGCGTACGTCGACCCATTCCTCAGAACGAGGTCGTAGGCACCTCCCCCAGTGTTCGTGAGTGTGAGCGGCGCGCTTCCGCCCGCCACCTCGAGCACGTTCGTGGGGCTCGTCGTCCCGATGCCGACGTTGCCCGAAAAGTCGACGACCAAGGGCTCGGTCGTGTCCGTCTTATTCTGGAGAGAGAATCGATTGGTGCCGAGGAGACCGAATTCGAACGTATCGTGTCCAGCGCGCGTAATGCGCAGTCCGGACGTTCCTGACTGGAAGAGATCGAACGTCGCTCCGGGGCTTGTTGTTCCGATACCGACATTTCCCCCTTTTGTCTGGACAAAACCAGACCCGAACGAATCACCATACAGTGTAATGCCGAGCTTCGAAGCTCCTGAAGCATCATATTTGAACTCAAGAGCTCCAGATTGATTCGTCGCCTGATTCTTGCCGAGACGGAATGCCATGATGGCAGCATCTGAAAGAGACGGATACAGGAAGCTTGCAATTGTTTGTACTGAATCAAGAGCAGCCCCTTGTACCACCAACGCAGCTCCCGGCGTGGTGGTGCCGATACCGACGTTCCCAGCGCTCGTCACATAGAGATGCGGCGCGCCGCTTACCGTTCCGCCCCAGAGACCGGTGCCGGCCACGGTGCCGTTACCGTACCCGCCGACGGCGCCGTAGTAGCCGGAAAGGCTGCGGAAGCCCATAAGGATGCCGCTGCCGGCGACTGTGCCGTTCTGCGTACCGGCATCGAGGTTCATCGCTTGCGTGATGGAGCCGTTGCTGCCGCTTGAAAAGACGTCGAGCTTAGTCGCAGGCGTAGTGGTGCCGATACCGACGTTGCCGTTACTTGCCTTTATGACAAGAGAAGGGCTTGAGTAGGTTGAGCCGCCCGTTGCGGTTGACGGCGTGATCTCAAACGTACCATCGGTAGTGTATTGCGAACCAACGAGCCAGTTATATTTCGACGAGTTTGAATCGAAGAATTCAATTGCATTACTGCCGCCCGAGCCGCTTGCGCCTTGTACTCGCAACGGTATCGCGGAACCGTAGAGTGAAAGGAGGCGCGAAGGTGTCGTTGTGCCGATACCAACGTTCCCGCTCGTCGCAAGGAAGATCGAGGAGGTCGCGGTAAGCGCGGTGCCGTTGCCGGCATAGTACGGGAACTGCCCGGTCGTGCCGGAGTTTACGGTACCTGAGCCTCCTCCTGCGCTTATACAAGTTCCGTTGATCGCGAAACAGCCGGACGCGATGCTGAGGCCGTTCGCAAAGGTGGTGGTCGCACTCCCCGTGACCGAAAGCTTCTGGAGAGACGTCGAGCCGGTCGAGGAATTGAGCTCAAAGATGGCGAGCGACGTCGTGGCGAACGTGGTCGGCGACGAGGTACCTATCGTGAGATAGGAACCGTTTGCGCGGAAGTTGAACGGCGCGTTGGTACCGGACGCGTCCGTAAGGGTAAGCTGCGGGGCGGACGCGTCTGACGCGGTCAGTTTCCACTGCGGGGTTGAGGTGCCGATACCAATATTCCCCGTTGAACCGATAAAGAGCGCCCCATCATTGTTACCACTTGCTATTTTGAACGGAAATGCACCAGTAGTTTGATTCTTCACAACCCAATTGTTTGAGCCGTCGACTTGGAATCGATAATCAGTTCCTGCAGTATTTTCAAGTTGAATGATCGGGAATCGACCTTTAATAATTATTCCCGCGCCAGATCCTGTTGAAGTATTTGAAGACTCGATCGTAAGATTTGTAGCTGCAGAATCGGCAGTGAACGCGTAATAATTTGATGCATCATAACCAAGACGAAGCTGTTCGGTAGTTGAAAGTGTATGGAGTTTTGCCCCTGGTGAAGTCGTCCCGATGCCGACATTTCCTCCCCCAAGCCCGAAGAGCGCATTCCCGTTCGCGTCGATCATCGCGACAGTAGTAGTCGCATATCCTGCAGTCGAGGAAGATATGATGAGCAACGGCAAAGTGCCGGCAGCGCCCCCTGCGACCGACAGAGTGCCGGATGGCGACGACGACCCGATTCCAAGCTTATTCGCAAGAAGCGTCCCAGCAACACTCCCCCCCGAGCCGGTGCCGACCGCAATCACGCCTGCGGCGAACCGCGATAGATTCGTATCGACGCCGCTACTTGAATCGCTTGCGGAGCTCGACCATGCAAGAGATGCGCCGCTTACAGTCTGCCAGTTCCCCGTATCGGCTCGCCACGACTGACGCGCATTACCGGCACCGTCAGTTAGAGCCACATAACTACTCGCAAGCTTATAGAAACCGAACCCTGGCTGCGACGCAAAGCCGATGGCTGGATTACCAGTCGAACCATCCCCGACCAAGAGCCTCGTAGTGCTTGCAATACCCAAGACGTCGAGTGCAGCGGACGGGTTCGGTGTTCCGATTCCAACTCGCCCATTCGCATCAACAAGAACCGCTGTTGTGGTTGCAAACCCGCTCGTTGAGGAAGAGATGGCAAAGAGCGGAGTCGTACCGCCCGCGGCGCCTGCGACAGAAAGTTTTGCGAACGGCGAGGTGGTGCCGATGCCCACGTTGCCGGTATCAACCTGGATTAAAAGACGATAAGAGGAAGCTTTTGTGTCGTATACACTCCACGTCCTGCCGACACTGCCATATATTCCATTCACCCCTGCTCGAATGTAATTCGATGAGTCTGGGAGATTGATCTGAGGGTTTGTGCCCGAAAGCGTAATACCATTTCCATTTGTGCCACCAATAGTGAATATATCGGTAAGGGCTGTTGCGTTAATCCCTATCTTTCCATTTGAATCAATAAGGAATGTGGTGGTGGTGGCGAAGCTCGAGGTAGAGGACGAAACGAGGAACAAGGGTGTCGTACCTCCCGCAGATCCCGCGAGGGAGAGGAGGCCGCCTGGTGTAGAAGTGGCATTGATTCCGACGTAGTTTGTGCCGGTGCCTCCTCCCGAGACACCGCCAAATATTGTCGAGAGGCCGCCGGTGGTCGTGTTCGCGATTTGGAAGGTACGGAGCACACTCGATGCCGTCGTAAGCGAGAAGACACCGCTTGAACTCATACCCGAGAGATTCACGGTCGCTGTACCGTTCGAAGGCGTAAGGGTAACTCCACCGTTTCCAGTAATCTGCGAACCGTCGGGGAAGACGCCAAATCGACCTCCATCGAAAGCGATACTTTTGCCGGAATTATTGACCGTGAACAAGTACATCGGCGACGTAGTTCCAAGTCCGAAAAACCCGTTTGAAGAACTAAAAGTGAGACTGTTCCCTGCCGTCCCGAACGCAACCGTCGAAGACGCATAGAGACCTCCCTGCGCCCAGAGCGGTGAGGTGGTTGCGGAGGCGGTGGCACCATACGTGGTCTGGTGGAGCCAGGCGTCGTATGAGGATAGGAATCCGAGAGTGGAAGTGGCGAACGTATAGAGCGTGCCGTTATTGCTGCCTATGAAACCGCTGCTGAGGCCGGTGAAGGCGACGGTGCCGGTTGCAGTGAGGTTGCCACCGATATACGCGCCGCCGCTTATGCCGAGCTTCGTGAACGGCGAGGTGGTGCCGATGCCGACGTTACCGCTCGAGAGTATGGAGAGCGCGATCTTCGAATTATTTACGCCGCCGATGCTTGCGCCACCGCTGCGATTCGTCACGCCTGTGAAGAAGCGCCATCCGCCGCTCGTCATAAGGGTTCCGACGCTGTCCGTATGGTCGTAATTCAGGTTCGCGTATGCGGAGAGATAATTTGCTACGTCTGATTGGCTGAACGCTGTAAATCCGCCGGCGCCCGCATCGTCGTCACCCTGCACATGCACGCCGTCCGTATACTGACTGGGATTAAGGCTTCCGACGAATATCCCTACTCCGCTGCTGGCCGGCTGGACGGTCAACCGGTACGCAGTCGAGGTAGTGCCGATTCCCACACTACTGTCGAAGAGAGTCGGCCCGTAGAGAGAGTTCTGTATGCTGTCAGAGCGGAGAATGGCGCGCGAGCCGCTCGGATAGTAGACGGTGAGATACGAACTGTTCTGTCCCGGATAGTCCGTCTCAAGCGAGAAGCCGTTATGGTCTGCATCCACAAACCGCGCAAGGCCCGCGACGTCGAGCGTATAGCCAGGGTCGATGCCAATACCGACGCGTCCGCCGAAATAGTTTTTTCCGGCACCTGCGGAATAGAGGTTGTAGGAAAGCGTATCGGCGACGCCTGATTGATTAGCGATATAGAGTCCGTACACGTTATGGAGCGTTCCGCTTCCGCTTGAGGGGCTTGCGACATACACGCCGTACCCGTTCGTGATGGTTCCCGCGCCAAACAGGTTCGAGCTCCCGGTCTTGATGCCGTAGGCGTCCGTCACGGTCCCGCCCCCGTAATGATTCCCATAGGTCTCAATGCCGGCGAGCTGCCCCACGTCTCCGGAGCCGTAGTTCTGTGCGGCAGCATATAGCCCTTCAAGATAATCGAGATTCCCGGTGGAAGAGGTCGAGACGACGGGTTCGAGATCGGCACCGTAGATCTGTCCTCCGCTTCCGGTATTTCGATAGCTCGTATAGACCCCCAGGCCCACAGACTGGGCGAAGGACGAGAGATTCGCCGCGATATCGTCCGCGAGATTGAGTACTGTGTTCGCATTGAGCGTCTGCTGGTCCGGCGTGCCGAAGAGCCAGGTCGCTTGATTGATGCGGCCCATATTCCCTATCGCCGCATGGCCCCCCGTTACAGAATCTCCGGTCGTCGTCGCCCTGCCTGCCGTAAGCGACCCGAGAAATGCGTTCGTTGAGCTTGCGTAGGATGAGGTGAGGCCTGTCGTCGATGCAAACGCGAGCGTGAGGCGATGCGCGATCTGGTTGAACGAGAACTGGGAATCGCCGTTCAGAGTCCCCGCATCATTGAATTGCACCTGCGTGTTTGCGCCGCCGGCTGATGCAGCGCCTGCGTTTATGCCGAGCGACGAAGTCGCGACAAGCGTGTAGCCTCCTGCGCCGTCGCCGAGAAGCAGCTGCCCATAGGAAGGGACGCTTGAAAGACCGGTCCCCCCGTATGCGACGCCTATCGATGACGTCGCGGAGACGAGGCCGTTAACCGCCTGCAACGGGCCGGTAAGTGTGCCAAGCGTCAGAAGATTCGCGAACAAGTTCGTCGTGCTTGCGTATCCGGCAGTGATGCCGGTAGTCGATGCGAACGAAAGTGTCAGACGTCCCGTCGAAGCATCGAACGTAAAGGACGAGCTTCCACCGAACGTACCGCCATCGTTGTACTGTACCTGCGTATCTGCACCGCCTGGCGTTCCGCCTCCGCCGGAGGAGCTGTCTACAATCGTGGTGCGTCGACTTCCGCCAAAGTATGAAGCATAAAAATTGTTCGTGACCGGGTCCGGAAGCGCGGCGAAACGAGTATTCATGAGAGCAGTGAGCGATCCGATCGCATCGTCCA
>CAZLVR010000009.1:0-14906 GCA_964563365.1 uncultured Candidatus Saccharibacteria bacterium | reverse complement strand
CGGGCGGACGTCTCTTCAACATCTCGCTTTCTTCTGAGCACCACATCAACCCATTTGACCTGCCGCCCGTGAAAGAGGACGAAACGCCGTCCGATATTCTCCGAAATAACATCATCAACCTCGTCGGCCTCTTCCGCATCATGCTCGGCGGCCTGACGCCTGAAGAGGATGCAATCATCGACCGTGCCATCACAGAGACCTACGCCCTGAAGGACATCACCGGAGACGCGGACTTCACCGGCATCGAAGCACCACTTCTCTCTGACTTTGAGAACGTGCTCTCCGGCATGGAAGGCTCCGAATCCCTTGTCCAGCGCCTGTCGAAATACACGAAGGGGACCTGGGCAGGCTTCATAAATCAGCCGACAAACGTCGACATCAATAAACAGTTCGTGGTCTTCTCCGTGCGCGACATGGAGGACGACCTGAAGCCGGTCGCCATGTATATCGTGACCCACTTCATCTGGAATGCGGTGCGGCACGAACTCAAGAAGCGCCTTCTCATCATCGACGAGGCATGGTGGATGATGAAGTCGGATGACACCGCGTCCTTCCTCTACTCGCTCGCAAAGCGTGGTCGCAAGTACTATCTCGGCGTCTCGACGATCACGCAGGATGTGGAAGACTTCCTCCGTTCGCCGTATGGGAAGCCGATCCTCACAAACTCATCGATGCAGCTTCTTCTGAAACAGTCGCCAACAACCATCGATATGCTGAAAGACATCTTCAACCTGACGGATGAGGAGAAGTTTCTACTCCTTGAGTCTGGGGTGGGGGAGGGCCTCTTCTTCGCAGGCCTCAAGCACGTCGCGATAAAGATCGTCGCCTCCTATACCGAGGACCAGATCATCACCTCGGATCCGTCCCAGCTTCTTGCCATCAAGAACGAGAAGGCGCGCCTATCAGGGCAGGGAGGATAAGCCATGCCGGAAGGAGCGAACGATACCGTCAGGTACCGCATCAGCTGGACGACAGGCGGGTTCATGATCGGGCTCGCCGCCCTCATCGATATCCTCCAGTTCCTCTCGGTATTCCTGAACGCCGTGCCGGGGCTCGGCATCATGGTCGGGTTCTATCTCACCCTGCTCGGCTACTGCATCTTCAGCCTCTGGTTCGCGCTCAACAACGTATCGTTCAGCTCGGGGAGGCGGGCGGTATCGAAGCTTCTGACGACCCTTACGAGCGCGGTTGCCGAGTTCATCCCGTTCGTGAGCGCGCTCCCTATGACCTCGATAAACGTAGCCGTAGTCACGCTTCTTGCGCGCTCGGAGGACCGCGAAGAGGCCGCCGAGAAGCGGGGGAAGAAGGAGGCGCAGATGGAGGCGTACATGCGCAGGAACGCGCAGATAGCCGCAGCGAACGCGCGCCTTGAAACGGAGGCCGCCCAGATGGCCGCAGCGGCTAACGACAACGAGCCGGAGGAGGAAGCTCGGGCGGCGTAAAAATACCCAGCGGGACGCGTGCGGTGCGCCGCACGCGCTATACTGTGCGCATGCGACGCATCGCGTTCCTTCTTCTCCTTACGCTCCTCGTATCGAGCGCTCCACTTGCGCATGCGCAGTTCGTCCCGGGCATTACGGAATTGAACATCTCCCTTTCTCCGCAGAATCCGCGCCCCTATGATACGGTCACTGCCACGGTTTCGAGCACGCTTATAGACCTCGCGGGTGCAGACATTTCTTTCTCTCTCAACGGCACGGTCATAGACCAAGGAAATCGGACCGCTACATTTACCGTTGGCGGGGCAGGCTCGAAGAACACGATCTCGGTCGTCGCCCGGGACGGCACGGGCGCTCATAGCGCACAGACGGTCATACGTCCGGTCGATGTCGTCATCGTCCAGGAACCGTCCACTACGGTTCATCCATTCTATTCTGGCGCAGCGCTCACTGCACAGAACGGCGGCATACGCCTCATCGCAATGACTGACTTCCAATCGTCGCCTGGAGTCCGCATTCCGGCCAAAAACCTCGCCTTCACGTGGCGGCTCGGCGATAGGATCCTCGAGTCAGACTCCGGCCTCGGAAAGAACGTCCTTGTCGCCACCGCGCCACCCCGTTATCGCGATGCGAAGATTACGGTGAGCGTAAGCTCTCAGGATGGAGCGTTGTTTGGAGACGCAGCTGCTACCGTGACCCCCGCAAGCCCGACCATTCTTGTATATAAGAACGATCCTCTTGCAGGCGTTGACTTTGCCCATGCCTTCTCGACTCTTGTTCCGCTCGTAGGGGATGAGGAGACGTTCCGTGCTGTTCCGTTCTATTTCGGCACGGCGCCAACCGTGTCATGGACGCTAAACGGTGCAGAGAGTGGAAGCGACCCTGATCTGACCGTGCGTTCAAGCGGCGGATCAGGGACCGCGCTTATTGGCGTGACCGCAGCCTCCTCGGCAGGGGAGCGTAGTGAAACTCGGTTTACGCTTCAATTCAGCGCCCCCAAATCGACCGGCATATTCGGCCTATAACCTATGAAACGCGCACTTTTCTCGCTTCTACTCATTACTCTCTTACTCCCCGTACTCGCACATGCGGATCAGACGTTCGTTCCTCTCACGCAAATACCTGCGGTCGCGGACATCCAGCAGTCACAGAACTTCTCCGACTTCCTGAATGGTCTCTACAGGATCTGCATCGGGGCGGCGGCGGTGCTTGCGGTTCTGAAGATAGTCCAGGGTGGCATTACGTACATGCTGAGCGATTCTATTACGGAGAAGAAGGACGCGCGGACGCATATTTCGGTAGCGATCATAGGCCTCGTGCTTGTGCTCTCGCCGGCCATCGTCTTCGGCATCATCGACCCTCGGATTCTTCAGTTCAACGTAGATGTGGGTTCACTGAACCCAGGCTCTACCGGCACTCAATCGTACGAGAATTTGCCGCAACAGTGTCGAGCGTACGCAAATATGCAGGCATATGTCCCGGTCTCAAACGGTACGAACCAGGCACCGACATGCCCTGGAAATACGCACCTGATTCCGAACAGCTGCTGCGCAGGTCTTGCGTCAGGAGCTATGTGCTGCGGGACGGACGGGGGGCCGGGCGTGTCTCCTGATCCCGGAAGTCCCGCATGGTGTCAGGATCATCCGGTATCGGACGGCACTGCCCTCACCGTGGACGGCATGGACGGGTGCTGCCTCGCTCAGTCAGGACGGGTCCAGGTCGCGGCTAACGGACAGAAAACCTGCCATATACAATCCGCGTCTTCGATACGCAGCTGCACGCTCATCGGCGCGGATACAACGGCAGCTTCGCAGTGCACCGCGAACGGTTGCGAGGTCCAGGGTTCTGGGGAAAATCGGATCTGCAGCTGCAAGGGTCCGGGCGCGAGCGCGCCAACCTGTACGCGTTCGAACGACGCTGCAGCCTGTACGAATCAGAACGGCTGCTTCTGGCAGGACGGTATCTGCGGTTGCAGCGGCTCCTAATATGAAACGAAGAACACTCTTTATCGGAATCGGCGCCGTACTCGTACTCGCACTCATTGCGGCACTTATCTACTTCGTGTTCTTCGCCCCGAAGACACCAGGGATACAGGTCGGTACGGGGCAGAACCCGTTTGGTAACGCGGGGCAGGTGACTAGTGGGGGAGACGGGTCGGGTGGGACAGGGACTGAAGGGACAGTAGAGGAAGTGGCGCCGCACCTTGTGAAGATCACGGAGGGTCCAGTCGCTTATGGCTCCCTCGCTCGCACGCTTATCAAGAAAACAACGACCCCCGCACAGGGCACTTCTACTGCTACGACGACCGTGACGGCAACCACTACTGAGGTCCGCTACGTCGAGCGCGTGACCGGAAATGTGTATGCATACGATTCGGCGCTCCACACTCTGACCCGGCTCACGAACCGGACACTCCCCGGTATTGAACGCGCATCATTCTCTCAGGACGGCGGAACTGTAGCCCTTCAGTTCCTCGACTCGGAAACAGATACCATACAAAGCTACGTGCTTCCGGTCGCGAACGATGCAGGTGGATACCTTCTTGAGCAGAATCTTTCCCAGGCTTTCGTTGCGGGCTCCTCAACCCTCATCACCGCATCGCCGTCATCCTCAGGGATCATAGTCACTTCTGCAAAGCTTGATGGAACGAACGCGAAAACCCTCTTCTCCTCCGTTCTCTCAGCCATCACCGTGCTTCCTGCTGCGAAGGAATACTTCGCCTATACGAAACCCGCATCATCAATCGACGGGTATGGATTCACGGTTTCAGGGAACATCTTCACGCGCATTCTCGGGCCTCTCCGCGGTCTTACACTCCTGCCAAGTCCGTCTGGAAAGACGGTTATCTATAGCGCGCTCTCGGGAAACACGTTGAAGGCAAGCGTCATGGACGTGGCGACGCATACAGTGACGCCGCTTCCGCTCGCGATAGCGCCAGAGAAGTGCGCGTGGGCGTCGTCTGAAACTGCCGTGTACTGTGCTGTCCCGCGCTCGATAGGAGGCATCTGGCCTGATGCATGGTACCAGGGCCGCATCTCGTTCTCCGATCGTATCTGGAAGATCGATCTCGCGTCCCGAACCGCAGTCCTCATCGTCGACCCGGCGCAGGCCGCAGAGGTCGATATCGACGCGGTATCGCTCGCGATCGATCCGAAGTCCGACGTACTCGTCTTCACCAATAGAAACGACGGCTCGCTCTGGGCGTACGATCTGTAGCGCGCTTACCCGTAAGAACGGAGACCCCGAAAACCCAAGAATAAAGAAAAAGGAGCCGCACGGCTCCTTTTTCTTAGATTGATGCTGCGACGGAGACGTGCGGCGGATCTTTGACGAACTTGTTGACTGCAAGCTGCTGCACGAGGCTGAAGAGTGCGCTTGTCGCGAAATAGAGCGCGATGGCGCCGCCGCCCGCGTATGCAATGACGCCGATGAGGACCGGGAGGAAGTACTTTATCTGGAGCGTCGTCATGCGGGCCATTTCTTCGGAGAGAGACGGCTCTTTCCCGGACGGAGGGGGCGGCGTCGGGGCTGCGATGAAGCCGAAGGCGAGCTGCGCGAGCGCGGCGATGACCGCGAGCGCTATGCTCGGGCCCGTGAGCGGGAAGATGCCGAGGAAGAGCGGGGAAAGCGCGGCGGGGGCTAAGACGAACGGATAGAGTATCGACGCGTCGACGCCGGTAAAGAGATGCGCGCGGACGACCTCATAGAGCGCGAAGAGGATGGGGAGCTGTATGAGGAGGATGAGGATGCTCCCGAAAGGGTTCACGCCGTGCTCCTTGTAGAGCGCGAGCGTCTCCTTCGCTTGTGTCTCCTTGTCATCCTTGTGTAGCTCCTGAAGCTCCTTGAGGCGCGGCTGGATGGCCTGCATCTTCTTCTGGGTGTGCGCTGCCGACCAGGACATCGGGAGAAGTACCACCTTGATGATCACGGTCACGATGACTACGGCGAGGCCGACGTCGGTCGCGAGCGCCCCCGCGAGAAATACGAGGAGGTTGTAGATGGGTATGTAGAGAAAGGTCTTAAAGATATCCATAGATTAGCGATGAGAGCTGGTAGCGCGTGCAAGGAGCACAGAGAGCTCGCCCGAGAGCGCGTGAAAGGGGAGCGTGTCGCTCCCGGCCCGGGCGTACGCAACAAGATAGCGATTCCCTGAAACAAACGGCTTCATGACGGAGAGCATCCGGCGGCGCAGCAGATTCCGCGCGGTCGCCCGGCGCGCCACCTTCTTCGACACAACGGCAGCGGCTCCGCCTTCCCGGGAAGCGCCCCAGACTATGGAGAAGTGGGGGCTTGCGGCGCGCATCCCAGAAGCCGGGAATGAGCGCCGGGAAAGGCGGAGCCGGCGGGGAAGCATCGATTAGCGGCGCTTCTTCGAGACCGTAAGCTTCGCGCGGCCCTTGCGGCGGCGGCGGAGCACCGTCTTCTTGCCGCTCGCGGTCTTGGAGCGGCTCCTGAAGCCGTGGGTCTTGGCGCGCTTGCGCTTCTTCGGCTGATAGGTTCGTTTCGGCATAGAAGTATGCTTGTTGTTGTTATCAACACGATGTTAACAGGTTCTCCACCGCGGGGCAAGAAATACGCGGACTTTCGCGTTATCCACAGAGGCGCGTATACTACTCCCACGATGAACAAGTCGGATCCGCATGAGCTTTGGGAACACGTGCTCTCGCAGGTAGAACTTTCTATCTCTCCGGCAAACTTCAATACTTGGTTCAAGGAAAGTCACATAGTGAAGATCGAGGACGGCATCGTGTATGTCGGCGTCCCATCGCAGTTCTTCCGTGACTGGTACCTGAAGAAGTTCCATACTCTCCTCCTCAAGATCCTCCGGAGTGTCTCCTATGAGTTCCGGAACATCGAGTACCTCATTGTGAAGGATGCACGTAAGCCGAAGGTACAGCAGCGGGAGCGTCAGAATCAGGAGCTTCCGCTCGATGAGTTCTATATAAACAAGAGCGATAACCTCAACCCGCGCTACACCTTCGACACCTTTGTTATCGGAGCGTTTAACGAACTCGCTCATGCGGCGGCACAGGCGGCAATTAAGCGCCCAGGCATTACCTATAACCCGCTCTTCATCTATGGAGAGACCGGGCGTGGGAAGACGCACCTCATCCAGGCGATCGGAAACAACTTCAAGAAGATGTATCCGAATCGGAAGGTCTTCTATCTCACTTCCGAGAAGTTCTCTGTCGACTATACCGACTCCGTTCAGCAGGGGACTGCGAACCGCTTCAAGGATAAGTACCGCCAGTACGACCTCATCATCATGGATGACGTGCAGTTCCTCTCGAAGAAGGAAAAGACTCAGGAAGAGCTCTTCCACCTCTTTAATGCCCTCCATGACAACAACAAGCAGATCATCTTCTCGTCTGATCGTCCTCCTCAGGCTATTGCAGACATCGCCGATCGCCTCCGGGGCCGCTTCGTCTCCGGTATGACGGTCGATATCGGGGAACCGGACACCGAGTCCCGCATCGCTATTGTCCGCAAGAAGGCCGCCGCAAATGGCGTTGCTCTCGGAGACGATGTCATCGAATACGTTGCGACGTCCGTCTCAGGCTCTATTAGAGAGCTTGAGGGTGTCATTAATAGCCTGGTCTGTCACGCGCAGGTGAAGGGGGCAGCTCCTGACATCGCTGAAGTACGTCAGTCGCTCCGGTCCTTCGCTCGTCCGACGAAGTCAGTGTCCGTAAAGCATGTGGTTTCGAAGGTCGCTGAGTTCTATGGCATCGATGAGGAGTCTATCTATGAGAAGACCCGCAGAAGGGAAGTGGTTCGCCCGCGCCAGGTCATCATGTATCTCCTGCGTGAGGACTTCTCTGTGTCATACCCGACGATCGGGTCAAAGCTCGGCGGTCGTGACCACACAACCGTCATCCATTCCTGCGAGAAGGTCCGGAGAGAAGTAGGGGAAGATCCGGAACTCGCGAAGGAGATTCAGGATATTCGTGGAATGCTAGTGTAAAAACCCTGTTGAAAACCATGTATATCTCTCGGACAAAGGTGTGTAGCGGGTGGGGAAACGGGAGGGTTTTCCGGGGAGAGAATAGACGACAGAGAAAGTTATCCAAGGCTGTTCGTCTCATACCCACAGGTTATTCACGACACGCCCGGCGAATTAGTCAGCATATAGGCCACGGATTCGACTTTCCCACATATCAACAGGACTAGTATTAGTATCTTTGTATGAATATAACTTTAGAGAAAAAGGAATTCATCGATGGGGTTACCATCGTGTCACGCTTCGCGGAACGAAAGAGTGCAACTCTCCCCGTACTCGGATCAGTCACAATAGAAGCGAAAGGGAAGGAGATCCGGTTCCGCGCCACAAACCTCGAGACGAGCATCAACCTCCTTGTCGAAGGCGTTGTGAAAGATGCTGGAACCCTCTCTCTTCCGGCGACCATTCTCCGTGAGATAACCGCTTCTCTTTCTGGAACCGGCACGCTCACCATCGAAAGTACGGATGATACCGCGAAGATTGTTTCTGGAAGCCTCAAGAGCACCCTTAAAACCCTTCCTCACGAGGACTTTCCTACTCTTGAGGGGTCCGATAACCCGAAGAGCACCTTCTCGCTTCCTGGAGCCCTTTTGAAGTCATTGGTGCAGAGTGTAGGAAGCTGTGCGTCACCATCAACGGTGCGTCCTGAGCTCGCATCAGTGTTTCTTTCTGCCGAAGGTGGCGTCGTGAAGGCAGTCGCAACTGATTCCTTCCGTCTTGCAGAGAAGAAAGTATCTGTCACAGGCTCCATAAAGCCCTTCTCCATGCTTATCCCAGCGAAGAATGCGCTCGACATCGCGGGAACACTTCCAGACGATGAGATTGAAGTAGCTGCAGATGAGCATCAGTGCTCTTTCAAGTGGGGGAAGGGCTCTATTACGACGCGTCTTGTTGCTGCGCAGTATCCGGACTATGCGCAGATCATTCCGAAGACGTCTGTTGCTGAGGCACAGGTTCTAAAGAAAGACTTTGAAGCATCACTTCGCCGCACCGCAGTCTTTGCAGACGCGTTCCAGAAAGTTCGTCTTGGCATTGATCCTTCGAAGAAGCAGATAACGCTTGCAGCACGGAACAATGACGTTGGTGAGTCGAATGAGACAGTTCCTGCAGCAGCTTCAGGGGAGGGGATAGAGCTCTCCTTCAACTATCGTTACCTTCAAGCACCAGTGTCGCTCATAGGAGCGGAGAGTCTCACGCTCTCAGCAGCCGGTATCGGCCGTGCAGTAACTGTCCGCGGCGCCGGTGACGCATCCTTCCTCTACCTCGTGATGCCGATGAATCAGTAAATCAAACATGGCTCAAGAATCTGTCTCAGTAGAGAAGCCTCCCAAAGAAACAAGAAATATTCCGTGTCGTCGTTGCAATGTCAGGACCAACCATAAGGTTCTTACTTCTGTAAAATATAGCTGGAGTGCTGAGGACTACGATATTCAAGGGATAGATCTTTACGAAGTAGTTTCCTGCCTCGGTTGTGGCTCTCTTTCTTTCAGGAAGTCGTCGAGCAATTCAGAAGACTACGAGGAGGACGATGAGGGGAATATTTTTCACCCAGAACATGAGGAGATTTATCCTAACCGCATAACAGGTCGCGCCCCCATAGAGGAGACATACTACTTACCGGAAAAAATAAAAAACATCTATACCGAGACCCACTCTGCCCTGAGTGCAAAGTTGAAGATTCTTGCTGGCGTAGGGATAAGAGCACTAGTTGAAGCCATTTGCGGAGAGGAAAAAGCTGAGGGGTCAGATCTAAAGAAGAAAATTGATAACCTTGTCGCAAGAGGTGTGCTTACCGCAAGTAACGCCGAGACACTCCATCAAACCAGATTCCTTGGGAACAGGTCAGCACACGAGGTCGAGGCAGCGAAAGACGCTGAACTCAGTATTGCCTTTGACATATTAGAGAACCTTCTTGGCACAATTTACATTATTCCGAAAAAAGCAAAGGCGCTTCGGTTCGACCCTTTCTAAGGCGGCTCTCAATCCAGGACTGCGAAAATAACCAACCGTTTGTCATACGTCCCGGCCTTCTTGCTATACGTCCCCGCACAAGTAATGAGATTCAGTCGCGGCTTGTCGTCCCGCAGAAATAGGAAGTAGCTCGAGACTTCCTTTAGAGGAGTGAGACGTGAATCTTCAACCACAAAATGCTGTTCTGATCCATCACTCATGGTGACGTAGATGTCGTCGCCTGGCCGCGCCTTGTTTAGGTTCTTGAACGCGGCAAACACATGCGCATCGAACACTGCGCTGCCTTTCTCTCCGGGCACGGTGCCGTCCGCATACCACCCAACGTTATTCGTCTTCCCAGATGGCACATCAAGCTCACCCTTCTTGTTGATACCCATGTCCTGGATGGGTGCATCAAGCTCAATGGCAGGAATAGAGACGCGTACTGGGTGGTGGAGAGTGGTGCGCGCAGATACGGTGAGCGGCGCTGCGGTGAGGAGTAGGAGCGCCGCTAGAGTTAAGAATCTTTTCACTCAGAAACGATACGCGCGCATAACCGAGCCGTCTAACAAAGTGAGCAAGTTAATGAAACCCCCACCAAACCCCTGCCATCACGTTATTACATAACGTTATACAGTATCGTTATGGCCCAGTTGGGCGCGAGGGCTATTGGCCGCCGATAGGTTCGCCGTTGAAGGTGGTCGGCTCAGAAGAAGAGCCATCTGACGGTGGGGGAAGAGCGTCCTGCAGGTTATGAAGCGGGAACTCCCAGTAGTCAGATTGTGGGTCGCGGCGCGACGTGCCGCCCGAGAGGGGATTGTCCTTGTTCACCCACCAGAGAATGTCATGGATGCCGGAGCCGTCAGAATAGACGCCGCGGAGCGCTGCCGGGGCGCCGTCCGGGATGGGACGCCGCTCGGCGAAATAGCCCTGCGGAATCTTGGTGAGCGCGTACTCCATAAACTCGTGCCACATCGGAGCCACGATGTAGCCCGCGATCTCCTTCACCATCGGGCTGTTGTCGTTGTTGCCCGCCCAGACGCCCACCGCGATGTTCGGCGTATAGCCGATGGTCCACGCGTCCCTGTAGTCGTTTGTTGTACCGGTCTTCGCGGCCACGTCATAGCCTTCGAAGTGGAAGGGGTTGTTCGGCGGGTATTCCGGATAGCGCGCCTCGTTATTCGAGAGCATGTAGCTCATATCGTCCGCGATGCCCGGATCAAGAATCTGCTCCGGCTTTTCGACGTACTCCTCAAGCACGGCCCCGTCTGAATCGGTGATTTTCAGGATTCCCGTCGGCGGGTTCCGCACGCCCTCATTCGCAAAGACGCTGTACGCGGAGGTGAGGTCGAGGAGGCGCACCTCTGCGGCGCCGAGCGCAAGCGAGAGGCCGTACTCCTTCGCGGAACCGAGGGTCGTGATGCCCATTTTCGTCGCGAGGTCGATGACGTTATTGATGCCGGCGAGATAGAGCGTCTTCACGGCGGGCACGTTGATCGACTGGGCGAGCGCCGTCGTGAAAGTCATCGGCCCGCGGAACTTGCCGTCATAGTTTGCTGGCGCATAGCACGGGTAGACGTTATCGAAGACGTCGTTCTGCGCGCATGCCTGGGAGAACTGGGTGGGGAAGTCGAAGACGATGGTGTCCGGCGTAAAGCCCTTCGCGAGCGCCGCTCCGTAGACGAACGGCTTGAAGGACGAACCCGGCTGACGCTGCGCAAGCGTGATGTTGTAGTTTCCGTCGATGTCCGTATCGAAGTATCCCTTCGAGCCGACCATGGAGAGGATCTGGCCCGTCTTCGGGTCTATCGCGATGAGGGCGGCGTTCGATGCGTTGAACTTCGCTTTGTTCTGCTCCGCGTACTTCGCGACGGTCGCCTCCGCCTGCCGCTGCAGGTCGACGTCGAGGGTCGTCTGCACGTCGAGGCCGCGGGAGAGCGCGGTCGGGCCGTACTTCTGCTCGAGGTACTGCTCGATGTAGAAGACGAAGTGCGGCGCGATGATGGAGTTATTCGACTGCGGGGCGAACGTTACTTTCTCGCTCTTCGCGGCAGCCTCCTCGTCCTTCGTGATCATGCCGAGCTTCTCCATGCGGTCGAGCACGGCGTTCTTACGGTCATCGAGGCCCTTGCGGTTGTTCCCGTACGGGGAATAGAAGGTGGGAGCCTGCGGGAGCGCGGCCAGGTATGCCGCCTCCGCGAGGTCGATGTCCTTCGCCGACTTTCCGAAGTAGGCGCGTGAGGCAGCCTCGACCCCGTAGAGAGTGCCGCCGTACGGTGTGTTGTTGAAATAGAGCTCGAGGATCTGCTCCTTCGAGTATTGCTGCTCGAGCCGGAGCGCGAGCACCCACTCGTGGATCTTCCTCACGATGCTCTTGTCGTTGGTAAGCAGGGTATTCTTCACGACCTGCTGCGTGATGGTAGAGCCGCCCTGCGCGGCGGACCCGGTCGTCACGTCGATGATGATGGCGCGGGCGATCGCCGGGATGCTTATGCCGTTGTGGTAGTAGAAGGCGGAGTCCTCGATAGCGATGGTCGCCTTCTGCACGTACGGAGACACGTCCGCAAGCGGGATGCGGTTGCGCGTCACGTCCGGGTTGAGGTCGTAGAGGACGGTGTTCCCGCTGCGATCGAGGATGCGGGTCGACTCACTTATCTTCCGGGTTGAGAGCGTCGTGAGGTCCGGCATCGGCATGAGCGCGACCACGACGAGCGTCACGCCGAAGGACAGGAAGAGAACGCCCGCACCGATAGCGATAAAGCGTGCCCAGGGCGGCGGGGTATGGAGAAACCGAGACAAATCGGCCTTCGCGCGGGGACGACGAGGCATGATTCTGTCATCCTAGCGTCGCCGGCGCGGATAGACAATAGAACGCGCCTGCGCCGGGGAAAAAACAGCCCCGCGTGTGCGGGGCTGTTTTTACATCATGTCTGCGTCTTCCTCTCCCGTATCCACCGTGTCATCGCCCTCGGTTTCCTCGGCCTCGAGCTCCTCGCTCGTCGGCTCGACCGGGTCCATGACAGTATCGTCGTGATCCATGCGAAATGATTATTTGATATCGTCCCTTTCGGGTTCGCGGATATATATGTACCAAAGCAGGAACGCGGAGGGAAGTGTGGATATCCCCCATCCTTCATCTTCCCCCTGATGCGAGTGCCGCAATCCCTACCGCAATCGCGTCGAGCTCGTCATCCAGCCGCCGTTTCTTCGGCGGAAGCTTCACGAGCCGCGGGATCATACGGGCGATAGCCGCCTTATCCGCCCGCCCGTCTCCCGTAACTGCAAGCTTCACGGTTCCCGGAGAGAATTCCATAACCCTCAGGCCTGCAGCTCCTGCGGCAGCGAGTGCCGCGCCGCGCGCTTCCGCAACACCGATAGCCGTCTTCTTGTTCGTACTGAAATAGAGCGATTCAAGCGCGAAGAGGGCGGGGGAGTGCTCCCGTATCGCACTCGCTATCGCGTGCTCGACCGCAGCAAGACGCATCTCCCGGGCGCCCTTCGGCGGCTCGACGCACTCGCTCCATACGAGCGTCGGCCGTGAGGGATCTCCCTCGAGGACCGCGATGCCGAGTCGGTCGAAGCCCGGGTCAATCGCCAGTACTTTCATAGCCGCGCGCATTCGTCGCTACCTCCTGCACGTCATCGAGGTCGTCGAGAAGCGTGAGCAGCGCGCCAAGGCGCTCCTCGTCGCTACCCGAGACCTCCATGAGAGGCTCGTTCGCGACATAACGGCCGTCCGGCTGTCGCGTAAACGCCCACGCGGCGCTTCCCGGAACGCCGAGCTCGTACTCGTTCTTGTTGAGGAGGCTCTTTATCTCCTGAGTCGTGCGGTTCCTGCTGTCAGTCAAGGCAAGAGCGATGATCGCGATCCCGCCCGGTCCGTAGAATTCATACGCTACCTGCTCAAGATCGCCTGCGTCTTTTGAAATACCTTTCGCGACCGCCCGATCGATGCTGTCCTTCGGCATGTTCGCCGCCTTTGCGCGGGCGATGACGGCGGAGAGGCTCGGGGAAGAGAGATTCCCAGCGGCTTTCTTAGATTCAAGCGCTATCTCCTTCGCGAACTTCCCGAAGGTGCGGCTCTTCGCCGCGTCCGTGACCGCTTTCCCACGCTTTATCTGCGCCCATTTTGAGTGTCCTGCCATCGCGGCAAACTATACCAAAGTCGCCGATGCCCCGGTCAAGTATTCGCGACCTTTCTGGGTCATGATGCGGCCGCGGGAACTACGCTCGATGAATCCGAGGCGCAGCAGATACGGTTCGTACACGTTCTCGACGGTATCAGGGTCCTCGTGAAGCGCTGAGGCGAGCGCACGTATACCTGCAGGGCCCCCGCGGAATCCCTTCTCAAGGACGTCGAGATAGCGGCGGTCGTCCTTCGTGAGTCCGAGCCTATCGATCCCGAACATGTCACAGGCGAGATCTGCGACCTCCGTCGTAATATCGAGCTCCTTAACTTCCGCGTAATCGCGCACGCGCTTCAAGAGCGCATTCGCGACGCGCGGGGTCGCCCGGCTCCGTGCCGCAAGTTCCTTCACGACGTCAGCAGGGACCGTAAGGCCGAGTATCCCTGCGGAGCGGCGGATAATAGCCTCCACGTCCTCGTCCGAATAAAAGTCGAGCTGGAAGGTGCCGCCGCCGAAGCGCGAGCGAAGCGGCCCCGATATCTGCGCCATCCTCGTCGTTGCTCCGACGAGCGTGAAGCGCGGAAGCGCGAGCTCTACCGTGCGCGCTGACGGGCCCTTGCCGAGCACTATGTCGAGCGACCCGGCTTCAAGGGCGGGGTAGAGGAGTTCTTCTATCTTCGTCCCGAGCCGGTGAATTTCGTCGATGAAGAGCACCGAGTTTTCTTCGAGATTCGTGAGGATAGCGGCGAGGTCGCCTGCGCGTTCTATCGCGACGCCGGAGGTCGCCTTGAATGGGGCTTCGAGCGTCTTTGCGACGAGATGCGCGAGCGTAGTTTTGCCGACGCCTGGCGGACCGTAGAAAAGGATATGCTCCGGCATCCCGCCGCGCTTCTTTGCAGCGTCGAGCGCGATACGGACGTTCGCTTTTACATGTCCCTGGCCCACATACTCGTCCCAGAGAGACGGGCGCAGCTCAGCGTCGAGCGTGTCGCCCGCGCCGGACGCCTTTATCGAGGGGGTAGGGGAAGTACTTGACATAAAACAGCCGTATGCTAGCATTCTACCACGACGCTCATTGGAGCGCGTTTTCTTTTGGATCGCGGCAAGAACCCTCTAGGCAAGGCTTGACGGCTGAGGGCGACTCCCCAAGGACCTCCTGGTACCGCTCTTGTAGCGGCTCGCTGGGTGTATCCTCAGGCGTGTTGTTCGGCCTGGAGGGTTCTGATCACGATTCATGGATGCAAAACCGCCCCGAGAGGGGCGGTTTTGGTTATGCACCTACTTGTGTAACTCCTGTCTATAACTCAACCACACGGCGTACTTCTTCGAGCGTCGTTCGTCCTGCGAGGACTTTCAATACCGCGTCCTGTGCCATGGTGAGATACCCCT
>CAZLVR010000008.1:0-16278 GCA_964563365.1 uncultured Candidatus Saccharibacteria bacterium | reverse complement strand
TTCGAGCTTCGTGTGGAAACCCGTCCATACAGGCTCGTCGGGCGCCCACGGCTCATCAGAGCGTTCAAGCGTGATCGTACCGCTGTTACGCGGCAGACCATACCAGTCCGCTCCGTGTTCGCTCAGAAACCCCTCGAGTTTATCGAGTGCATTCTCTTCCTCGAACACCTCGGCGTACATACCTAGCGCCACCGGTGCGACGAAGCATCCTGCGGCACAGCCGCAGGCCCGCTCCTTCGCATGCCCCGGGTGCGGTGCGGTGTCGGTGCCGGCGAAGATGAACGAGTAGCCTGCCGTGGCAAGTGCGCGGAGAGCTTCGAGGTCGCTTTCGGTCTTCAGGATCGGCAGGCAGTAGAAGTGGGGGTTGAGTCCACCTTCAAAGAGCGCTCGCCGATCTGCAACGAGATGGTGTGGCGTAATAGTTGCTGCGAGCATATCGCCGCCATTGGCGCCGATGAAATCCGCAGCTGCCTCACTCGTGATGTGCTCGAGCACGAGCGGAAGGCTCGGATACTCGTCGAGAAGCCACGGCATCACCTCTTCGATGAAGAGGCGTTCCCGGTCGAACGGATCGACCGAGCGGCCGTCCTTACCCACGGTGATTTCGCCGTGGAGCAGGAGCGGCATCGCATGTTCTTGCAGCGCGTCGAGCTGGGCGGTCGCGTTCCGGAGATCGCGCACGCCCTCACTCGAGTTTGTGGTTGCGCCGTTCGGGTAGTTCTTGAACGCGTGGATGAACCCTGATTTTTTCGCTTCGGCGATCGTTTCCGGTGACGTCTCTTCCGTGAGGTAGAGGGTCATGAGCGGATCGAACGTCATGCCGTCCGGGATCGCCTGCAGGATACGGTCATGGTATGCCGCAGCATCCGCAACCGTACGCACTGCAGGCGAAAGGTTCGGCATGATGATCGCCCGTCCGAAGTCGCGCGCCGTATGCGGGAGCACGGCTCGGAGCATAGCGCCGTCGCGGACATGCGCGTGCATGTCATCCGGGGTTCGTATCGTAAGCGTTGCCATCACTGGCCTCCTTCAAAGGGCTCAATACCCGTGAAGACCCTACCAGGGGAGCCTATGAAAAGAAAGCGGCCGCCGTTCCGGGAAAGGAACGGCGGCCGTCGGACTCAGCCGATAAGCTCGCCCGCTTCCCGGAGGACGTCCGAGAAGATTTTAGGGGTGCTCTCAAAATAGGCGGTGCCGATCTGGAAGCCGCTTGCGCCCGCATCCGCATAGTCGATGAGATCTTTCCCCTCGAAGATGCCGCCACAGGCGATGATGCGCGTGCTTTTTGGCAAGAGGCTTCGGAACGCCTTAACGGCACGAAGCGTATAGGGCTTCACGCCCCGCCCGCCCATGCCGCCGACATGCCGAACCTCGCCGCCCTCCGATTCCCGGAAGTTGAGCGCGTGCGCGCCGTCTGGGAGTTTCGGGTCCTGATTGATCCTCGTGTTTCCCACGACGATCTCATTCACGAACCCGGCCCGTGCGATGCTCCACGCGATCTCCGTGAGAAGCTTCTCCTCGTCCGGATTATCGAGATCATAGACCCCGACCTTCACGCGGCAGCGCACGGACCGTGTCCGGGCGACGCGCGCGAGCTCCGCAAGGTTCGCCGCGAAGAGTTCCAGTACATACACCGGAATCGGCTTCTGGCCTTCCGTACCCCACACGTTCCCGCATCCGCCGTTCCATTCCTGGACATGCGAATACGGTGCGAGGCGTTCAAGGAGCGCCGCGCTCTCCGTAGGCGAGAAGCCCGCGAAGTTCGCGACGAGCGTCTTCTTCGCGCTCTCCGCCTGCACTTTCATGCGTGGGAGAAACGCGAGCGCCTCCTCGATCGGCGGGCTCGGAAGCCCTTTGCTGTTCCACGACGTACGGGTCTCCTGATCGAACCAGTAGGTGTCGCCCAGGTTTCCGTGCCGACGCAATAGGCAGAGCGAGCCGAGCGTCACTTCGGTCGCTGCCGATCGCATGAGATCGTCAAAATCCGTGCCTGGGTGCTTCACGCGCCCGGCCGCGTTCCCGATTGAAAAGGAACTCCAATCCATCTCCGTTCTCCTTCTCCTGATGGACGTGATCGGAGCCTAGCATGGGCATGGCATCGGGGGCCATAGGATGGCGAGGGGACTATTGTTGCCGTTATTCGCGCGAAGTGAGAGACATAAGCTGTGTATGTTCGGTGAATTCCCTAAAAAGCTGGAGTTATAAACTAAATGAATGGCAAAATACGAGTTGCATACTCGTGCGCTCGATATGCGAAAGCTCGGCATGAGTTACAGTCAGATTAAGACCGAGCTCGGAGTCAGCAAGAGCACGCTTAGCGGTTGGCTTCAAGACCACCCGCTTTCGCCGGAGCGTCTGAAAGAGTTGCGGACGAATGATGAGCGGCGAATTGAGCGAACTCGACAAACCAAAGCAAAGAAAAGGCAGGATCGACATGATGAGGTGCTTCGGCGTATTCGTGAGCGGATCGGTACGTTGACTGACAGGGAACTTTTCTTAAGTGGCCTATTTCTCTATTGGGCCGAAGGAGCGAAGGCGGCTCGCAATTCGTTATACCTGACCAATACTGATCCGGCGATGGTGCGCTGTTTCATCGAATGGCTCGAGAAGCAGGGTGTCCATAGATCGCGACTGCGATGTTATCTGCATTTATATGCAGACATGGATATCACGAAAGCGACGAACTTTTGGGCCGATTCACTCGAACTCCCCGTATCAGCGTTTCGGAAACCGTACGTGAAAGATTCCTTTGTGGATAAGCGGCGGAACTATAAGGGTCGTTTCGGCTATGGGACATGCAACCTTATACTCCATGATCGTGATATGTACGAGCTCATGATGATGGGAATGCACTGTATACGGGAAATCTATGGCGGAGATAGATTTCCTATGCGTCGAGCGGTATAGTGTCCCCGCACCCGTAGCTCAGTTGGTAGAGCATTCCGCTTATACCGGAACGGTCGCAGGATCGAAGCCTGCCGGGTGCACTAAGTGTTTTCGGGGTCCGCTAGCGCGGAAAGACGTCCGTGAGAAGATTCGATGCGTAGAAGTCGCGGGCGATGCCGCCGAAGCTGTAGGTCTCGCCGTTCACGTCGATAGCCGCGCCGCCGACTTGGGGGGACGCGTTCGGCGTCGAATGCGAGAAGCCGATGTTATAGAGAGTGGAGATGACCGCCACGTTCCCCTCGATAGGGAAGCCGGCGCCGCGCCACTGCGTCTCGATCTCTTGTATGAACAGTCCGGCGTAGAGATAGCTCCAATAATGATTGTGCTGATCGGTCATGCGCGTGAAGCGCGCCGCTTTCACATCGGTGGTCGTCGCAGGGAAATCAAGCAGGTGCTCGTACGCGCGGCCGGGATAGAACGGGGAGGACGGGTCCGTAAGATGCGCCTCGACCTCGATCGCCGTGTCTTCTTTCATTCCCATCACGCCCCAAGAGAATTGCGTCTGGCTCCCGAGAATCTTGAGCGGCGAGAAGAACTGCTTGTAGTCCTCGCGATCGGAGAAGAAGAGGCGCAGCTGCTCGGTGATAAGGTTCGCGACGATAAGGCGCGCCGGGACGTTCGCATCCTTCGCCGCGCGATTGATAGCGTCGACATCCCGGCGGATTGCCGCGTCGAGGACGCCCCATTCCTCCGTCTGCGTCCACGGCATGGATGCGCTCATATCGGATGCAGGTGCGGCCCCGCCGGCTCCGTCAAGGAATGCCTGGCGCTGCTCATCGATAATCCCGGAGGTGTTGGTGAGGCCGTATTTCACGCCGAAATAGCCGACCGTAAGGAGGAATCCGATGGCAGCAAAGAGATAGACCAGCACCGTGAAAGCCTTCTTGAGCATTATGCCGAGTATGCCGGGTAGAAACGAAAGGCGCAATGAAAACTCTTGACAAATTGACTATATATGTAGTATAATAATAGTACGGCCAGGTGGCCGGGAGGAAAACAATGACCGTGTTCCAAAAGGTCCAAGACCTTCTCGCGAATGAAGCTGCGCTTGTCGAATTCGCCAACAGTGACGGCGAACCGATCAGCGCAGGCGACATCTCGGTGTCGCTCAAGGCCGCCGCGCTCATTGCAGCGCACGGTGCGGCATTTCTCCATGTTTAGTCGCAGTATGGCGTCGTGACTCCGGAGCGCTATCTGAACACGCTCCGTACGATCGCCGATGACAAGATGAGCGGGCCACTGTTGCGTTCGGCATGCTACGTCGCCCACCTCACGTGGATGACGAGCCAGCCGTTTCGCGGCGCCGACCGCATCGCGCGGCTCTCTCAATTCACGTTCTCGAACCTTCCGCCGAACGAACAGGTGAAGGATCGCGAGCACGTCGTCAAGGCTGCTCGGTTCATCGTCGACAAACTCGGCGCGGAACTCGCAGCTGCTGCGTAAGCAAAGTCCTCGCACGAGGCACGGGCGTCTCTCGAAAGAGGGACGCCCGTTTGCTATTCGCCGTAGAGGCTCTCGCGTATACGCTTCACCCGCGCGGCGAGGAGGGGATGGCCTGAAAGGGTCGGATCCTCTTTCACGATGTCCTGCGCTGCGCTGCGCGCCGCCTCCACCATCTTCAGGTTCTTGATCGCTTCCATCGCTATGTCCGAGACGCCCCACTGCCGGCTGCCGTAGAGCTCGCCGGAACCGCGGAGCTCGAGGTCCGCTTCCGCGAGCGCGAAGCCGCTTGCGGCCTTCGTGAGCGCTTTGAGG
This sequence comes from uncultured Candidatus Saccharibacteria bacterium, assembly GCA_964563365.1. GTDB lineage: Bacteria > Patescibacteriota > Minisyncoccia > Phycocordibacterales > Phycocordibacteraceae > C7867-001. The sequence continues at coordinate 11,577 of CAZLVR010000008.1, read as the reverse complement.
CGACTCAATGCCGCTTCGCCCTTCGAATCAGATTGGAGAAAGCAGTACGCCTGCTCGGAGGAGCGTATGACACGGCCGCGCAGCTGATGGAGCTGCGCGAGACCGAAACGTTCCGCGCCTTCTATGAGGATGACGGTCGCATTCGGGACGTTTACGCCGACCTCGACGACCGAGGTTGCGACAAGCACCTGATACTCGTTCGCTTTGAACGCGCGCATGACCTCTTCCTTCGCCGCAGGGGCCATCTTGCTATGGAGGAGCCCGACCGCGTAGTCCTTGAATTCTCCTTTCTGGAGCCGTTCGCGTTCGGCGGAGGCGGATTTCGCCTGAAGGGCGAACTCCTTTGCCGGATCTGGCTCGTCGATGCGCGGACAGATGACGTAGCACTGGCGTCCTGCCGCCAGTTCTTCATGCATGCGCGCGTATGCTTTCTGCCGCGTTGCTTCCGTGACTACTTCGGTGATAACGGGCTTTCTGCCCGCAGGCATCTCGTCGAGCACCGTGAGATCGAGGTCTCCGTAAATGGTCAAGGCGAGCGTGCGGGGAATAGGAGTCGCGGTCATAGAAAGGAGATGCGGCTCTTTTCCATCTTTGCGCGAGAGTTTCTGCCGCTGCACCTTCCCGAACCGGTGCTGCTCGTCGATGATGGCGAGCGCGAGGTTCTTGAAGACGACCCCTTTCTGGATGAGCGCGTGCGTGCCGATGACGAGCGGTATCTCGCCGCTCGCGACCCATTTGGCAAGCTGGGCGCGGCTGATCCTCGTCGACTCCTCGTATGGGACCTTCGACGGGAACTTATAGCACTCCTTCCCGGTGATGAGCCCGATGGAGAGATGATGCTTCTTGAAGAACTCGACGAAGGAGGCGAAGTGCTGCTTCGCGAGGATTTCCGTCGGCACCATGTACGCGACCTGGAGATGCCGGTTGCCCTCCGAGCGTGCGTGGGCGACCGCATACGCGACCGCCGCAGCGACCGCGGTCTTGCCGCTCCCGACGTCGCCCTCAAGCAGACGCATCATAGGGTGCGGCTTTTGGAAATCATCGAGGATGGTATCGATGGCCCGCTCTTGCGCGCGCGTCGGCGCGAAGGGGAAGTCCGCGATGAAATCGTCTACTACCTCGCGGTCGACGGTGAGCGCGGGCGCTTTCGTGCGCGCGTTCTCCGCGCGCGCCTGCTGTACCGCAAGCTGTATCGCGAAGACCTCCTCGAACGCGAAGCGCTTCCTGGCCGAGACGGAGTCGCGCTCGTTCTTCGGCGCGTGCATCCAGACGAGGGCGCTCGAGACCTTCGGAAGGGAATAGGCTCGGCGGAGCGCTTCCGGGACGATGTCCTCGACCGCCTCATGCACCTGGTGCGAGAGGATCCGCTCAATGGCGTGGCGGAACCAGAGCGAGGTGATGCCGCGAGTCTCCGGATATACCGCAAAGAGCTGCGGCTCCGCCCCTTCAAAGAGGGAGTCATGCGAGAGCTGTGGGAGCTGCTCCGCCTTCTCGACAGCCGGGTTCGTGATGTAGAGCTTCCCGGGCGTCCCCGCGACCTTCCCGGTTATCTTCACGAGCCCGAGCGCCTCCGCTCTCTTCGCCATGTAGGGTTGGGAGAACCACATGACCTTTACGCGGCCGGAGCCGTCTTCAAGATACGCTTCCGCGGACGGAATGCGCCGTTTCCAGGTCTTCTTCGCTTTCGCGCCCTTCAAGGTCCCGTAGAGGGTTGCCGTCTCGCCGACGACCAATGAATCTACGGTCCGTATGCCTTCGGACGATTCATACCGGGCAGGGAAGTGATAGAGGAGATCCCGTATCTTCTTTATGCCAAGACGGGTAAGCGCGGCCTTCTGTTCCGGCTTTAGGTACTTGAAATGCTCCAGAATAAGGTCGTCAGGCTTCACAGGCTGAGTATACGCTTCTCTGTTTCTTCACGTTTCTCTCTTTACACTCGTCATACACACCTTCGGTTCGCGTCTTCCATTGTATAAAGAGACTATGAGAAAAATCTTAGCCTTGTCTGCGTTCCTTGGCGTCGTACTTTCCGCATGCGCCCCGTTTGCGCATGCCGCCGACTCGTCGCTGCAGTTCTCAGGGGGTTCCTATGCAACGACCGTCACCTCCGCCGCGCTCCAGGCGAAATACAAGGCTGCGGCAGCGGGCGGCCCGAAGGTGAACGTCCTCATCATGCCGGGACATGAGCCAGGGTACGGGGGAGCTGTTTCTGGGACGCTCTACGAGCGGGAGATCAACGTCGCCATCGCGGATATGCTCGCGTCATACCTGAAGAAGAATCCGCGCCTGAACGTCATCGTCGCGAGGACTAATGACGCATGGAGCCCGGAACTGACAAGCTATTTTGCGAACAGCTGGCAGGGCATCCTCGACTTTATCTCGGACCACAAGGCATCCATGTCCGCGCTCACCGACGGCGCTGGTTCTGCGACCGGGTTCCAGGCCTCGCACAACACGGCCGCGCAAGATCCTGCGAGGAGGCTCTACGGCATCTCGAAGTGGGCGAACGAGAATGGTATCGACGTCGCCATCCATATCCATATCAATGACGCGGGGAACAAGACGCAGCAGGGCTTTGCGGTCTACGTGCCTGATGTGAAGTACGGGAATGCGGGCGCCTCGCGTTCCTTGGGGAATTACATCGCATCGGAACTGAACCGCACGAGCGCATCCTCGACGCTTCCCATCGAGAATCTCGGCGTCGTTGGCGACCAGGACCTCATCGCGCTTGGAGCGGCGAATACGGCGAATTTTGCATCGGTGCTCATCGAGTACGCCTATATATATGAGAGCAAGCTCGCAAACGCAGGCGCGCGGCGCGCGGTCGAGAGCGATTTCGCGTACAAGACGTACCGCGGCCTCATGGCATTCCTTCAGGACCCGGTGAAGGGGAGCGATACGCCGTCGCTTCCGTACGCGTGGAAGACGAATGCTTCGGGGAAGGGGACATCTGATCCGCAGACGTTTGCGCTTCAGATAGCACTCCATAAGCTCGGGGTGTATCCGCCTGCCGGTAACTCCCTCTATGATTGCCCGATATCAGGGTTCAACGGGACATGCACCCAGACTGCGCTTAGTAACTACCAAAAGTCGAAAGGGTGGAAGCCGACCGGCGCCGTGGGGCCGATGACGGCTGCTGCGCTCAAGAAAGCCGGGTTCTAGGGTTCGAATCCTGGTCCGCCATATTGAGTATAATTCTCACATGAAAGAGAGGGTCGTGTATCGTGTAATTACTATCCTTATAGCGCTTTTGCTAATAATAGGTACTTTTCTCGGAACTGCGTTGTATACAAATTGGTTTCGTTACGAACTCTCGTTAGAGGGACTAGCCGCACTACTCCTTTTCTTAGCGATTAACGCACCGCTCGCGGGGGCCGTGCTCTTCCTTTTCTTTGCATCAGAAGACACGCGGATACAAAGGTTAAGAATATATATTTTCGTCCTATTTATCCTGAGTGGGTTTTGCTTTTATTATTCATTCCAATCGCTCCCTCAGTTTTATTTTGATGATATTGAAAACAGCAAGACTTACGAATCTAAATTTGCCGGTAAATCGATTCGATTCTTTATAGAATCTAAGAATCAATTTTCTTCTTTCAGGGAAGTATATCTACATCTTGATGACGAGCGGGGGACTCAAACAGTAATAAAACTTCCGATAAAGGATTCTGTTGATATTGGTGAATATACCGCCCCATATCCATGGACGAAGCTCGAAAAAGAGACAGGCGACAAGTTCAAATTCACATTGTATTCGTCCCTATACACCTACATATTCAACATAGATTTGGTTGAAAAGACCGCGGTATTAGTAGAAACGAGACAAACGAAGACAGAAGGGTGTTACGACAAAGAGTCAGATACTTGGTATGTATGTGTAAGTGGTTTAGGCCCTAGCGAATAAAAAGTTCCAATAGCGTCCCAGACAGCCAAGGGGACCAGGACGTTGGAACCAAATGTTGACAAAACAAGTAATTTATTTAATATATGGTCTAAATTGACCGACCATGAAGGGTTCTGTCGGAGGCGGGCGATGGGCCATCCCATTCACACCCCGCTTGGAGGGTCGGCCATGGCTGATCTTTCTCAACTGTCTGTCTCGCAGCTTCAAGCTCGTCGTACCGAAATCGACGCCATCAATCGGGCTCTTCCGCTCGGGACCCTCATTCCAGAGGAACTCGAAGACGAGGAGCGTGCGTTGTGGCTAGAAATCGTGCGGCGCGCCGTGCGCGAGTATAACCAGGAGGCGTGGGCCATCGTTGAGGCGGAGTCTGTTTCCACGGACTGCGTCGAAGGATGGCTCGAACTCCTTGAGGCTAATAACCTTTAGGAGCAAAGGCGGGGGAGCGATCCTCCGCCTTTTTGCGTATAGGTTCCAACTACGTCCCAGACAGCCAGCATTCTGGAGAAATACATAACAAAAATGTCCGCTCTTAGAGCGGACATTTAGTGGAGCTAAGTGCTACCCGTGTCCCCAAATAGTATCTCCAGCCTCGGCTGCGAATTTTTTGTAAGCAGCATAGACGTTGTCGTCGAACTTACCCTCCCTCGCCAGTTCTCGGAAGTAATCTTCGACTTTTCCGTAGTTCAAGCTGGGCTCCAAGAGTTCTCGGAGTTTCGTATCCCCTGGAACAGTCGAGAGTATGGATTCAATGGTGTCTTTATGCAGAGTGCAGCCGTCGTTGTAGCCTGACGGCTCATCATTCAAGAGATACTGAATGGCCTCCTCTCTCTTTGAGTTGAGGGGTCCAACTGGGCTGTTTTCAATAGACATGGTGTACTCCAGATTGATTATGGGTTCTGGTGTTGAAATGATAGGACTATTTTTCCAGTTCGTCTAGTTCTCTGTAATGAAAGGTTCCAACAGCGTCCCAGACGGCCAGCAAGTGCTAAACACAGTATGCAAACAGAAAACCCACTCGGAAGTGGGAATTCCGTAGTGGGTTATGCCGCAAGTGGCAGGGAATGATGTTCGTTCGTGTGCCACTCGTCTTCGAGTTCTTTTCTGAACTCGTCGGGAGGGCATTCAAGATGTTCACGCATAACATGTACTCGACGAGGAGCTACTTTCCATAACCAACGTCGATATCGTTCGCCAGTTTCTATCCACTGACAACATCTATCACACCGATATTCATTCCTGGCCGCTTGGAAGGTCTCTCCGAAGCTCATCGGGTACTCCTCTCATTTGACCTAGACAGAACCTAGCATGTCTTGCATAAAGGTTCCAACAGCGTCCCAGACAGCCAGCAAGAAACCGCTGTATTGCTACAGCGGTTTCCCGTTTCTTTATGCTCGCAAGAAGGCCAGTGCTTCATCGCGATACTTCTGCGTACTCGGCGCATCGGTTGAGAGAACGTTGAGCAATCCCACAAGTCGTCCCGGAGGGAAAACAATGCGCTTATGTCCATGTTCCTCGATGGTCTGGGAGTAGTCATCTGCGATATTCGGCAGACGCTCCCAGAGCGTCGCATAGCGCGTGCCATCGACGAGCTCAAAGAAACGAGTGATTTGAACGATGTCCAACATTATGGACCTCCTCAGTTGCACCTCGATGCATTATATACATAAATATGTACATTTGTCAAGATAGTCGGCTATATAGACCGTCGTGTGAAAAAGGTTCCAACAGCGTCTCATATACCGAGAGTGCTAGTATTCCGGGATGAAACCGGAGGAAATCATCGAGGCATATAGGAAGGTAGGCGGGCGGGTAGAGACGCGCGGAAAGGTCGAGCTTGCCTCGAAGGAGGACTTCGCTCTCTTCTATACCCCAGGCGTCGGAACGGTCTCAAAGCACCTGGCCGCGCATCCGGAGGACGCGCGGGATCTCTCCATAAAGAGGAACAGCGTCGCGGTCGTCTCTGACGGCACCGCAGTGCTCGGTCTCGGCGACATCGGCCCCTACGGCGCGCTTCCGGTCATGGAAGGGAAGGCGCTCATCTTCAAGCAGCTCGCCGGCATCGACGCATGGCCCATCGTCCTTGATACGAAGGATCCGGACGAGATAGTCCGGACCGTGCTCGCTATCGCGCCCTCCTTCGGCGGGATAAACCTCGAAGACATCAAGGCGCCGGAATGCTTCGATATCGAGAAACGACTCATTGATGCGCTCAACATACCCGTCATGCATGACGACCAGCACGGCACCGCGATCGTCGTGCTCGCCGGGCTTGTGAATGCCGCGAAAGTCGTGGGGAAGGAATTAAAAGAAATGCGCGTCGTCGTGCTTGGCGCGGGCGCCGCTGGTGCTGCGGTCGCGAAACTCCTTGCGGCGCACGGCGTGAAAGACATCGTTGCCGTCGACCGCGCGGGCGTCATCTCGAAGAATCGCGAGGGATTGTCCGGCGTGAAGAAGGAGCTTGCCGTGCTCTCGCCGCGCGACGTATCAGGAACCCTTGCAGACGCGCTTTCAGGCGCTGACGTATTCATCGGCGTGTCAGGGCCGAACCTGGTTACGGAAGACGAGATACGCACGATGAATGCAGGCGCGATCGTCTTCGCGCTCTCGAACCCAGTCCCGGAAATCATGCCGGAGGTGGCGCTTCGCGCAGGCGCTGCAGTTGTTGCGACGGGCCGCTCAGACTTCCCGAATCAGATTAATAACGCGCTCGTCTTTCCGGGTGTCTTCCGCGGCGCGTTCGATGGGAACGTACGGAAGATCACGGATGAGATCAAGCTCCGTGCGGCGTACGCGCTTGCTGCACTTGTCGAATCACCAACAAAGGATTCGATCATCCCCGAGGTGCTTGATGCGCGGGTCGTGCCCGCTGTCGCGAACGCAGTCAGAGGCTAAGTGTTCCCGGCGATGCGTTCCCGGTTCACAAGCAGGTGCGCGCGCCGTGTCGGCTCCGGAAGGCGATAGTTTTCCACGCACGCGCGGACTATGCGCTCTGCGTCGGTGAGGTCTATCTTGTGGCCCGGTGAAATGAAGAGCGGTCGGGCGCCGCGCCGCGTGCGGAGCGCGACCCCGATCTGGCCGTCTTTCGGGTCATAGAGCGGGCGCGACGAGCCAGCTTCAGGTTCCGGCTCCTCGTATGTTCCGTAGAGGACGCTCTTCGCGCAGCCGATAGTTGGAATGTCGAGCACAAGGCCGAGATGGCTCGCGATGCCGAGTCCGCGCGGATGTGCGATACCGGTCCCGTCGACCAGGAGCACGTCCGGCTTCACGGGAAGCCGATCCCACGCCTGCATAAGCATGGGTATCTCCCGGAAGGAGAGGAGGCCCGGGACGTACGGGAAGGGGATGTCCGCGTGCGCAGCGCCTTCCGCACGAAGCTCCAGGCCGGGGAAGGAAAGTGTTACGAATCCGGCGTAGCCGTCGGGCGCGTAGCGGTTCATCGACACGTCGCAACCGCCGACGGTCATCGGCTCCTCGGATAAGGGCTCGAGGCGCACCTGGTCCCGAAGCCGCTTTTGTATCTCGATCGCCTCGCGCGGCGTGACGTTCCAATCGCTCATCTAAGCACCCTATGCGTTTGCCTATGTGCAGCCTATGAAGCGGAGACGGAGGGATTCGAACCCTCGAGAGCTTTTAGACCCTACCTCGTTAGCAGTGAGGCGCTTTCGACCACTCAGCCACGTCTCCGTATGTTCGGAAACGTGGCTTCGGGTCGAACGAGTTCGTTCCTCCTCGCTTCGCTCGGATGAAACCCTGCCCCGCAGGCTTCCATCCACTCAGCCACGTCTCCAATAAAGGACAAAGTACCAAACTTACGACGCTAAGGCGAGGAGGATGATGTCCTTCGCACCGGCGGCACGTAGTGCATCCGCGCAGGCGAGAAGCGTTGCGCCGGTCGTCGTCACGTCGTCGACCACTATATAGGTGCGGGCGGGGGAGAGAGCATGCGCATGGAAGGCGCCGCGCATGTTCTTACGACGCTCTTTCCCGGAGAGGGCCGTTTGCGGGATGGTATCGCGCGTCCGAGAAAGCAGTCCGGTCATGAGCACAAGAGCGGTGCCAGGAACTGCGGCGCGGCAGATGCGCTCGACCTGGTTATAGCCACGCGACCTTGCGCGCGCCCGGGAGAGCGGAACCGGTACGAGTATGAGCGTCTCGCCCGGGACGCGATCGGCAGCCCACTCGAGCAGATAGTCGCGCAGGAGGCCTGCGAGGTGCGCTGCGGCCCGTTCGCTCCCGAAGAATTTCGCCTCGACGATAAGCGCGTGCGCGAGCGGGGCGTCGTACCGCATAAGAGCGATTGCTTCCGTTACGCCTGGAACAATAGCGGGGGAGAGGAGCGAGAAGACATCCGCAGGCGACGCTTCGCGTGCGAGTCGCTCCGTCCTTCGCGGCGGGAAGAGGAGATCAAGGACGCGCGAGATACAGCGCATACCCCCTATGCTACACTTCATTTCAATGGCCTTGTTCGATATTTTCGGGAAGAAAAAGAGCAAGAGCGTCCTTGGAGTCGACGTCGGCTCGTCGAGCCTGAAGGTCGTGCAGCTGCGGCGCGAGGGCGGAGTGGCGGTGCTTGAAACATACGGTGAGATAGCGCTCGGTCCTGCCGCGCGTGCGGAAGTAGGGCAGGCGACCAATCTCCCGCCCGATAAGATAGCGGAGAGCCTCAGAGATCTCCTGCGAGAGGCGAACGTCACAACGACCGATGCCGGCATCTCGATCCCGTTCTCCCGGTCACTCCTCACCCTCGTCTCGCTCCCGCGGCGCGATAATCCGGAAGAGCAGAAGACCGTGATCTCGCTTGAGGCGCGCAAATACATCCCCGTCCCAGTCCAGGAGGTGCAACTTGACTGGTTCATCGTGCCGGAGGCGCTCCCCGAGGGAGTCGAGCCATCTCCGAACGTGAATGTCTTGCTCGTCGCCGTCCATAATGACGTGCTCACGCATCTGCAGAACGTAATCCAGGGCGCCAAGCTCGAAGCGTCATTCTATGAGATAGAGATTTTCAGTACTATCCGGTCCGTCGTCGATGAGCCGGTGAAGCCGGTTATGGTGCTCGATATCGGCGCATCCGCGACCAAGGTGTATGTCGTCGAGCGCGGAGTCGTAGCCTTGTCCCACAATATCCGCGAAGGAGGACAGGATGTGACGCGCACCATCGCATCTGCGCACGGTCTCGATATCGCGAAGGCGGAAACCCTGAAGAAAGAGCATGGGTTTGCTGATGGCCACGGCGTCTACGACCGGAAGACCATTGAGCTTGTGTTCTCCCGTATTTTCGAGGAAGCGCGTCGTGCAGTGGGAAAGTACGAACGTGAGCATGAGAAGGCGGTCTCTTCCCTTATTCTCACGGGCGGCGGCGGCGTCACAAAGGAGCTTGCATCCTACGCGCAGACCTTCTTCTCGACCGAAGTGCGCGTCGCGGACCCGTTCGCGAAAACCTCTGCACCCGCGTTCATGCGTCCAGTGCTCCAGGAAATCGGTCCTGAGTTCGCGGTCGCAGTCGGGCTTGCGCTTCGAAAGCTCGAAGAGCTCGGGTAGGACGCGCTCGTGCATAGCCGTTTCTTACGGGGGTGTGCATAAGGAAGCGCGCGCGCCGCGCGCGCGTATCCTATAATCAATATCGTGGCTCCTTCTCCAACAACTATCCCGACGTCGTTCGTACCGAAGCAGCCGGTTCGCACCGGCGGAGAGCGCTTCTCGAAATCGGGAGGGAATCTCCTCATGATGATTTCGCTCATCATTCTCGGCGTAGCGCTCCTCGCGTGCGCGGGCGTATTCGCGTACGAGCGGTATCTGACTACGGTGAGCGACACGAAGCAGGGACAGGTTGCTGATGCGGAGAATTCCATCGACCAGGGCAAGCTTGAGAACTTCATCCGAGCCCGGGATCGCTTCACGGCCGCGAAGAGCGTGCTTGACGACCATATCGCCGCCTCGCGATTCTTCTCCCTCATCGAATCCCTCACGCTCGGGAATGTTCGCTTCACCTCGCTTTCGTTCGTCGTTGCCGCCGATCATTCCGCACAGATACGGATGGACGGTGTTGCAAAGTCTTTTAACGCGCTTGCGGCGGAGTCCTCGGCGTTCGCGACTCAGCGGGAAGTGAAGCGTGCGATCTTCTCCGGCATCCGCGTGCTCGAGAATAAGACGGTCTCGTTTAGTCTCGACGCCGATCTCGAGCCGTCCCTGCTTGAGTTCGTTGCCGAGGACGTTGCTCCGGCTGCCGAGACCGTCCCCGCAGCTACCTCGTCCGCATCGTCCACCCCGCCTGCGACAGGAAAGGCGGCAACCACGTCGCCCCCAGCAAACACCCCGCTATGATTTCGCGCATCATTCCCATCGTCCTTATATTGATAGCCATCGGCCTATTCTTCGGCTACGTGAATCCGACGTATACGCAGTCCATACTTCCGCTGCGCGCTGAGATAGCTGGGTACGATTCGGCCCTTGCTGCAGCGAAGGAATTCACCGCAAAAGAGAGCGAGCTTGAGGCGCAGAAAGCGGCGCTCAATCCGGAAGAGGAGAACCGCATCGAGACGTTCCTCCCCGACGACGTCGATAACGTACAGCTCATACTCGACCTGAACGCGCTTGCGTCGCGTTCCGGCATTTCGCTCTCGAACTTCGATACAAAGGAGGTAACGCCGAGCCAGGGGGGCGACCACCTGCCGCTTTCCTCTGACAGTCCAGTCGATTCTCTCGATATCACGGTGTCGGGCATCGGCACGTATCAGTCGTTCAAGACGTTCCTTATGGCCGCGGAGCAGTCGCTTCGTCCGCTCGATCTTATCGACCTTACCGTCGAGGTTTCGCCGACCGGCGTCTATACCTACGATATGACGTTCCGCATTTACTGGCTCCGCTGACCTATGACTATCTCGAAGACCACCGGCATCCTCATCGTTCTCGGCCTCCTCGTGCTTGCGGCGGCTGGATACATGCTGCTTCGGCCCACACCACCGGTCATGACGACCACTGGCGCACCGGGTTCCGATGCTGAAGCGGTATTCGTATCGCTCACGGCGAAACTCGATCCTGTTACATTCGATACTTCCATACTGAACGACCCCCGCTTCCAATCGCTCGTGGATATACGCACTGCGATACTTCCCGAGCCGTCAGGACGAACCGATCCGTTCGCCCCTCTGTCCGGGGTTTCAGCGAAATAATCTCGCTCGTTACGCACACACGGCGCCGCGTTTCCCGGCGCATATGCGATACTAGACGCATGAAGGCAGTTCGTTCCTCGCTGTGTATATGAATATCCTGCCGCTTCTCGTGAAAGCGGGCCTCATGAAGCCAGGCGACGTCGCGAACGTCGAGAGTGAGGCGCGCAAGGACGGCGCCTCGATCGAGGCGACAGTCGTGAAGCGCGGTATCTCATCCGAAGAGATAGTGAAAATCGTTTCGGAGCATTATGGCCTGCCATACCGCATTCTTCCGTCTGGAGCCATCGACCATACGTCCCTTCAGTACATTCCTGAAGAGTCTGCGCGCCATTACGGGATAGTGCCGATCGGGCTTGAGGGCGGCGCGCTCCAGGTCGGCATACGCGACCCGGACGATCTTGAGGCGATGGATGCGCTCCAGTTCATCTCGACGCAGGCAGGCGTCCCCTACAAGCTGTTCATCATCTCAGAAGGTGATTTCAACCGTGTCCTCGATGAATATAA
>CAZLVR010000007.1:0-16888 GCA_964563365.1 uncultured Candidatus Saccharibacteria bacterium | reverse complement strand
AGGAGCTCAGAGCGTTCGCCCCTGAAGTGCTCGGCGATATGTCAGATACCGGCGGTCAACAAGAATGCTCGGAATCCGGCTCGGTGCCGTTCGGTTTCTGCCGGAACGGCAACTACATCGAACCTTCCGCCACATAACATCATCGGGCGGCGAACAGATACCGGCGGACCTTAGTGTCCGCCGGTTTTATTATCCAAGCGCGAGATTTCCGTCCGCTTTAAAATCGCTCGCGAACTCCTTCCGAAGGGCGCGATAAAAGCCGGCGACCCCTATCATCACTGCGTTATCGGTAGTAAGTTCCCGAGCCGGTATGCGGAGCTCGACGTCTGGATACTCTGCTGTGCGGCTCGTGAACTCGCGCTGGATGTGAAGATTTGCGGAGACACCGCCGCCAATGATAAGTGTTCGTGCGCCGGTTCTGGCGAGTGCGTCCGAAGTCTTCTTCCAGAGAACATCCAAGACTGCGTCTTCAAACGCACGTGCAAGCTGTTCCTTTCCCGTCTCATCGAGTGTCGTTTCCTTGAGAAGGTACAGGACAGCAGTTTTGAGCCCTGAGAACGAGAAGTCGAGATCGTTCGAATCGATCATAGGGCGGGGAAGTGAAAACGGATTTGTCTTCGTATCTTCGCGATCACGCTCAGCCAGCTTCGATATTTCTGGACCACCAGGATACGGGAGATCCATCATGCGCGCGACCTTGTCGAACGCTTCACCGACTGCGTCGTCGCGTGTGCTCCCAAGCTTCTCGTACGAAAGCCATTCTTTCATGAGAACGAGCTCCGTGTGTCCGCCTGAGATGAGGAGGCCGAGGACTGGGAGAGCCGCATCGCGGATGACGATAGAATCACCTTCTGTCTGTGCGAGCGCCGCGAGGAAGTGCCCCTCCATATGGTTAATAGGGACAATAGGAATGTCCCACGCGAGCGAGAGTGCTTTTGCGAAGTTAACTCCGACCCAGAGTGCCGGTTCAAGTCCCGGTCCGTGTGTCACCGCTATCACGTCTATCTCCGGCTTTTCAGTCTCCTGTATGAACGCGAGGAATGCGTCGGAGAGGCCAGGCTCACGCTCAAGTAGTTTTGCGAGTGCGTCTTTTTTCTCATCTGGTATCGCCTGCGTGTCTTCTCGGAGCAGCTCCGCTTCCTCAAGCGCATTCCCAAGAAGTGGGACGAGGTTCTTCGCATGCTCACGCTTTGCGACAGCCGGGAAAACCCCACCATATTCTTTATGTATATCTATCTGCGAAAGAAGTGCATTCCCGAGAACAGTAAATGTTGCGGAATCCTCAGTGCCCGTGGCAGTGAGGATTGCAACTGCAGTTTCGTCGCACGATGTTTCAATCGCGAGAATCTTCATTGATCACTGTCCACGGAATAGGGGAGCCCCAAGGAATAGAGAACGCTGCAGAGCCAGGATGGCCGTTTCCTCCATATTTCTGCGCAATCTCGGCAAGATTAACTGAATGATTGTCTCCCGCGCGCATGGAGACGCGCATATCACCATTCTCATCATTTCTCGTGATGAGCACGAATTCAGCGCCTCTCGCTCGGAGCTTTGTTCCAAGCTCCGTCGCAAACATACGAGGAGCAGAGACGATATACACGCGATGTCCTTCGAACTCGACGAGATCAGCGCGCTCCGCTATCTGGTTCGTAAGCATTTGGAAATGCTCGGTATATGCGCGACCTTTCGCAACAATAGCTACCTTTCCGTCCACATCTTCTATCTCTGCCCGGAGCCGATCCCAGCCGTGAAAATCATACGGCTGCGCATATACATAGGAGGCAATAGCGCGTTCTTCATCCGTGAACATCTGATAGAGATCGCCTTTCATGATGATGCGGAGCATCTCGGGAACCTGTTCGTCTGGGTGGAAATAAGACCAGGCAATAGTCGCCCCGCTCCGCTTAGCGTCATAGACGTATTCCGGCTGCGCCTCGACAACGTCCTCGACGCCCTCATGGTGATCAAGAACCGTGAGTGATTCGGCATTCTTTGCGAGCTCGTTCATATACTCGCGTGGATAGCAGAAATCGATGAGATAGAGCTTTGCGCCGGTAAGACCCTCAGGAGGAGGAACCTGATGCTGGACTGCAATATAGTCAGCAGAATCTCCAAACTTCTTCCAGGCAGAGTATGCGCCGCCGAATCCGTCGGGGCAGTTACCGTGGTAGAGAATGACTGTCTTCGGTTGCATAGAAAGGTTATATCGCAGGCGTACGTGCTTCGCTAGGCCTCTATTTCCTGCAGAAAGACACCCGTGCGCCATGCGGTAAGGGCGGCAGCACTCGGCGGGAATATAGGCGACGGCAGATCGTCAGGACTGTACCACCGCCAGTTGCGAGATTTTTCCGGTTCCGGGTTTCCTGGCTCGCCGCTCTTACATTCGACCTGGAAGAGTACGTTTACATAATGCTTACCGTAGATCCGTTCGTTGCTCAGTCCGATGACGCCTTTAAATTCAATATCAGTGAGGCCGGTCTCTTCGCGCACCTCGTCACGTGCGACTTCCTCGAACGTCTTTCCGAATTCCATATGGCCGCCCGGTATCTGGTACGTGCCTGCACCATGGCTCGCGAGACGCTCTCCGATAAGTACCTTGCCTTCACGATTTATGACAACGATACCTACGGCGACGAGCGGGCGTGCTGCAGGATCGCTCATAGGTGCGTCTATCGTGCGAAGCGCACGTACATGCCACAAGGTAGCTCGCGGCCACTCGTCTCCTTGATGCGGAGTTCGCCGTAGTCGGCGTCAACCTCTCCGAAGACAGAGTCGACGAGCTGTTTAAAGGAGAGCGGAGAATATCCGGCTGCATACCCGTTAAGGAGGAAGAATGTACCCGGCTTCTCCGACAAAAGTTCTTTCAGGCTCTGAAGTAGCGGAAGAAGATCCTCTTCTATTTTCCATACCTCCCCCTTACCGCCGCGGCCGAACGCAGGCGGATCAAGAATGATGCCGTCGTATTTCGTACCGCGCTTCAGTTCGCGCTTCACGAAGCTGCGCGCGTCCTCAACGATAAGACGGAGCGCATCGTCTGGAAGCTCGGACAGTTTCGCATTCTCCGCAGTCCAGGTGATCGCGGCCTTCGACGAGTCAACATGTGTAACCTTTGCCCCCGCCTTTGCTGCAGACACCGATGCTGCACCCGTGTATCCAAAGAGATTCAATACCTCAGGGTTCCCAAGAGAAGTGATACGATCTGTCGCCCAGTCCCAGTTCGGCGCCTGCTCCGGAAATATGCCTGTGTGTTTAATAGACGAGAGCTTCGCGGAGAGGGTGAGGTCATTCATGCGAACGAGCCACGGCTCAGGGATCGTGCCGGTCGTTTTCCATGCACCCTTGCCGTTCTCGGATGAATAGCGTGCTGAGGCGTTCTCCCAGCGAGCAGCATCCTGCTTCGTCCAGATCGCCTGCGTATCGGGACGCGCGGTTACCACGTCACCCCAGCGCTCAAGCTTCTCATGGTCTCCCGAGTCGAGGAGCTCGTATCCTTCGCTAGCTTCCGTTACGAGATGTCGTTCCGCCATATTATGTAAGTGCGCCCGGATGCTTTCTCGACCAGGCGCTAAATACGATGCCGCCTGATACCGCGACGTTCAGCGACTCACAGCGCGGGTTCATCGGGATAGAGAGGCGTATATCACAGGTCTCCATCGTTTTCTCGCGCACACCCGCACCCTCGTTCCCAAGGACGAACACAGACGCCTTCTCAAATCCTTCCTCGTAGAGGTCGGTAGAACCTTCCATCGCGAGCGCGTAGGTCCAGAATCCGCGCTTCTTCAGATCTCGGAGTGTATCGTTCACGTTTCCGATAGCGACAAGCGGGACACGGAAGGCCATACCAGCTGAGGTCTTAATGACCGTACCGGTCGCCTGTGCCTGGTTATGTTCTGGGATGAGAACGCCAGCGAGACCAAACGCAGCCGCGGAGCGGATGATAGCTCCCACGTTATGCGGGTCCTGAATCTCGCCGAGGACCACAAGCGACGTGTCATCGGTCACCGGAAGATCCTTAATAAACTCTCCGTACGGGCGCATGAGCGCACCCGTGTCGATGACGGCAATGACTCCCTGATGGGACTCATTCCCGACAGCTTGCTTCGCATCCTGCTTGCTCATGGTCGCGACCGGGATGTGCTTCTTCTTGAGAAGCGCGAGAAGCTCACGATCCTCGAATCCGTCAGCAAGATGTGCCTTCTTTATCGCGTGCGGTACAGTGAGGAGCGCCTCGCGAAGCGCGTTCTTCCCATACATGTATGCCTTCTCATTCCGGGTCTTTTTCATACGGCAAGATGTTTGTCCTTCTTTCGTTCACGAAGCGATGACCAGATCGCTGCAGCAACAATAAGGAGACCGAGACCGCCTGTCGCTACTTCCGGTACCTCGAAGAAGAGGCTTGCGAACATGGCGAGTGCAAGGCCGAGGATGGCATAGTGCGCGCCGTGTTCAAGGTATGCGAGGGTATCGAGTGTCTTCTCACGTACGAGATAGAGAGTGATGGAGCGGACGAAGTATGCGCCGACACCAAGGCCGACGACGATGACTGGGATAAGACCCGTAATGGCGAATGCACCCACGACGCCGTCGAGAGAGAATGCAGCATCGAGTACGTTCAAGTAGAGGAAGAGCGCTAACCCTCCTGCAGCAGCAGACGATCCGAGGGTGAAAGCGCTTGTGATGCCTTCCATCACGATAAAGAGGATGACGCCGATGACGCCTGCGAAGAGGACGCCAGCCGGGTTCGGGAGGAACGCTGCCATAAGGGCGACGAGTGCAAGGGTGAATGCGATCTCGAACGCCTCGATGCGGCCGATCTTTGAGAGGCCACGCTCAAGTGCCGCGAGCCAATGGACATCCTTATCCTCATCGATGAAGTAGCGAAGCGACACCATCATGAGGAAGGCGCCGCCGAAAGAGGCGATGAGCGGCTTCGCATGCTCAAGAAGTGCAGCATACGCACCCGGGTCAGAGAATGCTATCTCCGCGATCGCGGCAGGGGAGCGCATCACCGCCGCGGCGACGATGAGGATCGGGAGCACGAAGCGCGTGAAGACGACCGCGAAGAGGATGCCCCAGGTGAGGAAGCGGCTCTGCCAGGCGGGGGACATCTTCGTGAGCACTTTCGCATTCACGACTGCGTTGTCGAACGAGAGCGTGATCTCAAGTACGGTAAGGACCGCAGCGAGCATGAATGCGTGGACACCGCCCCAAATGAAAATACCGACGAGTGCGAGGATCCAAGTAATGACGGGAAGAATGAAGATGCGTGGCATAGTATGTAGTAAAAGTATACGCGGTGCGTGGTACCACCATCCGCTTCTTTCGTTTGGTGCGCGGTAAGGGACTCGAACCCCTGACCCTCCCCACGTCAAGGGGATGCTCTACCAACTGAGCTAACCGCGCGTATGGGTCGCAGAATAACCCGAAAAGGGCTAGTATTCAAGACATCATGAAGATCATCAGGATCGTAGACGGGGACCTTACGACCGCAGCCAAGGAAGCTGCGGAGGCGCTTCGCGCGGGCGGCATCGTCGTGTACCCGACGGACACCGTCTATGGTCTTGCGGTTAATCCCTTCAACTCTGAGGCGGTCAAGCGCCTACGCTCCCTGAAGCGCCGCGAGGCGAAAAAGCCCATATCCGTGATCGTCCCGTCGGCCGCGCACATGGATGCGATCGCGCACGTGAGCGACAAGGCGCGAGCGCTCGCAGAGCGCCACCTGCCGGGCCCCCTCACGCTCGTGATGCGGGGGAAGGATATGCCGGAAGAGATTACCCTAAACGAGGCGATCGGCGTCCGGATCCCTGCCGAACCGTTTTGCATCGCGCTCTCGGAAGCGTTCGGCCATCCGTACACGACCACCTCCGCGAACAAGTCAGGTCACGCCGTTCCTGAAACCATTGAAGCGCTCATGGATCACTTCCGATTCGATCTTGAAGATATTGCGCTCTTTGTCGATGGCGGTCCTCGTCCATCTCGGTTTGCCTCTACAGTCGTCTCGTGTGTCGATGAGACGCCGTATATTCTCCGCGAAGGTGCACTCTCGCGTGAGGAACTCGGTCTCTAAGCATGCGCTACGTCGTGCTCCATAAGGAAGTGGGTGAGACGCCGCTCATGGCGCTCCGCGCATGGAAAGATACGCATCCCGAATACGCGGACATACCTCTCGCGTATGCGGGACGACTCGATCCCATGGCAGAAGGGAAGCTCCTTATTCTCCTTGGTGAGGAATGTAAGCATCAAGATCGGTATCGCGATCTTGATAAAGAGTATGAGATAGAAGTACTTATCGACGTTGGCAGTGATACTGGGGACGCACTCGGTATCGTTACCCTTTCTCCGGAAGAGACTCAGATCGAGGAATCTATGCTTCGTGCTGCACTGAAAAAAGAAGAGGGAGTGCATATGCGCGCGTATCCTGCGTACTCTTCGAAGACCGTGAATGGGAAGCCGCTCTTCCTCCATGCGCTTGAAGGAACAGTGTCTCAGATACAGATTCCCGAACACAAGGAGCATATATATGCACTCAAGCATCTTGGAACGGAACTTCTGTCGGCACCTGCACTCCAGACGCGCATCAACTCGTTTCTCGCAAAAGCCCCGACGACCGACGAAGAGTCGAAAGTGCTCGGGGCGGACTTCCGCATCGACGCAGTCCGAGAGAGCTGGGATGCTCTCTTTCAGAACCGCTCCCGCAGTTTCGCGATTATACGCCTTCGCGTCGCGTGCGGGTCAGGAACCTATATGCGCACGCTTGCGGAGCGCATCGGTGAGAGCCTTGGGGCGCGTGCGCTCGCACTCTCTATCCATCGAACGCGGATAGGGAAGCGGCATCTCGGATTCTGGATTTCTCTCTAATTTAAAATTTCGGCCACTTTCTATCGGAGGAGAGATTCTGCGGCGCGGGGTCGGATCGAGTTTCTTCTATGATGAGTGACGCTGCTGGTGCGTCAGCGGAGATGGAGGGGAAATTGTGCTCGTACGTCTTATGCGCCTTTGTGAGCGGCTGCTTGCCTGCGCGCGTGCGATATCCGTTTAATAGATGACGCATCGCGACTCTATATAATTTGCCGCCCTGCCCCCAGGGTATCCCATAGCGGTCTTCCAGGGTCGTATCGTTGTCGCCCTTCTTCTCTCCATACGGTTCGCTGTTCGATTCAGGATCGTCTGCCGACGTGTTGGTCGCGCGCCATTCCTCATAGAGGTCGTGGGGCAACGTGAGGCGGACGATGCCGCCGTATCGCTGCAGCGCCGCTTCGTCCATCTCGGATGCGAGGAATTCGGTGTGATTCTCGTTTGCGGTGCGATCCCGGGTGTCATCAAAATTCAATCCAAACGTGACGGGCCGGCGTGCGCCCGGCACCCGCAGAGTGACGGTGTCCATGTCCTCATAGATGATCTCAGGATCCGGATACTGGGCGTCCAGTTCAACCCGCGCATTCCGATATCGCTCAGTAAGCGCCTCGAGGCGGCGCACCGCGTCTTCTAGGTCTGCCTTTGCCTCACGGGGCGATGGGTGTGGACGTTCGGTTCCTTCGAATCCCATAGACATGAGTACTGTTATGGCGCGGGTGCGATCTGCACCGTTGAGACGACGATGACCGAGCGTGCGATAACCGTTCCGGCCCGCACCGCGGTGACTGTATAGGTGCCGGGGATGGTGTAGACGTGATCATTCGCGCGGTAGGTTTGTGTGGTTGCAGATTGCAAGACGAGCGAGAACGTCCCGTTCGTTCCGTCTCCGTAGGAGACTGTATACGCGCCTTTTTGGCTTTCCGCGCTCGCGTTCGTCGTTACTGAGAGTGTGACGACCGCGGTCGGCGGCGTGTAGTTCATGTCCGGATACTTCGACGCGACGGTAAGACGCGCAGGCGCTTCGGCAGCTATAGGTGCGGTCGTCGCGGCCGGAGCTGCGATAACGGGCTTCGCTGCGCCGCTTGCGGCGGGTTTCGGCGCAGGCTTTCCCGGAAGGGGCTTCGTGTCAGTCGTTGTCGCGGCCGGCGCTGATGTATCGCCTGCTGGTGGTGTCGGCATGGTCATCACGACGTACGCGATGAATCCGAGAGCAGCGATCACCACGATGAGTGCTATCAATTGCTGTTGCTTCATGCTGAAAGGGTAGCACGAAGGAATGGTGCGGTATGGTGACCCACATTAGTCAGAATTGGAACCAATTGGTGCAGGAGCTATATCACTGGCAACAATTTGGCCGACTTTTGGATGCTGAAAAGACCTTATTTTGAGGGCCATTTTGTACTTGACAAATTGGTATATGCTATGATATAATATACAGACTTGAACATTTGCAGCCACAGGAGAATAAAATGCCGCAGGCATTGAACGCTACGGTGCGCAGGGTCATCAAGCCCCCGCACCACGTTGTCATTAAGGAAAGCAAGACCGTCGAGGTTTTCGAGGGCGACAAGCTCGTCGATACCAAGACCGAGACGCCTCCTCCTCGTAGCGAATGGCGAGTCATCGCCGTCGTCTACGAGGACTTCGTCGGCGAGAAGGAAGTAACCCTCTCGCGCACCTCCGAAGAAGAGGCGGCGAAGCTGGTGGAAGGCGCCATCGCCTATTGCTTCTGAATTTGGTCGGTCTCAAACCCGCCAGCGGAAAACCCGCTTTGGTGGGTTTTCTGTTTCTGATTCCAACTCGTGAAATTTTCCCGTTCGGGTGCTCCAAACGGCGTTGTGAAATAAGGCTAAAAATTTGTGACCCCACGGGGAATCGAACCCCGATTTACGCCGTGAAAGGGCGCTGTCCTAACCGTTAGACGATGGGGCCGCAAAACTGCGGCGCACTGGGGCATCCTAGCATCTACAGCGGTGAAAATGTAGCCGTGCTACCTTATGAGCGTCATGCAGCGTACCGCAGCCATTCTCGGTATCCTTGTTGCGCTCATCGCGCTCGCGGTCGCCATCTCCTCTCTTGGAGCGTTCCTGCCGGGGCCTCGAGGGCCCCTGAACATCATCGTCATAAGCATCGATAGCTTGCGGCAGGATCATATGAGCCTCTATGGATACGAGCGTGCGACGACGCCCTTTATCGACGCGTGGGCGCACGACGCTGCAGTCTTCGAGAACTACTACGCAACAAGCTTCCTTACGCCCATCAGCGAAATGAGCGTGCAGACCGGGCGATATCCGTTTACAAATGGCGTAGTGAACTTCGGCGCGCCGCTTGCACATGGCGTTCCGACGCTCGCCGAGATTCTGAAGGGGCAGGGATATGAGACCGCAGCGTTCCTCTCCTCGCCTGAGTTCAGTTCCTACCCCTCACTTCAGTCTGCAGCGTCGCGCGGATTCGATACATTCGAACCAGCAACCGATGCGACCGATCGGTTTCATGGCCGTGGCATCGACGTGCCGCAGAAAGCTGTCGACTGGTTGAGGATCGGACGCGCGAAGGACGAGCCGTTCTTCCTGTGGCTTGCGATCGGCACCGCGCACTGGCCGTATGGGCAGGATGAGCCGAATCATTTCTCCGATCCCTCGTACGCGGGAGTCATGACGAAGACACGATTTCCCGGCTGGCCGCTCTACGGCTCGATCTATGACGGTGTCTGGTACGGTGCAGCGGGCGAGTACGCAGGAGAAGTCGTGCCGGAAGATTTCGCATATGTCCGCGGCCGCTATGACGATGGGCTCGTGAAGACCGATCGCCTCCTCGAGACGCTCTTTGCGTATCTGAGAAAGACCGGTCTCGACCGGACGACCGTCGTGGTACTTCAATCCGAGCACGGGGAGAGTCTCGGCGAGCGGGGGTATGTCGCGCACTACGATATCCATGACGAGGAGGTGCATGTGCCACTGATCGTTAAGGCGCCGGGTGTAGAGGCCTCCCGCATTGCCGCGGTTGCGTCTGGGGTGGATATCGTGCCGACCGTACTCGACCTTGCGAACGCAGCGCCAGTCGAGACAGACGGCGTAAGCCTCGTTCCGGCGCTCGAATCTCCGGTGTCTCCTCGAACCGAGGCGTATATGGCGCGTATTCCGCTTTGGGAAGGAGTCGTCGGGAGTCCCCGTATCGCCGAACAGATAGAAGGACTGCCGACCGGCGAGGTTCTGCGGCAGTACGATACCGCGGTTCGCGGCGGCCCGTATAAACTTATCCATCGCAGTGCCCGAGCGTATCTCAGGACGCATAGTTGGTGGTCGAAGCTCACCGGTACGCCGCTACGGTATCCCGAATACGAGCTGTATGACATAAACGTTGACCCGGGAGAAACGCGCAACCTCTATCCCGTTATGGCCGAGGATTCCCGCATTGTCGCGCTTCGCGATAACCTCGCTCGCTGGGAAGCGCAGATGCAAACACTCTTCCCGACAGTCTCCGCGCCAGCATCGCTCCAGCCGTATTTCTAGCGCGGCCCGTAGAGTATCATTCCTGTATGAGCTATACTCGCGTCCTTGCCTTCATCGGATTCCTTATCGTCCTTGCCGGCATAGCGTTCGGTCTTTCGGCACTTGCGCCGCGTCCGGTCGCCTGTACCGACTGCAATGTCGTCATCATCGGCGTCGATACCTTACGTGCCGACCGCATTCATGCGTTCGGCTATGGGCGGGAAACCACGCCGAACATCGATGCGCTTGCGCGGGATTCATTCTCATTCACGAACGCCGTCTCCGCGTCGAGCTGGACGGTCCCGTCCTTCATGTCGATCTTTACGGGCGTCTATCCTTCGGTCCATAAGGTCGTGAATAAGTACGTCGAATACGATCCGAATGATCCTGCACACCAAATCCTTTCGAATCTGAAGAAGCTGTCGCCGGACACCATGACGCTCGCCGAGGCGATGAAGGCGCACGGATACGCTACCGGCGGATTCACGGGCGATGCCGGTGTCGGCCATGCGTTCGGGTACGCACAAGGCTTTGACGTCTATACGGACGAGACGACCTTCGGGACACTCTCAAACAGCGGCGCGCGCGCCCTCTCCTGGCTTGATTCGTTGCCGACGGGACAGAAGTTTTTCATGTTCTTCCATGGATATGACCTCCACGGCCAAGCAATGCTCGCGAAGGAAGGCCAAACCTTCGTTCCGAAGGGATATACAGGGCCCTATACAGGGTCAGCGCAGGAGGAAGCTGTCCTGCGCGAAGCGCAGCTCACGCAGGAAGGTATCTCGCTCACGACCGAGGATGTTGCATTCTGGAACGGACTCTACGACAGCAAGATCCTCGCAGCGGATGCGGAAGTCGGCACGTTTATCGAAGCGCTCAAGGAACGCGGGCTCTATGACCGGACTATCATCATCCTCGTCTCCGACCATGGAGAGGAGTATTACGAGCATGGTGGCATCGACCACGGACATACGCTCTACGACGAGCTCGTACGCGTTCCGCTCATCATGCGCGTACCGGGATACGAGGGCGGGCGGACGACCGCGCAGGTCTCGACCATGGACGTGGCGCCGACTCTTGCGAGCCTGCTGGGCGTCTCATACCCGGCTCCGTACGCGCGACAGCTTATCGGACGGGATCTGTCCGGATTCCTCACGAATCCCGGCCTTCGCGGAGAAGATGCGTATCTTGAGACCGACTATCGCGAGTATGTCCATGAGCGCGGTATCCGCTCAAGAGACGGATATAAATATGTCATCAATCTGAATACCGGACGGGAAGAGCTCTACGACCTGTCCACAGACCCGAAAGAGATGAAAAATATTGTCGAGACGGATCTCGCGCACGCAGCAACGTTGCGTGCCAAAGTCCGGATGCATATGAAGGAAGACCTTGGCGCGGACCCCGATGAGCGGCCGAAGATAGGCTGTCTGCCGGTCTATCCGACGGAGTGTCAGTAGCGTTTAGGCCTGTCTGAATGTAGGATAGGCCGATACGGAGAGGTGGCTGAGTGGATAGAAATGAGGCGGGGCCTCGTTTCTATCCGAGCACAGCGAGGAGGAACGAACTTGTTCGAACACTCAGCCTCTCCTATAGTGCGAAGCATACGGAGAGGTGGCTGAGTGGTCGAAGGCACCTGACTCGAAATCAGGCGTACTGGAAACGGTACCGGGAGTTCGAATCTCCCCCTCTCCGCACAAACAAGGAGCCGGAAGGGCAAGCTTCCGGCGACTATGTTTTGCGAGGGAAGGGGAGATTCGAAAGCCGGAGGCGGCGAAGCCGGCGCGCAGCGCCGACGCCGAGGCGGGGCTGCGCAACAATCCGCTCGGATTGTATGTGTGGCCGAATCTCCCCCTCTCCGCCCTATAACTTGTGTGATTTCCGGGGATTAGTAAGGGCGATTTAGTAGAATGGCCGGATGACCCAGGACGAGGCGCTTCGCATCCTTAGAACCGGCGCGTCCGTATTTCTCACGGGCGAGCCAGGGAGCGGCAAGACGCATACGGTAAACCGGTACGTGGCGTGGCTCCGTTCCTGCGGTATAGAGCCGTCCATAACCGCCTCGACCGGCATCGCGGCCACCCACATAAGCGGGCAGACCATACACTCCTGGGCGGGCATCGGCATTAAGCGTACGCTTACGCGCTACGACCTCGACGAGATATCGCAAAAGAAGAACGTTGTTGAGCGTGTCGTGCATGCGAAGGTGCTCATCATCGACGAGGTGTCGATGCTCTCGGCCGACACGCTTTTTATGGTCGATGCGGTATGCAAGGAGATACGGCTCGACGATCGGCCGTTTGGCGGACTCACGCTCGTCCTTGTCGGCGATTTCTTCCAGCTTCCGCCGGTCGAGAGCCGACGGGACGACGAGCAGGCGGATATCGTCTTTGACGAACCTGCGCCCCGCTTCGCGTTCCAGTCTCCGGCATGGAAGGCGCTCGATCCCATCATCTGCTATCTCTCCGAACAGCATCGGCAGGAAGATCCGGTATTCCTCGATTTTCTCACGGCGATACGGCGAGGAACGGTTGGTGAGGAGCATATTGCGCTCCTGCGCACTCGGTATAGCCCACGCCGGAACGGGGAGGCTGCTGAGCTCTATTCGCATAATGCGGATGTCGATCGGCTGAACGCGACAGCGCTTGCGAAACTTCCCGGAGAAGCAGAAACCTTCCTCATGGAAAAGCACGGGAAGGAACGTCTTGTCGATACCTTGATTCGAGGATGTCTCTCTCCTCAGACGCTCTCACTCAAGGTGGGCGCTCGTGTCATGTTTACGAGAAACGATATCGGTGCGTACCGCTACGCGAACGGGACGCTCGGGGAGGTCGTCGGCTTTGCGGATACTGGGTATCCGATCGTGCGTACGTATGTGGGGACTATCATCACGGCAGAGCCAGCCGAGTGGCGGATAGAAGAGGGAGGAAAGTCGCTCGCACACATCGTGCAGGTGCCGCTGCGGCTTGCGTGGGCGATGACGGTACATAAGAGCCAGGGGATGTCCCTTGATGCCGCTCATATGGATCTTTCGCACTCGTTTGAATACGGACAGGGGTACGTCGCACTCTCCCGTGTCCGCACCCTCGGCGGCCTTACGCTCGCGGGTCTCAATGCACAAGCGCTCCGGGTGCACCCGGACATCCTTACGAAGGATGCGGAATTCCGCGGCGCGTCGGACGCGGCGCGCGAAGCCTTCGGAAAGCTCGCGAGCGCCGAGCAGGCGGCGCTAGAGGCGAATTTCATCCGGGCAAGCGGAGGCCATATGCCTGGCGCGGAGTCTCCTGTGCCGGAGCGGGCGTCCGGGCGCTATGACGAGATGCGCAAACAGCATGCAAACGCGTACCGCAGATGGACGCATGAGGAAGACGCTGAGCTTGTCCGGCGCTTCAATGACGGCGAGACGCAGGCGGCTATCGCCGCGGCGCTCGGCAGGAAGCCGGGCGCGATACGCGCGCGCCTCGTGAAAGCGGGACTCATCGAGGAACACGCGGCGTAGCGCGCGGATCGAAGAGCTATACTGTACCCATGGACAAAATAAAAATCGAGCAGCATACGGTCTCGGGCGGCATGTGGTGCGCGGCGTGGCTCTTCACGACAGGGTATCTGCATCTCTCCTTCTGGCAGGGCGTGCTCGCGGTCGTTATCTGGCCGTACTATCTGGGCGTCCATTTTGCAGCCTGAGCACGGCCAGGCTTACGAGCCGCGCGCTGTCCCTCTACCTGTCCACAGGTCCCACAGGTGCGGAGCGAGGTCTACAGCCTTCCCGTAGAGCGCATGTGCGTGAAGGTCCGCCCAGGGAAAGGAATTAGCCTCGATGAATCCCCAGCGCTGACTGTCCGCAGGCGCGAGCGGATCCGGGATGATGATATCGAACCCGACGATAGGGAGCCCAGTTGCCTGCGCCGCCTTCTCGATGAGCGGGATGAATGAGGGATGGATATCCCTCCCGTGCTCGCGGTTCCGGCCTCCCTGGCCGCGTCCTGCACGGTAGGTGAGTGGAAGCGGTTCGCCGTCCGGAAGCACATCTTCGGCGCGATATCCTCGTCGGTGCATATACCCTCTATGGGAAGAGCTGAGAACGATGTCGTCGACGCCGTCCGGCTTCTCCGCGTTTGCGCGCCGGACGAGTTCCGCGACGGATGAGACACCATCCCCGATGACAGTCGGATAGCTTGATTCGAGGAAACCGACGAGTATGCCATCGACACACGTAGCGCGGCAGAGGTTCCCTTCAAGGTGCTCTTCCACGCTCACCGAAGCGCAGAGCTTCGATGCGCTTGCATAGGCATCCCGCAGGTCCTGTTCGTGTCGAACGAACGGAAAGGTGTGGCGTCCATTGCTGCCTGAGCGCGGCTTCACGCAGACGAGGCCGAATTCCCGCTGCGCCTGCTGCGCGCCCCGCAGACTCCAGACGCCGCGGCTCTCCGGCACCGGAAGGCCATGCTTCTTCATGAGGCGTTTGAACGAAATTTTGTCATCGACGGCGACTGAGACGCCGCGGGCGTCCGTGGGGAGCGGCATACTTTCAAAAAAGAAGGTGCGGCCGTTCACCGTCGTAATGAAATGATCGGTCGGTTTCCCAAAGATGACGAGCTCGCGCATCGGGATCCCACGCCGGCGCGCTTCGTTCCATACGAGCTCCGTCCGTTTCGATGCCGCGTTCGCCGGGTTGTCGTTAAAGGTGATACATCCCGCGAGACGGCCGAGATGGTAGAACACGTGCGCCAGCGCTTCGACGATATGTTCCGCGAGCCAGTAGAGCGGGGAATTGGTCGAGCCGGCGACGGACGGCAGGTAGAGCATGAGCACGTCGTTTGTATTCGCGAGCCAGAGGGAGGTATGGCTCGCCTGTGCATGATCGCAGTCGTCGCAACGGGGTTTCATCAAGAAGTGAAGTATATCCTGCGCGCGTAGACCGATAAAGAGAAACGGCCCCGAAGGGCCGTTTCTCGGGGTCAGACTAGTGACCGCCGCCGAGCTTGATCATGATCGTAATCGGTTAGTGAACTGTCTCAGTATATCCCCCATGATTTCTCTCTCAAAGAGGGGAGTGGATAACGATCTAACGGGTCTTCACCCACTGGTAGATATCCTCAAGCGCTTTCACGGCGTCGCCTGCGGCGATGTTGTTCTGGTGGTAGAGCTCGTCCGTGCAGTCGCCGGCGGCCCAGACGCCTTCAACCGACGTGCGCTGGTTCTTCGGGTCGGTCACAACCCGGTTCACGTCGTCGAGCGCAACGACATCTTTTGCAAAATCAGTATTCGGCATGACACCGACTTCGACGAAGATGCCGGTAACAGGGAGCAGCGTACGCTCTTTGGTATCAGTATCTTCAACAACAAGCCCAGTCACAAACCCATCACCCTTGACTTCAACGGGAGAAGTGTGGGGAAGTGCCTTCATCTTCGGATCGGCAAGAACTTTCTCGACCGTGATCGGATCAGCCTTGAAATGATGGCGCCTGTGGATAAGTGTGACACTTCTCGCGTAGGCGAGAAGCTGCGCAGCGGTCTCAAAGCCTGCGTTACCGCCACCAACGACTGCAACGTCCTGATCGGCGAACAAGGGGCCATCGCAGGAGGCACAGTAGGTCAGACCTTTGTTCTCATACTTATCAGCGTCAGTCGCTTCGAGCTTTCTACGTGCTGCCCCGGATGCAATGAGTACCGACTTCCCTTCAAACGACTTCCCTTCTGATGTTTCAATTTTGAAGCGCCCGTCGATCTTCGAGAGCTTCGTCACCCGCTCGCCTATCACGGTCTCAACGAACTCCCCTTTATACGCATTGAGATGTGCCTCGAGTGCCTTCGCAAGGTCGATACCCGGTATCTTTATCGTCCCAATCCAGTTTTCGATCCCAAGGGAATCGGTCGACTGACCGCCGATAGCTTCGGCGACAAGTACGGTCTTCAAGTGCTTACGTGCTGCATAGACGCCGGCAGCGACTCCGGCGGGCCCGCCGCCGATGATGATGAGGTCGTTCATAGTGCGGGAAGTATAACAAGAATCCCGCTTCGGCGGGATTCTTGCAGAACGGAGCGAGGGTATCTCTCATCCGAGCCTCGGAGCGGAGACGTCCGCAATGGCGGCTTGCGCATAGAAAAATCGAAATGTTTGAGTCCGCGAGTTTTTCGATTTTTCGTCCTGCGCTCCGCCATTCCGGATGATGAGAGCGACTCCTGGCTCGGATGAGAGATACCCGAGCGGAGCTTTATTTCTTGTTCCTGCGCAGGAACGACGGGATGACCCCGAACCCCTCATCTTCCTCAACGATCGGCTTCGGCGGTTCGACCGGCTTTCCGCTCCGCGCGGTAACGATCGGTTCCGGGCGCTCCTTCCGTTCCTCAGGCTCTTCGCGCTTTGCTTCCTCGACGGGCGCGACGGGCGCTTTCGGCATCTCGTTGAAGATCTTGCCACGCACTTCCTCCCGTTCCGGTTTCGGCATGGAGAAGATGGAGCGTTCCTGAGCCGGCACCGGCGCCATCACGGATCCGTCGAGCGATCCTTCCGGGAACCCGGTCGCGATGACGATGATGCG
>CAZLVR010000006.1:0-19194 GCA_964563365.1 uncultured Candidatus Saccharibacteria bacterium | reverse complement strand
ATGAGGCAAACGGCAAGGAGCTCATGCAGTCGCGCATGCGTCAGGAGGAAGAGGGCGAGAAAGACCGCACCGACAACGCCGAACCATAGGATGCCGCACCATCCGAGATCAGCGTACGAATATCCGAGAATGCCGAGCAGGAATCCGATGACGCCTGCCGCAGACATGACTACCGGCCTCTGTCCATCGCCCGGTTTGCGAGCTCGTCTGCGTCCTTGTTCTTCTCGCGCGGGACATGCTCATAGGAGACTTTCCCGAAGTGCCTCGCAATCACGTTCTTCGCCTCCATATAGCGCGGAACCAGGTTCGGATGCTTCACCTTATACGCGCCCTTCATCTGCTCGATGACGAGTTTTGAATCCATGCGGATGAGGAGATCGTTTGTATGGAAATGGTCGTCGGGAAACTCTGCAGCAAGAGCCTTCAATCCCCTGATGACGGCTTCGTACTCTGCGACATTGTTGGTCGTCTCGCCTATATAATCCGCAACCTCAACAACGCGCTTTCCAGAGGAATCGAAGACGACGGCGCCAGAACCTGCGGGCCCCGGATTTCCGCGGGCTCCCCCATCGGCATAGAGCGTGTAGAGCATGGTAAGAGTATAGCCCGCTCGTCTGAAACGACACCGGGCTGTCTCTCCTACGCTGTTGGAACCTTATTTATGCGAAAAGGGCGGACCAACGATTGCTCGTTAGCCGCCCTTCTTGGTCTTCAACAGAAGTCCTAGACCTTCCGCCTAGATGCTGTCGGTTGACCGCGCCACGCTCTCATTCGAGCTGATGACATTGTCTGTCGAGCGCATAGGAAATACTCCTTTCTAAGTCCAGAGGACATAAGACTTATAGCATAGAAAGTCTAAAAGAATACTGGCCGTCTGGGACGAAGTTAGAACTTTCCTGGAACTAGCTTGGAAACTTAAACCTGGACTCAACTCCTAGCATCCGCTTGTCGTCCCCCAGTAGAGAATATGCCTCAACCAGGTTGAGTCGGTGGAGTTTCTTCCACACCATGGTGGCTTCATCTGCCCGATTTCCTGAAGAATGGAGCGGGAGCCCAAATACTCTCTTACAGAGCTCATTTAATAGCTGTATCCTTCTTGTTCCTAACCCTAGCTGTCGTAAATCTGGATCTAGTGTTTCAGTCGTAGAAACATACGGCCGTTCGTTGAGTACGGCGTATCCTTCCTGGTCTCCTTTCAAATCTCGATAAAGGGTTGCAGATGCTACGCCTGTGACAATAGATCCGGTTGAGTCATAGAGGAATATGATGTCCTGCGTTTCTTGACCGTCCTGAGATTCATAACTGCGTTCTACGCGAATCGCATACGATACGTCTTCCTGACTGCTATGGGGAATCTTATATAGGTTGAGAATCTTGTCGTTGCGAAGTATCCCACGCGCCGCGACCTTGATGTGTTCTGGAAGCTCGTCGACAGCTATCTCCTCTAGTTTCTCAATCTGATATTGAGGGTTCTCAGGGTTGTGTCGCTTCTCCTTAGGAGGAATTTCCATGCTTAGAAGTATACCAATTTTGCCGTCTGGGACGCTGTTGGAACTTCTTTAATTCAGGCTTAATACTTGACAGAAATACGTATATATGATAGATTTTCCGTGTCGTGCGGAAACGTGGTCTGACCCCCAGCCGCAGACAGCCGCCTAAAAACGGTATCCACGTTGTCAGAGGGAGGACACCTGGGAAGTGTGTACCCTCGAAGTTTAGTGTATTCCCGCTAGAGAATGGCCGCCGGACCTAGTTTCAATGGTCCGGCGGTTTTCTTTTTATTCTAAAAATACTTGAACTATGACAGTTTGGGACGCTATTGGAACCTTTTCACAACATATGCTAGGTTCTGTCCAGAAACGGAGGTCGAAATGGCGAAAGACTTAGGATGCACTCCTGTGGGAGAACTTGGGTTGCCTGCCGAAATCGTCGAGGTTCTCGAGCGAAATGGCGTCAAAGACTTTGATCGTCTTTGTATGCGCAGTCTCGGAGAACTCAAGACGTGGGGTTTGGAAGGAAACCAACTTGCTACCATCCAGGCCAAGGTCCGAGAGCTCACGGCGTAATGCATAAAACCGGTACGGAAACGTGCCGGTTTTATGCTGGCAGCTTGGGACGAAGTTAGAACTCTGCTAAAAACATAAAACCGCCTCATCCTGCTTGGGATTCGGCGGTTTTTCTCGACAAGCTTGGCCGTCGCGGACCTGGCGAGATTCGTGCATGCTCCACGTTGAAGCACTTACACCATGCACAAAAAGGAACGGAATGAGGGGTCTAGCTGGACCTCTCACGAAGAGGTCGTTCGACACCATCAATCTTCTATTTGCATAGAATCATACCTACTTAATTTTGTCAAGTGTTTTCCGCGAACGAAACATACTTATACTGAAATAGCTAGCAAGTAGGCCATATTATATATTCATTCTCAAAACGAGATTATAAGTAAGAGTCTAGTTCGACAGTCCTATCCTCCCTCGCCAAACAGACTAGGTTTTACAAGGTGATGGCAGCTTGGGACGAAGTTAGAACTTTCTTACCTATCCCTTTACATCAAGAGGTATTTCGATCTCGTTAACGGGCACATTGCGTAAATCTCTGCTTTCTAGCCATATCTGAGCACCTCCGACAAGAGTTGCTAGCAGAAAAGAAGCAACGGCCCATCGCATTGCGTTGCGAGAATTAGCTCTTGCTTCTTGTAGTTCCAAATAATCTATGTATGTTGATGCGCCAGAACCAGAAAGAAAATATTTGTATTCTCCATCTCCTTTGTGGTGCGAACCTAGATGAGCGATTAAGGGAGGGTCTCCCTGAATTTCTCCCATCATGAATCGTTGAATCCAAATCCACTCTTCTTCGTCTTTTGCACACGCAGTCTTGAGTTCATTCATGGTGAACCCCACTGAGCCTCTATCAGAGGCCCATTTCAATACACGGGTGAATAAGTATTTGTCTTGAGAATTTTTCTTATTTCCCATAACAAAATGGAAAACTATATGTGCAATAGTTCAACGGCGCGTTTACTAAACTCTCTTGCCTGTCGTTTTTCGTTTTCTGAATACCCTTTATCAGTCATGTATCGCTCAAGATTTTCTACGTCCTTTTCGGTTTGTATGAAGGAGCCGTCAATTTGATCAACATACTTCACATCCTCGTCTACGCGATGAAAGTTCCAACCCCATAGATCGAGATAATCATGTATCTTAATGTCATACGATTCGAGTTCTTTGAGCTTGTTATAGAGAATCTCTGCCTCCTTGGTGAGAGGATCTTCCTCCGGATCCATCCCGACCTCGTGCCCAGACGCTATTCGTTCGCGTACCGTTCCTTCTCCCATGTGAGTGTCGCTTAACGGCGCATGAAAGACAGCATGAAATTTGGGGAAGTGTTGAGGAAAAAGAATATGTAAAACTTTTTGCGCATAAAATCGCGCCTTTCGTGCCTCTGGTGTTAGACCATCCGCCTCGCCGCTATAGCGAGCAAGAGCCGCTACCTTGTCTTTGTAGGAAACCACCACATTCTCTACCCCAGCGCCAACCACATCTAACCCCGCACCTCGTACAGCATCGTCAAACTCTTTGCGATGTTTATTCGCACCTTCTGTGGTTTCAGGAAAAGAGGACCTTCTTGTTTCTTGTATCTTCCTAAAATTGTCCCCCGATGGTCCAAGTTCTGGCATTATGAAGATTATACGCTAGAGACTGTCTTAATACAGAAACCGCCCAACCTAAGCCGGACGGCTCTGTGGGCGGTAGTTGTGCTTTAGGTGCGGTGGTTCGGGCCGTGATGAGTGTAGTCTTCCATTGCTTTGTCGTACTCGGCGAACTGGTCGTCGTCGAGTCCGTCGTCGCAGAATGGGCAGAAAATCTCGTCTTCACCGATCGTTTCGCCGCACGATTTGCACCGGACAGTTTCCATTTAAGGCTCCTGTTTTGCCTACATGTTATTATACACATAATCTACTCTCTGTCAAGAGCATCCCTTAGACTGGAGCGACCCTCTCCGCGCCTCATACGTTCGCCAGATGTTCGACCTCTACGATACCGGCCTCTACTCCCACAAGGCTATTGCTGACCTACTTTTCGAGCAGGGACTTCAGTTTCAGGAACTCATAGACACTATCGACATAGATGAGATCGGAGTTAGAGAGAAGATACGGACAGAGGTCGAGCGCTTCAAGCGATTCCAGCAATCTATTCTTGGTATCAAGACTAAGGTTCAGATAGCCGATATCGACATACGGAACTACGCTAAGTATCTCCTCTTAGAAGGAACTTCGATGGAGAAGCGAGAATTGCTGAGTAATCTAAGGAGCAAGTTGCTTCTTAAAGAAAAGAGGGTTTCTTTCGCCTAATCAAGCATTGTAGGGACCAAACAGTAAAGGATACGCTCCTCGTCTCGAGCGGGATAACCTAGCACGAGTTGGCTGGCTGTCTGGGATTCGAACCCTATGCCACAGAGACGAGACGCAATCGGACCGGACGACCCTTCGCAAACTGATCCCGCTCAAGGGAAGCGAGGAGGTTCACCGTCTTCCCGGCCGCGAGCGTCTTTATCGAGGGACCAAGTTCGCGTTTTGCATAGAACGAGACGGCCTCGAGCTCGTCGAACCCGTCTGAAGTCACCGAAAGCTTCAGATGTTCTTCCGCTTTCCCGAACCACGAAACGCGGGTGAGCGACACTTCGCGGAACGCGAACACGGGCTTCTCGTTCCCTATCCCGAACGGAGCGAGTTGCGAGAGACGCGAAAGAAGCTCGGCGGTCGCCTCATGCGCTTTCAACTCCCCATCGGCGCGTACGCCATCTCCCGTATTCCCCCGCGGAAGCGCGGCATACGCAGCTGCAAGCTTCTCCTCAAGCGTGAAGATCGCCTCGGGATGCACGGTAAAACCACCGGACGCGGCGTGACCGCCAAACCCCGCGAAACACTCAGCAGCGCCCGTCATGATATCGACGAGCGAGATCCCGGAAACACCCGCGCGACAGGAACCCTTGAGGCTCTCGCCACCTTCGCGGCCCCAGAGGAATACCGGACGCTCATACTCTTCCGCGAGCGTGTTCGCGACAAGCCCGAGAAGTCCCGGCCGCCAGTCGGGATCACCGAGCACGATGACCTCGCGCAAGGTGCCTGCAGCTTTCCGTTCCGCGAGCTTTTCGTGTGCAGCCTTGGTGATCGCACCTGCAACAGAACGTCGAGAACGGTTAATGCGCTCAAGCTCCTTCGCGAGCACGTCCGCGCGCGTCTCGTCGTCTGTCGTGAAGAGCTCGAATGCGTCGCGCGGGTTCCCCATGCGGCTCGCCGCATTCACGCGCGGCGCTATCGTGAAGCCGACGTCGTCCTCGGTGAGGAAACGCTGGTTCGCCCGTGCGTTCTTCAAAAGCCGCTGGAGCCCGAGCCGCGGCGACTTGCGCATCACGATGAGGCCGTACTTCGCAATGACGCGATTCTCCCCCGTGAGCGGGACCATATCTGCGATGGTTGAGAGCGCGGCCATGTCGAGAAGCCACTTCTCCCATCCTTCCGGGATATCCGCAGCCCACGAAGCTTTCTCTTCGCGACCGACCTTGAGTACGGCGCACGCGAGTTTCCATGCGAGTCCGCCGCCGCAAAAGTCCCGGAACACGGCGGTCTCTCCCTCCTGCTTCGGGTCGACGATGGCATAGGCGTCAGGCAGGCCGCCCTCGGCATCGTTCTGCGGAAGATGATGATCGGTGATGATGAAATCGATGCCGAGCTCTTTGGCACGCGCGGCCGCCTTCGTGTCCGTAATGCCGCAATCAACCGTGATGAGTACGTTCGTCCCGGCTTCTGCGAGCGATTCCACGCCCGCGACAGAGACGCCGTACCCTTCAAGGTGCCGATGCGGGATGTAGGTATCGAAATTCGCGCCCGCTTTCTTGAAAAAATCATGGAGGAGCGTTCCGCCCGGGATGCCGTCGCAATCGTAGTCGCTCCAGACGGTGATCCGTGTTCCGTCCGCTATCGCGGCGGCGACGCGTCGTGCCGCTTTCTCCATATTGAGGATCGAGAAGGGGTCAGAGATATGATGGTCATAGGAAGGAGAAAGGAACGCCTGCGCGTCTTCGCGGGTGCGGACGCCGCGACGGGAAAGCAAGGCGGCGGTAAGGTCGTCGTACTCGGAAAGCTCCTCACGCACGTCATCCTCTATCGGCTCATGAAGCGCCACCATCGTCCGGGTAGTGTACCAGAGCCCGTTCACGCGCTATCCTGCGCGTATGACTGACTGCATTTTCTGCAAGATCGCCGCGAAGGAGCTCCCGTCGGACGTGCTCTACGAGGACGAGGACACGGTCGCGTTTCTCGATATCCAACCGAATAATCCGGGACATACGCTTGTCATACCGAAGGCGCACACGCGCAACATCTTCGATACCGAAGATGCGTCGCTTGCCGCGGTCATGCGCACGGTACGGAAGCTTGCGCCCGCGATACGGGATGCGGTCGGCGCAGGCGGAGTGAATATAAACTCGAATCACGAGCCTTCTGCGGGACAGGTGGTATTCCATCTCCACATCCACATCATTCCCCGCTTCGCAGACGACGGGTACACGTTCTGGCCGAAGAAGGCGTACGCGCCTGGACAGAAAGAAGAGGTGGCCGCAAAGATCCGGTCGGCGCTAGCCTAACGCCCTGATGCCCGGGAGGGTTCCCTGCGCGAGAAAGTCGAGCATCGCGCCCCCGCCCGTCGAGACGAACGAGAATCGATCTTCTATACGGAGCGGCGCGATTGCGGCGATCGTATCTCCGCCGCCGATGATCGAATAGGCGCGGGCATTCACGGTCGCGGTCGCGAGCGCGTCCGTCGCGTCAGTGAAGCCCTGCTCGAAGAGGCCGAGCGGTCCGTTCCACAGCACGGTCTTCGCCCGGTTCACGAGCTCAACGAGCGCGGCGGCGGTCTTCGGCCCCGCATCGAGAATCGCTTCGCCCTCGCGCACGTCGGCAAGCGCGGCGGCGCGGCCGGATTCCCGGGTCGCCTGTGGCGCCGCCGCAACCACATCAACCGGAGTGAGGAGTCGCGAATTCTTCAATAGCTCCCGTATATGAGCCTGTCCTTCTTCTGAGACGAGCGAGACACCGACCGAGTAGCCCTTTGCCTTGAGGAAGTCGTTCGCAAGCGCTCCGCCGACGAACACGTGATCGTATGACCGGAGAAGCGCTTTGAGCACCGGTTCCTTGGTTGAAAATTTCGCGCCGCCGATCACGGCGAGCGCAGGGCGCGCTGGCTTCAAGGCTTTCGTAAGTTCTGCGACCTCTTTCTCGAGCGTGAGACCTGCATAGGACGAAAGAAGTCCCGGGACAAGTACGATGGACGCGTGTTCCCGATGACAGGTATCGAACGCGTCCTGCACGAACACGTCCGCAAGCGCAGCAAGCTCCTTCGCAAATTCAGGATCGTTCTTTTCTTCGCCAGGATTCCGCCGCAGATTCTCGAGCATGAGCACGCCGCCTGGCGGAAGATCACGCACGGCCGCACGCGCCTCTTCTCCGACCGCTACGGGACACCAGCGGATGTCTGGAATAAGCTTCCGTACCGCCTCGTACATAGGCATCGAGCTCTCGGTTCCGGTTCCGGAAACATGGGTCGCGAGTATGACGCGCGCGTGCCGTTCGGTAAGAAATCGGATCGTCGGAAGCGCCTCACGCAGCCGCACCTCGTTCATAGCCTGCGACGTGCGCAGCAGGACCGGTACGTTTTCGAGAACCGGGATATCGCGTACGGTTTTCATCAGGACACCGCTTTCACAAGGGCGGCGAAGGTCGCAGGATCGGTCGACGCGCGGCCGGGCAGGAAGCCGTCGACGCCGCTCCCGCCTGCAAGTTCGCGGATATTGCTCGGATCGACGGAGCCGCCGTAGATGACTGTAGCCTTCGATGCGTTCTTGCCTGGAAGGTAGTCGGCGAGCACTTTGCGAATATAGAGGACCATCTCCGCGAGATCGCTCGACCGTATCGCGTCGTCTGATCGCTTCCCTATAGCCCATACCGGCTCGTACGCAACGATGACCGAGAGCCGGTCGCGGGGGAGTAGCGCCTCGAAGACCGTAGAAAGCTGCTTGCGGACGAGGGCGAGATAGCGGGCGTCAGGGTCCCGCGCCTCTTCCCCGACGCAGAGAATGGGCGTCAGTCCGTTTGCGACCGCACGCTTCGCCTTCTCGGCGATGACCGCGTCCGTCTCCCCGCGAGCGCGGCGCTCGGAATGGCCGATGATGACGTACGTAGCCCCAGAAGCCCGGAGCATGGCGCCCGATACCTCGCCCGTAGCGGCGGGAGCGACCGTATCCGATACGTCCTGTCCGGCGAACGCGATCTTCGAGCGTTTGTTGCCTGCAAGCAGGGCGACAAACGGCGCCGGGGGCGCGAGCACGATCTTCGTCCGGGAGCGGGCGGCTGTTCGTTTCGCCGCAGCGACGAGCTTCTTCGCGTCTTCCGTTCGTTCTACGTACGCCTTCCAGTTTCCGACGATGAGCATAGGTTCATCATAGCATCCGGGGGTTTTGCGGCATCAGAACCTGAAAATGGTATACTCAAGCCCATGATTCTTGGACGATTGAAGGACGGTATGAAGGGCCAGGTCGGCGATTTTCTCATCGCGACCCTTTCGCTGTTCCTCATCCTCGCCTCTCTTTTCTTCGCATACACGGGCCGCCTCGTCCCCACTCCGGAACAGGGCGACGAAGTTGCCGAATTCGTCACTGAATTCGGCACGGAGCTTGAGCAGATACCGCTTTCTGAGGGAACAGAAGTGGCGAAAGCTGCTATGGAGGCGCGCTACAAGCTGTATGTTTCCCCCGACCTCCTCGCGCTCTGGGAGACGGATCTCTCGTCCGCGCCAGGGCGCGTCGACGGCAAACCGCGTCCGGTAGGGATCCGCGTTTCCTCCGTACAGAACGTCGGCATCGGCAGCTACGTAGTGCGCGGCTATATCCTCCACGAGTCTGAAGATCAGAAAGTCGAAGGCGATCGCGTCATCCTCGGTATCGACCGCGCAGGAGACCGTTGGGAGATCATCGAATATCAAACGGTCCCCGCACATTAGAAAAACCCCCGGCACCAGGGCCGGGGGTTTTTCTATTTTGTTACCAGAGGCCGTATCCGTACCCAGCCAAGTACGCTCCAAGGACGATCACGACGATACCATCCGCGAAGTACCAGTTCCGATCCATGAACAGCTTCATAAGTTTCTCCATCTGACGCTCCGGGAGAACGAGATAGAGTATGCCTTTTATAAGCGCGAGCCACCCGACGAGCGATACGAGAGTCGCAGGGAGGGTCGTCCAGACGGTATGGAGATTGACGACAACAAGCCCCGTGAAGACGGCGAACACGCCTGCCATAAGCTGGGCGAAGCGCTCGTGCGTGAGCGCGACAACCGCAGCCATGAGGCGCCGGCGATCGGCAAGGACGGCTGCGCCGCCAATGACGAGATAGACGCCAATAACGCGAGCGAGAAACATAGTGAGCAACATACAAAAGGACGGATTAGCTCCTAATGCCTGCAGTCTATCAACCGCGTCCGCGATGCGCGGCGTTGTCCCCTATTCTTCCCGCCAGTCGACGAACTGATAGTCAGTGGACACATTCGGCGTAAACGGAGGCGGATTGGTCGCGATGCGCCGATCATAGGAATCGACACGGTCTTGGTACCCTTTCGCGTTACCGCCGCAGTACGCGGTCCATTTAGTGCCGGTGCGCTTGTTCGAGACGGTCGTACCGAGAATGGTGAGCGTGCCGGTCTTGTCTGCGTACGTGCAGGAATCATACGCGTTCATGCCGAACGCGCCGTCCTGGGCAATGAAGATCCCATTCAACGTGAGCGTATCCGGCGCATCCGGCGCGACGAGGACATCATGCTCGGCGATGAGGGTAAGCCCTTTCGTTCCGTCATACGCCGAATACAGAAGATTATTCTTCAGGTACGCGTTCGGGGCGACTCCGGCGTTTACGATGTTCGCAGCGACGACCGTCACCTTCGCGGGGATAGTGCCTTCGATCCAAACGTTATCTTCTACGTAGATGAGGCCGCAGTCCGCGGGAAGCGTACGAGTCTCATACGCCGCTTCGGCGGCAATGAGCGCCCAGTCGTCCGTATCGTCAGACGGGTTAACCGGCGTCACGCCGAGGTTCGTCTCGTTCGAGACGCGGCGAACCGTCACGGTGCCATTCGCGTTGAATATGAGATGGTATCCGCGCCAATAGGTGCTTGAGTTCGTATTGGTACCGGAGCTATAGCGCGGGTAGTAGATGCCGCTCGACTGCGCAAGCGTCTTCAAGCTCCCGAAATCGGCCGCAATCGCGCCGAAGTCGACCTGCGGGGTCGGATAGCTCCAGAGTGACTGGTTAGGACCAGTGCCAGTGACGCCGGGTGCCGTATGCTGCGCGGGCGAGCAGCCGTAGCTACTCGTACAATCCCAGGTCGAAAGCGAGGATGTGACCGGCGAGTTTGCCGTTCCATCCATGCGTATCCCCCCGTTGCTGTGGTAGGGACCGAGGATGGTACGGTCACTTCCTGCCCACACCGAGTCGTTGATGATATAGGAATAGGTGCCGACCGACGGGCGCGCATAGCGCGCCCGCAAGGTTCGTGAGACGCTAGAGCCGTCGGACGGCGTTCCCGTCGACTCGATATCGACGGATGTCGTCTGCCCACATGCGGTATTCCCGCTTATGGAGAGTGTGTACGTGCCGGCAGTCCCCGTCTCCGGGTCCTCATAGGTTGCCGTATACGGGCCCGCATGGCCGGTACCGTTCTGCAGATCGTTCGGATAGTGCGCGAGAAACCACCGGTAGTATTCAAGGCCCGCTTCCGCGATCGTAAATGCCTGCGCGGAAGACGCGTTATGCGACTGAAGCCGATTCTCGGAGAGCGTATAGAAGGCAAGGCCGCCGAATACCGAGAGAAATACCGCGCCAAAGACGATGGCAAGAAGCATTAGATAGCCGCGAGGAGGCGTTTTCATATCAGTCTCGAAGGTTACGTAACGTCGCACTCCCATAGAGCGTGAACACCTGCGGTGCGCGGCTCGGGTTGAGGTCAATCTGGACGGTCATGGTGATGGTCGCGATCGAGGCAACCGGTGTCGAGGTTGTCGACAGCTGCGTGCCGTTCGAATCATAGTACTTGAAGATAGGCGTTGAGCTTCCATTCCGGAGATAACTCACGATGCTCGTCGTCGCGGATGTCTGGCCGGTATAGGACGGCGGGTTCCCGCCGGAATTCGTCACAACCGTATAGAGCGTATTCTGATAGGCCCAGATCTTCACCTTCTCTATCGCGCCATCAGTATCGGTGTCGGAATAAAACGTCACCGAGGAGGTTGCGGCGGACGCAACCGGATATGCCCCATCGTCCCCATAGGATGCTTCGCGCAGATGTCCGAGCGATTTTGCAAGGCCGCGACGGCCGTTCTCGACTGCGGTCGTCGCCTCGACAACGTACGCGTTGTTTATATAGAAATACCGTATCGCGGAAAGAAGCGATGCGGCGACCGCCGCCGTGATCCCAACGACGACGACCGCTTCGACGAGGCTTATCCCGCGCATACTCATGGC
The DNA here is from genome assembly GCA_964563365.1 of uncultured Candidatus Saccharibacteria bacterium. Classification (GTDB taxonomy): domain Bacteria; phylum Patescibacteriota; class Minisyncoccia; order Phycocordibacterales; family Phycocordibacteraceae; genus C7867-001. The sequence goes on along the minus strand of CAZLVR010000006.1, from coordinate 7,625 downwards.
GTTGTGAGGATGAGGCTCTCGTCGAGGACGGTGCCGGGAAGAAGCTCGAGTGGCGCCTCGGCGGGAGTCGTGGTCGCGACGGTGTAGCCGGTCACAGCAAGCTGGTAGAGATCCCACTCGAGAGTAACCGTCCGCACCCCGGCCGCATCGGTTGTTGTTGAAATCTCCGTCTTGTAGATGGAAGCGCCGCCTGAAGTCGAACCCTTCGTCTTTGCACCCGTAAGCGTGAACGGCACGTTCGGCATCGGCGTCGGCCCCGCGTCATATCCGATGCGCCAGCTATCGATGGTCGGCGTCGAATTCACGCTCCCAGTCGTAAGCGTCGCGACGAGCGAGAGCGAGGGATACGTGCTTGTTGAAAGCCCGGAGAGATCGATCGCGCCAGAGAATCCCGCTGCATTCCCGGGAAGCGCCGCATCCGGGATCAGGGTTCCAGTCCCGTCCGCAACCGAGACGAGCGCCGTGGTGCCGAGCGGCGTCGCGATGGTCGATGAGGCGGACGTCCAGCGGGAAAGGTACGCGGGAGCAACCGCGACCGAACGCGCGGAGCCTGAGAGCGCGTACGAACCCACGCCCCCGGAGAGGGCGAGCGCACCGGAAGTCACCTGCGTTCCGGATACGGTGGCAAGCTTGGTCGCGTCTGCAAACGGGTCGCTCCAGAGTGCGGCCGCTATGGGCGAAAACGTACGGAGCGTGAGCGTTGCAAGTAAATCGATCGCGAATGTTGACGCGGTAGTCGCGTTCGCAACCACCGTAAGGTAGCCCGGCGTCGGGTTTACGTTTGTCGCGTCTCGCGCGTACGTCTGTGCGGATGAGTAGCCCGACTTGGTCACGTACACCTGGTACTGGGTCGAAGTGGGAGCACCCGGAAGCGACACGGTGCCATGCGAATCGGTAAAGGTCGTGAAATCGATATCGGGCGTCGTCGACGCGTTCACGATGCGCACCGATGCTCCTGAAACGGCAGTGCCGACCGCATCGACCACGTTCGCAAGGAGCGTTCCGCCGCCGGTCGTCGTCTCAATGGACGGCGGGACGATGTTTGAGGTAAGAGTGACCGAGTGCGACGCGCCCCCCGCGCTGTAATAGACCGTCACTTTCGCATGCTTGTAGTCAGTGGTAATCCCGTTGCTGTCCGACACGCCGATCCCGTCCGCAGGATCGTCAGCATATTCTATATACGTACGCACCGTGAACGAGATGCCGCCGTCGGTCGTCGTGGTTGCCTGAGGGATGGCGCCTGCGGGAATACCGCCGTCAGTGCCGACGACCGCATAGTCGAGCGAACGGATATATTCCATCTGCGAGGTCGCGATCGTCGTCGCCGATGCTTGGAGCTTTGCGAGCCCTGAGGTGGCAAGTTCTGCGCGCAAGAGGCCGAAGATTCCCGCGAACACCACAAGCACGAGCGCAGTGCCGACGACGACGTCGACAAGAGTCATCCCGCGCGCAGGCAAGGAACGCATATACGCACAGTCTAGCGCATGGAAAACGGGCCCGACATGCATCGAGCCCGTTACTCCTTATTTCGAAGATGATGTTCCGGAGGTCATGTCCGACCTGATCCCCCGATAGGGCGGGCGACGCTAGATTTGCGACGAGAGCGAGTAGATAGGCGCGATCATGGAGACCGCGAACACGCCGACGAACGCACCAATGAGGAGCATGAGCATCGGCTCGATGATGGTGGAGAGGTCCTTCGTTCCTTCTTCGACGTCGTTCTCGTAGTATTCCGCCACCTGGGAGAGCATGCCCGCGACCTGGCCCGTCTCCTCCCCGACCGTGATCATCTCGCCCATGAAGACCGGGTAGAGCTTCTCATGCTCGACAAAGGACGCGGACAAAGCTTCGCCTTTTTTCACGCGTGCGCCCGCCTCCTCGACTACCTTCCCGAACCGGTTATCACCTACGATCTCCTTGGTGATATCGATTGCATTCAACATCTCAACGCCCGACGAGAGGAGCGAGGAGAGGGAGCGCGCGGCGCGCGCGCTATAGGTCTCGCGGACGAGGGTTCCGATGACCGGAATTCGGAGCGCAACCGCAAGCACGATGGTTCCGCCGATCTTCGATCGGAAGAAGGAAATGATCGCGAGTATCGAAAGGATGAGGATGATGAATACCGTAACGACGTGAGACGACATGAAGTCGGAAATCGAGATGACTGCCTGGGTCGCCGCAGGCAGCTCTGCACCCATCTGCTTGAAGGTCGCCGCCAAGGTCGGCACGACGTAGATCATCATGAGCACGCCGATGACGACGATGGCAAACAAGATGATGCACGGGTAGATCATCGCCCCTTTAATCTTCTTCTCGAGCGTAAACGAGCGGTCCATCTGCTTTGCGACGACCTTCAGGGAGTCAGCGAGGGTGCCGGACTCCTCCCCTGCACGCGTCATCGCGATATAGAGCTTCGAGAACACCTTCGGGTGCGCAGCCAATGCCTCATTGAACGCATCGCCCTTCTTCACGCGTGAGCCGAGATCGACCACGATAGCCTTGAGCGCCTTATTCGCGCTCTGCCGCTCGATGACCGAAAGTGCGCGCGAAAGGGTGAGCCCAGCCGCAAGCATTGCGGAGAGATTTTTTGTAAACGCGATGCGCTCCTCCGTCTTTACGCCGCTCGTGAGATTCACAGCGAGCCACTTCGGCATCGCAAACCCTCCCCCACCCTCGGCAAGAGAGAGCACAGTCGCTCCCTCTTTCTCGATATCCGCATAGACTGCGAAGCGCGTCGGCGCTTCAACGATGCGCTTTTCTTCCGTACCGTCTTCTTTCTTAAGGGTGACGGAGAATTTCATTTGCTTAAAATAGTAGCACCTCGCGGTGCCGGAAACGGCACGAACGGCATGTGAAAACCCCGCATCAGCTCATGAGTCGAGCCGATGCGGGGCGTACAGGCTTCCCGTCCTGTCCTAGGAACGCGCGCGCCGGAACAGGTTGAAGTATCCGCCGAGCGCAAGCTTCGCGATAAACGGCAGTGCGAGCGGCGCAAAGACGAACGCGGCGGCGGCGACCCGGAACTCATTCAATGGAACGCCATCCCCTGCCGGTATGCGCATGCGCCACGCCGCCACCACGAGCGCCATGAGGACGACATAGATGCCTGCTACGATCTCCGGGAACACTCCGGCCAAAAAAGCGAGGAACCCGAAGGTGACGCCAGCCACGCCCTTGTCGCCGGCTCCCTGAAGGACGTTCGCGGCGATGAGATGCTCGTAGCCGAAATAGAACAGGCAGCCAATGATAAGCCCGTAGATGAGCGAACGTATCCATGCAGGACCGTCCTGTGTGCGAGTAGACATGGAATCTCTCCTGTCACGAGCCGCATGCCGGCTCCGCTCGCACTATGCGCTCCGTCCAAAAAAACGCAAGGCTATTCCGAAATCGCGCGGAGCACTTCCTCAAGGCTCGTAATACCGCGTGACGCCTTGTAGATGCCATCCTCGAGCATGGTGAGCATGCCTTCCTTTCTTGCCTGTGCCTCAATCTCGTCGCCCGTCGCGCTCTTCATGATCATTTCGCGGATAGCGGGAGAGATCTGCAGCACCTCATGGATGCCCATGCGGCTCTTATATCCATCCTCGCCTTTCGGGCGGTAGAACGGAACGCCGTCTATCTTCGTGCCCGGTTTGACGAGCTTCTCATCGAGAAGCGCTTTCATGACTGCGTCGAAATGATCCTCGGTCGCTATTTTCGCGCGTTCTGGAGCTTTGAGCGTGTACTGCTCCTTGGAGTCGTTGAGACGGCGGACGAGACGCTGACCAACCACGATACGGAGGGTGGAGTTAAGAAGGAACGGCTCGACACCCATATCAATGAGGCGCGGGATGGCACCGACCGCCGAGTTCGTATGAATGGTCGAGAGCACGATGTGGCCCGTAAGCGCAGCGTTGATGGCAAGCGACGCGGTTTCCGAGTCGCGGATCTCGCCCACCATGATGATATTCGGGTCCTGACGCAGGAGGGCGCGAAGCCCAGCAGCAAACGTCATGCCGATCTGCGCATTCACCTGCGTCTGGTTCACGCGCTTCATCTGGTACTCGATCGGGTCCTCGATGGTAGAGATGTTTACGTCCGGCGTATTAAGGATATCGAGGATGGTATAGAGCGTGGTCGTCTTGCCGGATCCTGTCGGACCGGACACGAGAATGATGCCAGTGGTCGCTTTCACTGCCTTATGGATGCGCTCAAGCCCTTCGCCATGGAACCCGAGCGCCTCGAGCGTGAAGCCGTCGCCCGACTCGCGCAGAAGGCGCATGACGATCTTCTCGCCGTAATAGACCGGCAGGAGCGAGACGCGGAAGGAGACCTTGTCAGCTTCCGTCTCCATCTTGAAGCGGCCGTCCTGCGGGAGTCGCTTCTCGTCGAGCTTCAGGTTCGAGAGCACTTTGATGCGCGCGGTAATCCCCGGCCCCGCAGCCTTTGGAAGAGTCATCGCGTCGTGGAGGATGCCGTCGATGCGGTAGCGGACGACTACCTCAAGCTCCATGGGCTCGATATGGATGTCGGACGCTCCCTGAGTGATGGCATGACGAAGGAGAGTGTCGACGATGCGGACGATCGGAAGATCTTCCGCCATCTTCTTGAGGTCCTCCCCCGACACGTCCTCGCCCTGCGCATCCTTCACGAGATTGATCTTTCCCGCTTCGGTCGCAATGAGGTCGCCGAACTCCTCTTTCAGGGACTTCTGATACTGAAGGAGTGCGTTCTTGATGGATTCGTCATCGGTAAGACGCGGAAGAATGGTGAGACCAGTCTTCTTGCGAACGGAGTCGATAGCCGGAAGATCCTCAGTGTCGAGCATTGCGACCTCCAGGTTCGTGCCGTCCTTCCGGAACGCAATGATGTTATGCGTACGGGCGATCGGCTCAGGGATGAGGGAGAGAATTTCGACCGGTATCTTACGGTCCTTCAGGTTGATGAACGGGACGCCGAGCACATACCCTTTGATGCGGCGGAGCGCGTCTTCCGTGAGCGCGCCCTGAGCGAGCAGGATGTCGCCCATCGACTGCTTGCGCTTCAGGGCTTCAGCCTCCGCAGCCTCGACGTCCTTCCTCGGGACAAGGCCCGAGTCGAGGATGAACTCTTTCAGTTCTTTTTCTGAGACTTTCATATTGCCGTACCTATATAAAGTATAACGCACCGTCTTGCGACGGTGCGTTAGGAAGTTGCGCGGCTTGGTGACTTATTGTCTGCGTTCCGCACGGGCGGCGAAGAACGGAAACACGATGAGCACGAGTGCGGCATAGAACGCTACGACGACAACGTCGTACACAATCATGAACGGCAGTTGCATACGGCCGGTGAACCCAAGCACGTATGCAACGATTCGGTCTGTTGCGAGCAGCGCAAGCACTGTTAAGAACAAAACGACAGTTAGGACGTTTTTCATCTAACTCTCCTTCCAGACGCATGCTAGCGCACCAAAATCCTTGACGCAAACCTACCAGAGTGGTACATTCCTGCTACCTGAAATGCCTGCACCCGCGGGCATTTCTCTTTACAGGGCCACATACACAATCCATATGCTAGACCTCAAAACCATTCAGTCGGTGCTCGGAGAGTTCGAAGAGCGCGGTATCACGAAGGCAACCATGATCGACGCCATCGAGAGCGCCATGGCAACCGCGTATAAGAAGGAGTACGGCAAGCGTGGCCAGGTGGTACGCGCCCTCCTTGATATGAACACGGGCTCTGTCACCTTTGAACAGGTGAAGACCGTCGTCGATGAGACGATGGTGCGCTTCCCTACTCCCGAAGAGGAAGAGGCAGCTGAGGTTCCTGCCCACCACCCGCACTTCGAGCGCGAGGAGGAGCTTGGCGAGGGTGAACTTCCCCGCTACGACGCTGAGAAGCACATCCTTCTTGAGGACGCTCGCCGCATCAAGCGCGATGCTGAGCTTGGGACGGAGATTATCTTCCCGCTTGAGCCGCAGGATGACTTCGGCCGCATCGCCGCACAGACGGCGAAGCAGGTCGTCATCCAGAAGATCCGCGAGGCGGAGAAGCTTTCCATCCTCGACGAGTTCGGCACGAAGAAGGGCGACATCGTCTCCGGTATCGTGCAGCGTGTCGAGCGCGGCTCCCTCTTCATCGACCTCGGTCGCGCGACCGGCGTGATTCCCTACGAGGAGCAGATCCCGGGCGAGCGCTACCGCCCCGGCGAACGCATCCGTGCGTACCTGAACGCGGTCGACGAGGGCTTCCGCGGCGTCTATCTGCGCCTTTCCCGCGCGAATCCGAAGTTCGTCGTAAAGCTCTTCGAGCTTGAAGCCCCGGAGCTCGCGTCGGGCGCGATTGAGGTGAAGTCCATCTCCCGCGAGCCGGGCTCACGCACGAAGATCGCCATCGCATCCTTGGATCCGCACGTGGATCCGGTCGGTTCCCTTGTCGGCCAGCGCGGCGTCCGCGTCTCGACCGTCATGTCGGAATTGGGCGGCGAGCGCATCGACATCATCGAATGGTCGGAGGACGCGAAAGCCTTCATCAAGGAGGCGCTTTCGCCCGCGACCGTGCTCGACGTCGAGCTCGACGAGACCGACCACCGCGCGAAGGTGACCGTCTCTGAGGACCAGCAGTCGCTCGCAATCGGTCGCGGCGGCCAGAACGTCCGCCTCGCCGCGAAATTGACCGGCTGGAACATCGACATCGAGTCCGCGGGCGGCGTCGCAGAGGAAGCGACCCCGGAAGACGCTATGACGCCGTCGGAAGAAGCTGGCATCGCGCCGACCGAAGCTCCAGCCGAAGTGCTCATGGCTGATGATTCCATCGCGGATGCGGAAGTCCCGGCGGAAAAAGAACTTACGACCTCCGCTGAGGGAGAAAACTCTGTCGTCGACAGCGAGGAATCGCGCGACAAGGAGGACGCATAGTACCATTCAGGGAACACTAATCCTCTCATCATGGCTGACTACGATACGCTCTATACCCCTGGCGATCTCGCTTCCGGCACTATCACCACTGTTGTCGAGATCCCGAAGGGCTCCATTCTGAAGATTGAGTGGAACCGGGAAAAGAAGACCTTTGAGCTCGACCGTGTCGAGCCGGAGATTTTCGCGAAGCCGAGCAACTACGGATTCATCCCGGGTACGACTGACGAGGACGGCGACGCGCTTGATACGCTCGTCATTACGCCGGAACCCGTTCCTACCGGCGTTGTCCTCAAGGCGCGCATCCTTGGCGTCCTCAACTTCGAGGACGACGGCGAGAAGGACCACAAGATCATCTGTGTCCCGGCGGACGATCGCGACGGCGGCAACCGGGTACAGACACTCGACGACCTCGGCGAGCAGTGGAAGGCGAAGATCGAATATCACTTCAACACCTATAAGGACCTGAAGAAGCGCGGCACCACCAAGGTGCTCGGCTACGGAGGGCCCGATGAGGCAAAAAAGGTCATCGAAGAGTGCATCGAACGCTTTCAAAACAAGTAAGCGCAGCACGCAAAACCGGGCGGGACCGAAAGGTCCCGCCCGGTTTTGTATCTAAGGACGATTGACGCTCTCTTCCGTAAAGAGCACACTGGAGCTGCGTTTCATACGCACGTCACAGAAGGAGAGTTCTTTGCTACCTCAACTCCCACCTGCCGCAGCGATCAACCCGCACGTCGGACGCCAGATCGC
>CAZLVR010000005.1:0-20748 GCA_964563365.1 uncultured Candidatus Saccharibacteria bacterium | reverse complement strand
CACCTGCGATCACGGACGCCCTTGCCGTGCTTTCGAGCGCAGATTCGCAGTACGCGAAGGTGACATACGAGCAGAAGCCGGAATCAACGTTCGGGCGGACGCTCGCGGATGCGCTCGCCTCAGGCAGCGGTCCAGACGCTGTTATCCTCAGCCAAGAAGACCTTCTCTCGGAGGCATCAAAACTGCAGCGCATACCGTTTTCCTCGATCTCGAAGCGGACGATGCTCGATACGTATCTGCCTGAATTCGAACTCTATCTCACGCCGGACGGTACCTACGGCATACCGCTTGTCCTCGATCCGCTCGTCCTCTATTGGAACCGCCCCATTCTCGGCTCCGTTGGTTCGGTAGAAGCGCCGAAGACCTGGGAGGCGGTAGCAGGGCTTGCGCCAACCGTCACCCGGCGTACGGACGAGGGCATGGTGACCCGAAGCCTCATTCCGCTCGGCGGATACGCGAATATCGGGAATGCGCGCGCTGTCATATCGCTCCTTCTCCTTCAAGCAGGAACGCCGATCACCGCAGTCGATGCGAACGGCCTTACGCGCGCCGTGTTCGCGAACGATGCGAACAACCAGTTCGGCACCACGCCGGCACAGTCTGCGATTAACTTCTACGCTCAGTTCGCAGACCCGGCAAAGACTGTCTACTCGTGGAACCCGTCCTTGCGCGAGGCGGCACAAGCATTCGTGACGGGCGACGCTGCGCTCTATCTCGGGTTTGCATCCGAACGTGCGCTGATTGCGGAGTCGAATCCGAATCTCGATTTCGATATGGCTCCGGTACCGGTACCGGGCACGCTTGCCGTGCGGCTTACCTATGGACGCGCATATGCGATCGCGCTTACGAAGGGTACGAAAAACCCCGGCGGCGCATACCTTGCTGCGGCTGCATTGTCCGGAGCGGGGAAATCGGTCGCGACGGCGCTCGGCATGGCGCCTGCGCGTCGGGCCGATCTCACCCCCGCTGCGGATGATCCGTACCAGGCTGTCTTCTACCCAGAGGCGCTTGTGGCAAAGGGCTGGTTATCCCCCGCACCGAGCGATACTGACGCTATCTTCTCCGCTATGATTAGCAATGTGATTACCGGACGGAAGACCATCGGGGATGCGGTGTCGACGGCAGCGCAGGCCCTCTCCGCAGCGCTCCGCTAATCATCGCTATGAACCCGACGCAACAGGTACAGGGCGCACTCCAAAATCCGCTTACCGCAGGCTCCATACCTGAGCTCCTTGCGGTCGTGCTCCGTGCGGTCGTCCAGATTGGTTCCATCGTGCTCGTCCTTGCGCTCGTCTGGGTCGGCTTCTTGTTCGTTGCCGCGCAGGGTGCGGAAGAAAAGATACGCGAAGCGCGGAACGCACTCGTCTGGACCGTCATCGGCGGTCTCATACTTCTTGGTGCGACCGCTATCTCTGCAGCTATCCAGGCAACCGCACAAGCACTATGACCTTCGCCGCTTGGGTATACGGCGTCATCGTCCCGATCTTCGACCGGGCGATCATACCGCTCTTCTACTCGCTCGCGTTCATCTTCTTCCTTATAGGGATGTTCCGGACATTCTTCTCAACGAACGAGGAGACGAGGAAAAGCGGGCGCGCGTTCGCCATCGCCGGCGTCTTCGGTCTCTTCGTCATATTCGCGGTTTGGGGCCTTGTCCGGCTTCTTCTCAATACGTTCCTCGCATTTACGCACTAGCCTATGACTATCATCACCATCATCGGGAACATCCTGATCTTCGTAAACCGCGTCGTCATCCCGCTTATCTTCACCATCGCATTCCTGACCTTCATCTGGGGCATCTTCCAGTACTTCATCGCGGGAGGGGCGGATCCGGAGAAGCAGAAGCAGGGGCGCGCGCTTGCCGCGTACGGCATCGTCGGCTTCGCCGTCATGATGAGTGTCTGGGGCCTCGTCTTTATCCTCATCAACACGTTCGGCTTCAGTTCCCAGTACCGGCCAGGTCTTCCGACCTTCGGCGGCCCAGGAGGCGGAGGAGGGAATTGTCCGTGGGCAAGTTCCCTCTTTCAGGACAATCTCTGTAATTAGGGACTCCGCGGTGTTTTCCACACTGATGCCCGGACCGCATTGACGTTAGATTGCTACCGTCTATCCTTAGGGAATACTAGCCGACAAAACCACACGCATATTCACATGAAAAAAGCAGTAACGATCGCGCTTGCCTGGGCTATACCCGTGCTTGCATTTGCGCAGGTGCGGAACATCTACGATGCCAGCTCGCAGGTAACGGGCATCATCAACAATATCCTCGTCCCGCTCGTGTTCGCACTCGCATTCCTCATGTTCATCTGGGGCATCTTCCAGTACTTCATCGCGGGCGGCCATGACGAAGAGCAGCGCAAGAAGGGCCAGCAGCTCATCATCTTCGGCCTCATTGGCTTTGCGGTGATGGCCGCGGTCTGGGGTCTCGTCGGCGTCCTCCTCGGCACCTTTAACCTGAACACTGCGCCTCCGCAGCTCCCGGTTGCGCCGGGCATCCGCTAGGGAACGAGATCGAAGGCCCGCCTCGCGGGCCTTCTCTTGCGCGCATGACCTTCGATCCCGCCGGCTTCGTCACCTACATCGTCTTCGGCCTTGCAGTGCCGCTCGGCTTCACGGCGTCCTTCATCACGTTCGTCTGGGGTACCTTCCAGTACTTCATGGGCGGGACGCAGGATGAGGAGGCGCGGGAGAAAGGCAAGTCGCTCATGCTCTACGGGCTTCTCGTCCTTGCCGGGACCGGCGGGGCCTGGATGCTCTTTCAGTTTATCGTTAACGCATTTACTCATGGGACCGCTTGATACCTTCATCGGGAAAGTCGTGGCGCAGATACTCACGCCGCTCCTCACGCTCATCGCGCTCGCCGCCTTCGCGCTCTTCATCTGGGGCGTCGTGGACTTTATCCGCGGTGCGGATAACGAGGAGAAACGGAAGACAGGCGCCCAGCACATACTCTGGGGCCTCGTCGGGCTCGCTATCATCTTCGGCGCGAACGCTATCATCGCGCTTATGCGCGCGACGGTAGGCGGGTAAGTAGGGGTGAAGAGCTGCGAGAAACTGACTCGCAGACCATGTGGGCGAGGAGTTGCTTGCAACGAACTCGCGGACTTTGTGGGCGAGGAGTTGCTTGCAACGAACTCGCGGACTTTGTGGGCGAGGAGTTGCTTGCAACGAACTCGCGGACTTTGTGGGCGAGGAGGGACTCGAACCCTCACCTCTTGCGAGACACGGGCCTAAACCGTGCGCCTATACCAATTCGGCTACTCGCCCAAGAATGTAAGCGCCACGGCTCGTTTTCTCTCGAGCGCAGGCACTGTATCGGCATAATACATGCTTTTGATGATTTTCAGAGCATCCTTCTTTGCGAACGAAAGCATACAGATGCCTGACCGTTCATGACGGTATATCCATCCTCCGGATATGTCGAATAGGATCCGCGCACGTGATAGTGCCCAATCTGTAAATCTTGGACTTGCAGAACAGAGTCGTATGCGAAACTGGGGAAGTTTGCTCTCGGGATGCGTGAAAGAGTCGATGCTGCCGTCCCCGTCGATGCAGCCTCTGAAGAAATCAGCGAAATACTCATCCGGTACCGCAAGGGGGCCTAGCGTCTTCGATTTTGCCGGCGTCAGGCCGATGTCGAGCAGGAATTCGTAAAAATTTATGTCTCCGAACTGCAGTGAGAAATATCTTTTCTCCTTCGACCCGCCGCGCGCCTTCCTACCGATCTTATTGTTGATTCTCAGTATCGTCCGGACGGTCTCAGCCATCTCCTTATCTTTTGACGTTACGTTAAGGTGCCGGCCGTCAGGCGATAGATTCCCGTCGCTCGCAAAAACCCCGACGACATATGCTAGTTCAGGAGTCCAGGTACAGTCGATTTTGTATCGCCTGTGCATTTATCCATTCTAGTTTTCTTGATGACCGGCTCTATACACCCTACCTACACACCTTTGTTGAATAAAATATAAGGTCGGGTATTATGCCCTCTATTGCGCCTATAGCTCAGTTGGTAGAGCAACTCCCTCTTAAGGAGATGGTCCCTGGTTCGAGCCCAGGTAGGCGCACATGAAAGAAAATACTCCGCCTGTGCGGAGTTTTTCTTTACCTGTGCGGGCCGGAGCCATGGTTTCATTTTTATGAAAACGGGCGAGGCCGGGTCGGGGTTGCGAGCCACAGTACGAATACGTGGAGTACTTTGGCCGCAAACCGTGACCACATTAAGCAAAAACAGCCTATTCGGCTGTTTTTGATCTATTAAAATTGTGCCGAGGGTGGGAATCGGTCACGCATACTATTCTGCTGAATAGTTGCGCGACCCCGCCTCGCGCCGTCGCGCTCCGGCTTTCGATTCCCGTCCGCGGTCAATAAAACGCCTGCGCGTTTTCTTGTGCCGAGGGTGGGAATCGAACCCACACGAGCTTGCGCTCAAGGGATTTTAAGTCCCTCGCGTATAACCAATTCCGCCACCTCGGCAATGCCGGAACGATACCACATACTGGAGGCCCGAGCGGGATTGGTCACGAATAGCTTCGCTTTCGCGACCCCGCCTCGAACCCTCGCTTTGCTCGGATATACTCCAGCCTTCAATTCCCGACGTATCGCGCGCAGGCGCGATACTCTCGGTCCTCCGTGAGGACTTGAGGCCCGAGCGGGAATTGAACCCGCGCATGGGAGTTTTGCAGACTCCTGCGTTACCACTTCGCCATCGGGCCGTACGGCCTCATCCTAGCGCGATTCTGCCTCGCGAGAAAGGTCGTCGAGGCGCTGGCGGTTCTGCTCGCCCGTATCGAACGCGAACGTGACCTGAGGCGCGGAGAGGCGCTTCTTACGGAGGAATGTGCGGAATTCGTCCCGCTGGCGGTCGAGGTAGACAAGCGCATGTTCGACCTCGGAGTCGGGGAACACGGAGACGAAGACAGTGGCACGTTTGCCGTCCGAGGAGAGCTCAGCGCGCGTTGGCGTGATGAGGGTTGCGCGACCCGCCTCGCGCGCGATGAACTCGCCGGCGAGGTGAACTAGTATGGAGAGCATGCGGTCGTCGCGTATGCTCATACGCTATGTTTCAACGACCCGGAAGGCGATCAGCGTATCGCCAGCCGCGATCTCTGACTTCGCCTCGACTTGGAGCCCGAACTCGCCTTCGACATGAATCTCTTTCACGTCCGCACGTGCGACCTGGAGATTGAGAATCTTTCCATACCCGAGGTCGATGCCGCGACGATCGATCTTTACCGAGTCACCGACTGAGAGCTGGCCGGAGACATGCTTGCCGCCGAGCACCTGCTTCTGTCCTGACATGGAGAACGCTTTCAGCACCTTCATCTCGCCAAGCACCTGTTCGGTCTTAACCTTTGGAGCGCGCTCCTTCATAAGGTCCGCGACGCGCTTCTCAAGCTCGTAGATGATGTCGAATTCCTCTATGGAAATGCCCGAACGCTCCGCGAGGTCGCGCGCAAGCGATTCAACCGAAGTATGGAAGGCGAAGATGATGGCGCCTGCGGCTATGGCCGTCTTCACGTCTCCTTCGGAGACCGAACCGATTCCAGACGCTACCACCTTGAGCGCCACGCGTTCATGAGAGAGCTTGCCGATAAGGCCGGTAATGGCTTCGACGGAGCCCGAGACGTCCGCTTTCACGAGAATGGGGAGCACGGTCTTCCCGGACGCGTCCGTCCCGACCTGCTGCGCCTTCACGGGCTTCGCAGCGTCCGCCGCGAGCTTCTCCGCTTCTTTCTTTGAAGCGGCCGAGACGAATAGGGCGCCCGCAGGCGGAAGCGCGCTCCAGCCGGAAACTACGGCCGGCATAGACGGCCCGGCAGACGGGACGCGCTTCCCCTGGAAGTCCTCGATGAAGCGGACCGGAGCGTATGCTTCTCCTGCGACAACAAACGAACCGGTCGAGAGTGTCCCATCCTTCACGATAAGTGTCGCGGTCGTGCCGCGCTTTGCATCCTGGGATGATTCGAGGACGAAGCCGCTCGCGGGCGCCGCCGGGTCTGCGGAGAGTTCCGCAAGGTCCGCGGTAAGGAGTACGAGGTCGAGAAGCTCGGGAACGCCGTCGCCGGATTTTGAGGAGACGCCCGCGTAGGGGACGGAGCCGCCGAGCCCTTCGAGGTAGATGCCGGCTTCAAGCGCGGAAATCTTCGCACGCTCGACATCCGCGCCGTTTTTGTCGGTCTTCGTGAATGCGACGACGAACGGGATACCCGTCTCCGTTATCTCGCCGAACGCTTCTGCGGTCTGCGGTTTCACGCCTTCATCCGCCGCGATGACGAGGATCGCGATGTCTGCTGCTGCGGCGCCGCGCGCCCGGAGCGTCTTGAATGCCTCATGCCCCGGAGTGTCGAGGAAGGTGATCTCCCGCTTTGTTCCCTCATGCTCATGCGTCGCCACGTACGCGGAGACGTGCTGCGTGATGCCGCCGGCTTCGCCTGCGGTCACGTTTGCTTTGCGTATGTAATCGAGAAGCGATGATTTCCCGTGGTCGATGTGACCCATCACCGCCACGATAGGGTGGCGCATCTCACTAGCCATGATTCATGGACTGTACCACTTGACCGATACTTCGTCATCTGGCGCGGCGCACGGTAGTATGCCGTATATGAGGCATATCTACCTCGATTGGGCTGCCGCAGCGCCGGTGAAGCCGAGAGCCGAACGTGCGTTTCGGCAGGCGCTTCGGGCATATGGAAATCCGTCTTCGGCGCATACTGAAGGACGGGAAGCGAAGGCGTGCCTTGAAGCAGCGCGCACGGAGATCGCGCGCATGGCGGAGGTCAAGCCCGAGCACATCATCTTCACGAGCGGCGCAACGGAAGCGAACAACATCGCGATACAGGGCGTCATACGTGCGATACGTGATTCGGGGCGGAAAGCAAGTGCTATGTATCAGGACGGTGCGCATTCTTCCATCGAAGAGCCCTACAAGATGCTTTCTGGGTACGGTGTCTTGGTCGACAAGCTGCCCGCTGCGGGCGGCGTATTCGATCGTGCAGCCCTGCAGGAGCTCGTAAACGACGATACCGTTCTCGTATCGGTGGAAGCAGTGTCGTCTGAGACTGGCGCACGCTTCGATACGCGCGCGCTCCGGCACGCGCTCGATGCACTCAGGAAGCCTGGAGAGCACCCCGTCTATCTCCATGTGGATGCGAGCCAGCTGCCGATGATGGAATCGTTCGAACGCACGCGCCTCGGCGCGGATCTCATGACACTCGATGCCCAGAAGGTCGGCGGCGTGCGCGGCGCCGGCTGCCTCATCATCTCTTCCGGCGTTCCGCTTTCTCCGATCATCTGCGGCGGTGGACAGGAACGCGGCATCCGTCCCGGAACGTCCTCGCCGGCGCTAGCCGCTGCCTTCACCGCGGCGCTCCGTGACGCGAGAGGGCAGCGTGCCGCATTCGCCGTGTCGGCAGCGCGCCTGCGCGCGGAACTCCTTTCGCGCGTCCTTAAAGACATACCGAATGTGCTCGTGAACGAAGGGAAAGACCAGGCGTCGCACATAGTAAATCTTTCATTCCCTGGTCGCGATACGGATTACCTCGCCGCACTCCTCGATGCGCGCGGATTCTCCGTCTCGACGAAGAGCGCGTGCGAAACGGATGCTCCGGACGGTTCGCGGGCGGTCATGGCGCAGACGGCAGATGCAGTACGAGCCCGTTCGACGCTTCGCGTATCATGGGGACCGACGACGTCCCGCCACGAACTCCGGCAGTTTTCGCGCGCCCTCGCAGCGTCCGTACGCTTTTTAGACGAACAGAGGCCAAAATAGTATACTGAGGGCATGGATATAGAGGACCTATCCAAGAGTCAGCTGCTTCTCCTCACCATCCTCGTGAACTTCGTCGTCTCCATCGCGACGGGTATTCTTACCGTGTCGCTACTTGATGAAGCACCGCGGACGGTGACGCAGACGGTCGACCGCATCGTCGACCACACTATCGAGACCGTCACGACCCAGGTGCCGTCCATCGGCAAGACGTCGGCACCATCCTCAGAGGAACTTCTCACGGCTGCTGTTGCGGGAGACGTTGCTCGTACGGTCGCGGTCTCCTACCGTGCCGGCGCGACCTCGCCGTCCGCGATCGGTACGTATCTTCCGAAAGCGAACGTCGTCATCGCCGCGTCCGAACTGCCGGACCATGTCACCGTCACATTCTCGACCGGTGCGAGCGTCGAGGCAACCAAAAGCGGAGAGGACGGTGCCTTGAAGCGCTTCTCTCTCGCAGGCACTGCTCCGGCGCTCCCGTCCGAGTCCTTTGCTGACGTATCGAAACTCAAACAAGGCCAGACGGCCATCGGTGTGACGGCGGACGGCAAAGCCGTCACGGGCATCATTTCGAGGGTTGGCGCTGATTCGCTCGACGCCGATCTTCCGGAGCTTCCGCCCGGCGCGGCGCTCGTGAACCTGTCGGGGGCTATCATCGGCGTTGCGCTTCCGGGCGGAGGGTTCGCGCTCCCGGGCCGCGTCGAGGCGCTCGCTGCAGCACGGTAACGGCGTCCAGTATTACTCGTCATCATTTCCACACGTATGCCTCCCTTCAAGAACTTCACCACCAAGGCAAAGGAAGCAATCAGAAAAGCCCACGAGCTCGCCATCGAGCGTGGCCAGAACCATGTATCGCCGCTCCACCTCCTCACGGCGCTCATCCACCAGGAAGAGTCACTCGTCTTTTCCGTACTTGACCGCATGGATGTGGATACCATGCTTCTCGCCGATACGCTTCTTGAGAACCTCGAAGCCCCGGAAACATCCGCGACCCTCTCCCCGTCCTACCAGCTCTACCTCACGCCCGAGCTTGCAAGCGCGCTTGAGGCGTCCGGAAAGGTCGCGGCGCGCATGAACGATGCGTTCGTGGGCACCGAGCACCTCTTCGTCGCGACCTTGGAGCATCCCGGTCCGGCAGGGGACGTCCTCCAGCGCTTCCGCATCGACGCGGAGACGGTCGTCATGGTCCTCAAGGAGCTCAAATCTGCAAAAGACGGACAGGTGGAAGGCCCGAAGAAGTACCGTGCGCTCGCGAAGTACACAAGGAATCTCACGAAGCTTGCGTCGGAGAATGCGCTTGATCCGGTTATCGGCCGCGACCAGGAGATTCACCGCGTGATTCAGATTCTCTCCCGCCGTACGAAGAACAACCCCGTCCTTATCGGCGAAGCGGGTGTGGGGAAGACCGCGATCGCGGAAGGGCTTGCCTCGCGCATCGCACAGAATGACGTGCCGGAATCCTTGAAGAACAAGGAGCTCTTGTCGCTTGATCTTGGTCTCATGATCGCGGGCACGAAGTATCGCGGCGAATTCGAAGAGCGCATGAAGACGGTCATGAAAGAAGTCGAGCGCGCAGAAGGGAAGGTCATTCTCTTTGTCGATGAGCTCCACACCCTGGTGGGCGCCGGCGCAGCCGAGGGTGCCATGGATGCGTCGAACATGCTGAAGCCTGCGCTTGCGCGCGGCGAGATCCGCATTATCGGCGCGACCACCCTGAAGGAGTACCAGCAGCACATCGAGAAAGATACGGCGCTTACTCGCCGCTTCCAGCCGGTGTATGTGCAAGAGCCGTCTGTTGAAGATGCCGTCGCGATCCTTCGCGGGCTCCGCGACCGCTATGAGCTCTATCATGGCGTCCGCATCACGGACGGGGCGATTGTCGCTGCAGTCGAGCTTGGAAGCCGCTACATCAGCGACCGCTTCCTTCCCGACAAGGCAATCGACCTTATCGATGAGGCGGCGTCTGGACTCCGCATCGCGCTTGAGAACAAGCCTCCGGCTCTCGAGGAGACGGATCGGAAGATTCGCCGGCTCACCATCGAGCGGGAAGCCCTGAAGAAGGATGAGGAAGTATCCGCAGGCGAGGAGCGCGTGAAGGAGATACAGGACCGCATCAAGGCTATCGATACGGAGATGGCGGACCTGCGCGAGACCACGTCTGAGCTCGAGCTCAAGTGGAAGAACGAGAAAGAGGTGCTCGATTCCATCCGCGCGCTCAAGACCGAGCTCGACAAGATGAAGGTGCAGGCGGACAACGCGGAAGCGATAGCGGACCTCGGTACGGCCGCGGAAATCCGCTACGGCAGGATCCCCGTGCTTCAGAAGGAGCTCGAGGCGAAGGCGAAGCGCCTCAAGACGCTCCAGAAGTCGCGTCGCGTCCTTCATGAAGAGGTGACGGAGACGGAGATTGCAGGGGTCGTCTCGCGCTGGACCGGCATCCCGGTTGCACGCATGCTCGAAGAAGAGGCCGCGAAGCTCGCGCGCATGGAAGAGGCGCTCACGGGAGCGGTTATTGGGCAGGAGAAGGCGGTGAAGGCGATATCAGATGCGGTGAAGCGCTCGCGTGTCGGCATCTCAGACCCGAATCGTCCCATCGGTTCCTTCCTTTTTATGGGACCGACCGGCGTCGGCAAGACCGAATTGTCGCGCCGCCTTGCGGAGTTTATGTTCAATGATGCCGATGCGCTCATCCGCGTCGACATGTCGGAGTTCATGGAGAAGCATTCAGTCGCGAAATTGATCGGCGCGCCTCCGGGCTATGTGGGCTACGAGGAAGCGGGCAGCCTTACCGAACGCATCCGCCACCGTCCGTACGCGGTCGTCCTCTTCGATGAGATAGAGAAGGCGCATCCGGAAGTGTTCAACATCCTCCTCCAGGTGCTCGACTCAGGACACCTCACCGACGGGAAGGGCAGGAAGGTGAACTTCAAGAACACCATCATCGTCCTCACCTCAAACATCGGCAGCGAATTCCTCGACCGGCTCGCCGGCATCGGGTTTACACAGTCCGCTGCGGACGAGGCTGCGCAGCAGGAACTCATGAAGGAGCGGGTCATGGGCGCCTTGAAGGAGCACTTCCGCCCCGAATTCCTCAATCGCCTCGACGACATCATCGTCTTCGAGCCCCTTTCGAAGGAGACGCTCGCAAAGATCGTCGACAATCAGGTCGAGGACGTCTTGAAGCGCCTCGCCGCAAAGCGCATCACGCTTACGCTCAGTCCTGAGGTGAAGCTCTGGCTCGCGGAGAAAGGCTACAACCCGCAGTATGGCGCGCGCCCTTTGAAGCGCACCATACAGGATAAGATCCTGACACCCATCGCGACTCTCATGGTCGGCCAGGGCGTCATGGAAGGAGGGAGCATCACGGTTACGCTCAAGGCCGGGGAGCCGCATTTCGACGTGAAGAAAAGCGTCAGCCGGGTGCGCCGCGCGAAGTCCGAAGCCACGTCGTAAGGCGGGTCAGCGGCGCAGACGCGCAACTTCTTCCCAGGCAGTCTGGGAGACCTCTCTGATAACTCCGGCGAGGACCGGGAAATCTGCGCCTTTTGTCATCACGCAGAGAAAATAGGGGTGGTTGGGGTAGTAGATGATACCGCAGTCGTGGAGCTCATTCACGGAGCCGGCAGCGGGCGGAAGCGTTCGCTCACCCCATTTATGCGATACGAGCGTGCCGGCGGGGACGCCAGCGACGAGTCCGTCCGGAAACGCAGTGCGCGAGAGAAGCTCGAGTGCTTTTTCTGATGAGGAACGCGAGAGATAGGTGCCGTTATAGAGTACGCGAAAAAATGCGAATAGTCCTGAGGGGAATTTGCTTCATCCGCCGGACCCTGCGGTATAGGAACGTTCATGTCATCAAGCGTCCGCTCAAGCTCTGAGATGCCGAAATAGTAGTCAAGCGCGTCAGCCGCGCGGTTATCTGATTCGACGATAAGGTGCGTGAGCAGTTCGTCGACCGAATAGGAACCGCCCGGCGCAATCGGATGCGCGGGCGGATAATAGGTCTGCGGCGCTGCTTCATACGTGTCACCGAACACGGGCCTGAGGGTATACGTAAGCCGTGCCGGATTTGCATCGACCGCTCGCAATGCCGTCATAAGGGTCGCCACCTTCAGGAGGCTCCCGGGAGCAAAATCATGCTGTTCGTTCACGCCTATCCACCGCCCCTCGTCGAGATCCCGGAAGTAGATGCCGACATCCGTCGCCCTGCGGTCTGCTATCGCTTCATCGACAAGCGACGATAAGCGCTCCTTGAGCGGTGAGTAGGTTGGGAAGGCGAGGTCTTCCGGGACTTCAGTGTAGAGCGGAGGATTAATGAAACGGAACCCGCCGTCATACCGGACACTCTTCAAGGATCCGACGTCGCCGGTCGAGAATCCGTACCAGTATCCGGCACCCGCCCCGATCAATGCTCCGATAAGGACGAGTACAGCGCCCCTGACCGGGATACGGCTGAACGCTGCGCGTAAGGACATGTGTCAAGTGTATCAGAGTGACATAGCAGGATGCCCGTCGCCGCGACCTGCTTGCAGGTATCGGTCGAGCGTGCTACAGTCCAGTCCATGTCGCAGGACCACCTCATCAAACTGAAGTCGACGAAGTCGGACACGGTTTACTACACCCGCAAGAATAAGAAGAAGGTGGACCGCAAGCTCGAGTTCAAGAAGTACGACCCGAGGACCAAGAAGCACGAGGTCTTCAAGGAAGCGAAGAAATAAGAAACGCCCCGCGTACGCGGGGTTTTTCTTATGCGGGAGACGACAATAACACCCTTCTTTATAAAAACAATCAGCGGGCCCACTGGGACGCTATTCGAACGGAATTGACTGAGTTAACAAAAATAAATAGACTAGTTTTTAGCTGATCTCGATAAGGTAGGGCAGAAGAAGTCACGGACCAGGAAACGAATCAAAGTAGTTTCCAACCACGGTTTGAGATCCTTCTGGGTTTTGCAATGGGATTAAATTCCTGTAACTCCCTTCGGGGAATAAAGGTGATGGAACCCATGGTTCCTGAGTCGTTGCCACCGTCAGCTTATTCTCTTAAGTCACATTTCGGTGTGGCTTTTGTTTTTGTTCGAAAGCGGGCCCACGAGGAATCGAACCTCGGCTAGCGGTTTTGGAGACCGCTGTTCTACCATTAAACTATGGACCCTTCCGGAGAGCGTAGCAGAAATAGAGGAGTGGGGAAAGGCGCTCTTTCGCATCTAGGGCCACGTATACTTAGGCCATGAAGCTATTCGCGTTCCTCATTCCCGTCCTCCTGTTCGGGTTCTTCGCTCTCGTTCCTGCAGTCACCCATGCTGCGGATTTCACGCTCTCGCCGAACTTCCATATCATTCCTGAGGAATGCCATTGCCCTGATTCCGCTCCTGATTTCGGCTGCGTCCTCGCGGTTATTCAGAACATTGTGAATTTCCTTATCTCGATGGGCTTTATTATCTTCGTCCTCATCCTTTCGTATGCCGGGTTCGTCTTCATGACAAATCCCACTAATTCCCATGCGCGCGAGACGGGGAATCATATGATCACGAACGCGGTCGTCGGATTGCTTCTCATGCTTTCCGCGTGGCTTATCGTCGATTTCATCATGTCGGTTCTATATAACAAGAGCTTCGGTCCGTGGAATTCCATCCTCACGACAAAGTCCGACGGGACACAGATTGGCGCTGAGGCGCATTGCATAAAAGTAGTTACGCCACCTGCAGGAGCTGCGGGAACGCAGACGAGTAATAACGGGAACGGTAATAATAGCGGAATCACAGTCACGCCAGGTCACGGCACCTCTACCCAGACTGGCACAAGTACTCAGACAAGCACCGGAACAAGCAACTGGCAGAGTTTCTTCGGTTTCCAGAGCGGGATAAGCGCCCAGGCCGGGCAGGCATCTGGGGCCCTTTCCGGGATGCTTTCCTGTATGTCTACTAAACTGAGCCAAGCAGGACATACGAACGTAAGTCAGATATCCTCCATTTCCGACAGCTTAATCGTAAGCGGGGCGAAGACTTGGGAACAGTGCAAGAACGGTGAGTGCCAGCATTGCGGTGGGACAGGGTCTAATCGTTGTAGCGCAGGGGGCGGAGCATCATATCACTACGGTGGTTCGCAGTGCGGCAACCAGTCCTATGCGGTCGATTTTGCAGCCGATACTGGCACAAATGCCAGCACGCTTCTCATACAGGCAGCGCAGCAATGCGGGGGACGTGTCGTACGCGAAGGCAACCACACTCACGTGCAAACCGGTTCCTGTAACTAACTTGTTAGTTTCCGTATCCACGCCTCCTGACGGCGTGCGTACTGGAATAGTTTTGCAGAGAGTGCTGGAAGGAGCGATGCTTCATCGCGTTCTCCGCGCAGGTATTCTCCAACAATTCGATATTCAAGCCCCAGCTCGGTAAGGCGGTCATCTCCAACACGCTCCCGTGTCTTTCGTACTTCCTCTATAAGACCTCGTGAAAGAGCAGCTTCAAGGCGCTTCACTATCTTCTCCCGTAACTCATCACGAGGTGGAAGCATGACATGCCATTCCACCTCGTACGCTTCGTTACGTGTGCGGCGTGGGACAGTATCGTATGCAGCGAGTATCTCGAGCGCCCGTATAAGGCGCCGTCGATTCTTTGGATCAAGCTCTGCAGCACGCTCCGGATCGCGCTCTTCTATTTCTTCCAGGAGGTCTTCATCTGACTTCGTCTCGAGTTCGGCACGCAGAACCGGATTTGGTGCGACTTCAGCCGGAAGACCATTCAGAAGTGCGTCGAAGTAGAAGTGGGTGCCTCCTGCGAGTATCGGAGTCTTCCCGCGGCTCCGTATCTCCTCGATGAGGCGGGTCGCGTCCGTAACAAAGTCACCTGCGCTATAACTTTCCTCAGGATCCCGGATATCGATAAGGTGGTGAGGAACGCCTTGCATCTCATCAGATGTCACTTTCTCCGTGCCGATATCAAGCGTGCGGTATACCTGACGGCTATCAACCGATATGACTTCGCCACTATGCTCCTTCGCGAGCGCTACTGCAGCAGCCGTCTTTCCGGATGCTGTTGGTCCTATAACGCAAAGTATTGGCTTTTTGCCGCTCATGTGTCCGGATGCTATCATGCGCGCATCACGATTGTCAGGGTAATCTCACGGCTATGAACAAGAACGGACAGAAAAGTAACTATTGTGAGCATTGCGGGGACTTCCACGACCCGATGAAGGAATATGTTTCCTCGGTGAAGGTTGGGGAGACGATACCCGACTACGAGTTCGAGATCTTCCAGAACGACGACACGAAGACGGTGAAGTTCTCCGACTACCGCGGGAAGTGGCTCATCGTTATGTTCTATCCGGCGGATTTCACCTTCGTCTGCCCGACGGAGCTTGAGGACATGGCAAAGCTGTATCCGCAGATCAAAGAGGCGAATGCAGAAGTGATCTCCTTCTCGACTGACACGGTCTTCACGCACAAGGCGTGGCACGACACCTCGCCTTCAATCAAGCAGATCGAGTATCCGATGGGTGCGGACCCGTCCGGCAAAATCTCCTATGCCTTCGGCGTCCTCATCGACGGTGACGGCACCGAGCTTGTGGAAGACGAGGGTCTCTCGATGCGCGGCACGTTCATCATCGACCCGTCTGGAACGCTCCGCACTATGGAAGTGCATCACAACTCCGTCGGCCGTTCCGCGAAGGAAACCTTCCGCAAGCTCCAGGCGGCGCAGTTCGTCGAGACGCACGGCAATAAGGTCTGCCCGGCGAACTGGAACCCGGGCGACGATACGCTTGAGCCCGGAATGGATCAGGTCGGGAAGATCTAGCGCAGCCGGTATTTTGCGACGTCCGGGCGGATGGGGTACCATCCGCCCGGACGTGTGTGTCCTGACTGCACCAAGGAGAATGCAGCATGAAAACGCTCGAACCTGCGCAGCGCCTCGTCGTTGCCGCGGATTTCAAGCCAAACCCCGCTCTCGGACAGGGTCGCTCCTGGGCGAGAGCGGAATTATACCGACTCGCCGAGAGTCTCCGCGGAACTGGCGTCACCATTAAGGTGAATTCGATCCTGCGGGCCTGCGGCTACGATATGATCGGCTTCATCCATGCGGCGTGCGGCTTGCGCGTCTTCGCTGATCTCAAACTCGACGACATTCCGGAAACCTTGTCTACGGACGGGGTTTTCCTGAAGGAAGCGAAACCCGAGATCATCACGGCCAAGTGTACGGCGGGCGTGAAAGCGCTCACGGCACTCAAAGACGCGCTTCCGGACACGGAAGTGCTCGGCGTGACGTTTCTCACGAGCCAAACTCTTGAGGACGCGATCTCTATCTATAACTGTACGCCCGAGGACGTTGTGAGACGACTTGCAAGGGTGGCGGTGGCTGCAGACATCGGCGGTCTTGTTGCATCGCCCGCGGAAGCGGGGATGCTCAGGACAATCGTCGGCGACCGTACGATCAATACGCCGGCGATTCGGCCGTCCTGGTCGCTTGTCGAAGGCGACGATCAGAATCCTGATCGCGTCATGACGCCGGCAAAGGCCATCGCCGCCGGCGCCGATCGCATCATCGTCGGCCGCCCTATCGTACAGGCTGCGAGCCCGTATGACGCGGCGATGCGGACGATCGAGGAGATCGCATCCGTTCTCGGCTAAAACAATTCACCCCCGGAAGGCTAGCTCACGCTAGTACCTTCCGGGGGTGATTTTCTTAGGCATAGTCCCGCGTGAGGACGTCCCAGTTATTCTTGGCGTTCTCCACGACCGGAACGAGCTCGCGCCCGCCGTCGGTGAAGGGGTTCTCGTCCTCCTTCCACGTCTTGAAATTGCCGTCGACGAGCGAGATGATCTCCATCCCGTCGAGCGTATCGCTGCCGCTCCGGTTACAGAACGACAGGAGATACGGCTCGATGACGATGTCAGGCGCAGCAGCCAGAACTGCATCGCGGACCTTGAGCACGCTGCCGCCTGTCGTGACAGTATCTTCCACCAGGAGGATGCGTTCGCGGGGACGCGGCGCGCTCCGCTTGAAAACGAAGCCGTCGCCGTCCTTTTCCGCGAACGAGGTGAGTATGTTCGACGCGGCCCGTCGCTGCCAGAAATACTTGGACGCGACGGAATGGGCGAACGTGATCGCGCCCATGGCGGGGCCTACCACGCGGTCGATATTCCACACCTGCCGCGAGCTGCGCGTCTCGAGCTCGGTGACGAGCTCTTTCGAGAACGCATCAAGGACGACCGGCCGCTCGCAGAGCTGCGCGCCGTTGAAGTAGCCGTTCGAGATAAGGCCCGAGCGCAGGCGTACGTACGGGCGGTTCGGATTGCCGTCGTGATACCAGAACGCTCCGATATCCCGCAGTAGGGCTGCGCGCGAGACGCGGCCGTTTTCCCACTGTGTCGTGGCTGTCATTGTGAACTCTCCTCTGCTATGAGTCCGGGCGGACTGTAGCGTTAAACGAGAGGGAGGTCAATTCCCACTATTTCTTGTACCGGAGGTGGGACTTGAACCCACAAGCCCGTGAGGGCAAAGGTGTTTGAGACCTTCGCGTATACCATTCCGCCACTCCGGCTCGGGGTAACCTTAGCATTTTGCACGTCGTTTTCCACCTGCTTCATGCACCCGCATGCTAAAATGCTTCGCATGGAAAGTGGCAAGGGCGTGCATCAGCCCACCAAATACGACTCGGTCTTCTGGATCGAGGTCGAAAAGATTGAACCGAACCCGTATCAGCCGCGGCGCGAATTCGACGAGGAGCGCCTGCGCGCGTTGTCTGAATCCATACGCCAGTACGGCGTGCTGCAGCCGCTTGTCGTTACAAGAAAGGAGGTGGAGCGTGCGTGGGGCGGCATGGAGACTCGGTACGAGCTCATCGCCGGAGAGCGTCGTCTGCGAGCGTCGAAGCTTGCCGGCCTCAAGGCCGTTCCGGCCGTCATCCGCCAGGGGCAGGAAACGGACCGGGAGAAGCTCGAGCTTGCCATCATCGAGAACTTGCAGCGCGAGGACCTGAACCCGATCGATCGCGCGAAAGCGTTCAAGCAGCTTGCTGACGAATTCGCTCTTTCGAATACGGAGATCGCCGCGAAGGTCGGCATGAGCCGTGAGTATGTGTCGAACTCAATCCGTCTCCTCAACCTCCCGGAAGACATCCAGAAAGCGGTTCTCGCCAAGGAGCTCGGCGAGGGACACGCCCGTGCGCTTCTTATGCTCTCAGATCGGCCGAAAGAACAGGAGACCTTGTTCAAGGAAATAGTGCTCAAGAAGACGCCGGTCCGGCTCGTCGAGCAGATCGCGCGCTCTATCGCCATCGAGAAAGTCCGGAAGCATGACAAGACTCCGCGCATGCTCGATATCGAGAAGTCCTTAACCGAAACCCTCGGTACGCGCGTCGTCATCGAGAACCGCCAGCAGGGCGGACGGCTCACCATCGAGTTCTTCTCCGAAGAGGATCTGTCCCATATCGTCGCCGCGCTCGCTGCTGAAGCTGCGAAGAAGGGAATTGCGATGCCTGATATGCCGGGCGTAGCGCCACACGCAGCGACGACCGAGCCGCTATCAGACGAGAACGTCCCGGCTCCTGCACCGGGCGCGCCCCGCCCGCCGGAAGAGGATCTCTACTCCGTAAAGAACTTCGTGGTGTAAGGGCTACTTCCGCTTCACCTGCTTTTCCGGGCGCTTGCGCGCCTTGTGTGCGCTGTGTTCGCGCTTGCGTTCGAGGCGGCTGTCCGCTTTCGGCCCGGGGCCGACGCTTCCCCGTTCCTGCACGTCGAGCGCTGCGCGGATATGCTTGCGCGCGAGCGTCGTCTTTGCCATGTCAAGCCATTTATTTGTAGGGTGCGCCGAATCGCGTCGCAATATCTCGACGATATCGCCGTTTCGGAGTGGGGTGTCGAAGGCGACCATCTTTCCGTTCACTTTCGTACCGATCATGTGATTGCCGAGATCGGAATGTATGGCGTACGCGAAGTCGATCGGCGTTGACTGGATAGGGAGATCGATAACGTCGCCTTTTGGCGTGAAGACGAACACCCGATGCGAGAAGAAATCCTCCTTCAACCGATCGACGAATTCCTTCGATTCAACCAGTGAGGTGTGGACGTCCGCGAGCTCGGAAAGCCATTGCGGCATTTCAGGCTCCGCCTGTTTCGGAGGCTTCGCGGCCGGTTTCTGGTCTCCCTGCGTTCCGGGCTTTTTCTTGAAATTGAGAAGTGCGGGAACGAGATCGCGTATCCAGGCGAATGAGAGCACTTCAAAAGCTCCCTTAGAGGCAGCCTTCCCGAGCTGCTTGTAGGACATATGGGACGCGATGCCGAACTGCGCGGCCCGGTGCATCTCTTCCGTCCGAACCTGTACCTCGACAACACCCGCTTCCTCGGTCAGCACTGTCGTGTGGAGGGACTGATAGCCGTTCGGCTTCGGGAAGGCGATGTAATCCTTGAACTCGCCTGGGAGCGGCCTGAAGAGCGCATGGACTGCGCCCAGTACCGTATAGCAATCTTCGGCGCTTCCCACGATGACGCGAAGCGCCGCGATGTCGTGAATCTGCGCGATATCGTCACCCTTACGCTGGAGCTTCTTGTGAAGGCTCCACAGGCCCTTCATGCGCACTTCCGTGCGGAAGTTCCTGAGACCCCGTTTCGCGAGTTCTTTCTGAAGCTCCTTCTGCACGCGCTTCAACCCCTCTTCGGTCTCTTTGGTCTTCAGCTTCTTCACCTCAAGCGCGTGGGTATGTGCGTCCGGGTCGATGACGGGGAAGGCGAGGTCTTCAAGATCCTTCTTCATGCGTCCCATGCCGAGCCGGTCCGCGAGAGGCGCATAGATCTCAAGCGTCTCGAGCGCGATGCGGCGTTGCTTCTCCGCCGGTACGTGCGCGATGGTCTGCATGTTGTGATAGCGGTCCGCGAGCTTGATGATAAGTACGCGGACGTCGGAAGACGTAGCGACGAGCAGACGGCGGAGTGATTCCGCATGCCGTTCTGCGCCACGATACTTGTGTTTGCCGAGCTTCGTCACGCCTTCAACGAGGAAGAGCACCTCCTTCCCGAACTCGTGCTCTATCTCCTCTGCAGTCGTCTTGCCGTCCTCAATGGCGTCATGCAGGAGCCCTGCGGCGACGGTGGACGCGTCCATGCCAAGCGTCGCGAGAATCTTCGCCGCCGCCGCCGGGTGGGTGAAGTAGGGATCGCCGGAATACCGCACATCCTTCTCATGCGCCTTCTTCGAGAATTCGTAGGCCCGGGTCACGAGCGCGACGTCTTCCGGCGACGCGCTTTTCATTTCCCCCAGGATCTCCTTGACGGGTGTCACAAAAAGAGGATACTGCACAAATCCCCTTTTACAAAAGAGGAGGAAGCACATGACCCTCTCGTGTCCTGTGTGCAAGAAGACTGGTTCTTCGCACCTTGCCACTCATTGTGATCTCTGCACGAAGAACGGCGTCCCCGTGACGCTCGTTCGCACCGCTGCGCCTGCTCGCTCGACAGAGATTGAGCTTGCGCGGAAGGCGTTTATCGCAGCGTCGGAGGATGATTTCGAGGGCTTTGTTGAAGCCCGATCGCAGCTCGCTGCGCTCGGTATCGCAAAACCTCACTCATCCTGACGCAGCCTGCAGCGTTCGGATAACGCCCGGTCCTTAGGACTGGGCGTTTTCTCGTGCCTTATTTCAGGTATTCAGCCGCTTCTGTGGGGGAAAGATCGTCAGCGACGACCGTATCAGGAAGGTAGATACGACGGAGACCTTTTTTCAGGAAGAGGCCTTGTTTCGACTTATACAGAGTGAGCGCGCGGCCGGTCACCGGATGCTTCATCTCCTTCACGATTGATGCGCCTTTCGGTGCCGCCTTCGGCGTGTTTACGAGGACAAGCGCCTCGTCGAGCGTGATGGTGTACGGATCACCCTTCTTGATGGAACGGAACTCTCCGTCATGCGCGACGTACGGGCCGAAGCGGCCAACGTTTGCGACAACTGGCTTTCCGGTAGCGGGGTTCGTGCCGAGCTCGCGAGGGAGGGAAAGATACT
>CAZLVR010000004.1:0-21756 GCA_964563365.1 uncultured Candidatus Saccharibacteria bacterium | reverse complement strand
TTCGAGAGCGACTCGAGCGCGTCGCGGATCTTCGCGAAATCCTCTTCGGCGCGCACCGCGCCCGTGCGGATCTTCCAGGAGTCGACATAGGACTCGGCGGCGAGGAGGCGGTCGACGAGCTGCTCCGAGCTCATTTCAAGCGAGAAGATTCCGACGCCGATGCCGGCCTTAGCGGCGTTGCGCGCGAAATCGAGCATGAGGGACGACTTACCGACCGACGGGCGAGCGGCGAGGATGACGAGGTCCGACGGATGGAACCCGGAGAGCATGTCGTCGAGCTGCTTGTATCCAGTCGGCACGCCGCGGATGCCGTCCTCTTTCTTCGAGAGGGCGTCGATGCGTTCGAACGCGTCATGGACCTTGTCGCCGACCGCAACGAACTTGTGCACGCCGACGCCGCTCCCGATAGCCATGACGCTCTTTTCCGCCTGATCGAGGACCTCGTGCGTGTCGCGGCTCTCGTCGTATGCCGATTCCTGGATCTGATGCGTCGCATCGATAAGGGCGCGCATAAGATGCTTGCGCGAGACGAGATCCGCGTAATGTGCGTAGTTCCCTGGGGACGGGGCGGCGTTCGTAAGTTCGACGAGGTACGCCCGTCCGCCGATGCGCTCCAACGTGCCGTTGTTCTGCAGGCGCTCAGAAAGGGACAGGAGGTCGATAGGCTCGCTCCGGTCGGCGAGCTCGCGCATCGCCTCGAAGATGATCTTGTGCTTCTCCGCGTAGAAGGAATCGCCGCGGATGGTGTCTCCGACGTCATGTATCACTTCCGGCTTCAGGAGAAGCGCGCCGAGAAGTCCGCGCTCGGACTCAAGCGACTGGGGAGGGATGCGCAGGGTGTCGGCCGCCATTACTCCTCATTCTAGTCTTTCTGGGTGGTCCTGAAAACCTGGCCGGAAGGGGTGTCTTCAACAGGATATCCCCGTTCCGTAAGGTGGATACGCAACTCGTCAGAGAGGGCAAAATCCTTGTTTTTCCGAGCTTCTTCGCGCTTTTTTGCTATCTCCTGGGCCTCAGAAGGGAGGTCGCTCATCGTGAGGACCTTCGGTTCCTCAGGGGGGTTCGTAAGGGAGAGGCCAAGGAGCTCGTCTGCTGCCATAAGTACTCCCCATTTCTGCTGACCTGAGAGACCAGCATTAGCGAGCGCTGAGTGGAGAAGGGCAATTGTTTGTGGAGTGCCGAGATCGTCACGTGCGACTTCACGCATATCGTCTGCAATTCGTGACCCTGCAGACTTTCCGCCGGATGCTGCACGTATCTCTCTCGCCGTCTTCCAGAGACGCGAGAGCGCCTCATCCGCAGCCTTGAGGGATTCCCAGGTGAACGAGAGAGGAGTCTTGTAGTGAGCCTGAAGGAAGAGATACCGGAGCGCAAGCGGGTGGTATCCCTTCGCAACGATGTCATCGAGGATATAGGTGTTCCCGAGCGACTTCGATATCTTCTCTCCGTCTATGGTTAAGAACGCGTTATGAAGCCAGTAGTGTGCAAGCGGTGCGTCATTTGCACCCTCCGACTGCGCGATCTCATTGTTGTGATGGATGGAGATATGATCTTCACCGCCCGTGTGAATGTCGATGGTTTTTCCGAGAAGCGCACGTATCATCGCGGAGCACTCTATGGACCAGCCGGGGTTTCCAACACCCCACGGTGATTTCCATTTCTGGAGATCGTTCGGCTTCGCGGTGCGCCAGAGCACGAAGTCGTGCGGGTTCTTTTTTCCTTCGACCAGTGCGACGCGTGCGCCGGCCGAGAGCTCCACCTTGTCGCGCCGGCCGAGTTTCCCATAGTCGGGGAAGGTTGAGGTATCGAAATAGACGCCGTCCGGAAGAGCGTAGGTGTGACCCTTCTTTTCGAGCGTATTGATCATCCTGATCTGATCCTCGATGTAGGCGGTCGCGCGCGGGAAGCGGATGTGCTTCGTATCGATATTGAGCGTTCGTATATCCGCGAGGTACTGCTTCGCGTACTTGTCCGCGACTTCATTCGGGGAGACCTTTTCGCGCGCAGCACCGACCGCCATCTTATCCTCGCCCTCGTCCCCATCGCCGACGAGGTGGCCCACGTCCGTGATATTTATGACGCGCTTCACGCGGTAGCCTGCGACCGCGAGCGTGCGTGCGACGGTATCGGAGAAGACGGCGGCGCGCAGGTTCCCGATGTGCTGCGGGCCGTAGACGGTGGGGCCGCAGGAATACATCCGCGCCTCGCCCCGCTTCAGGGGTACGAATTCCCGCGTACCGCTGAGCGTATCGGAAAGCGTCACCGGCGCCGTCTTTCTCTCGAACATGCTAGAGCCACTTCTTGAACTTCAGGTAGACGAAGAGCACGGCATCGACGAGGATCATGATCCCGACGATATACCAGAAATCCCAATCCGTACCGATGATTGGCGTATGTTTGGCGGGAACAGTGAAGGCTGCCGCGATGAGCGTGAGCGGGAAGGTAAAGAGCGCCATCGCGGTGAAGGTCTTCATCGCCTCATTCTGGGAGGAGGAGAGGAGGGAATCATTAGTCGTGCGGAGCTCCCTCGCGACGGCGCGGTAGGAGGAGACGAGCGCGGCGACATGCGCGCGCTCCGCCTCGATGCGGGAGGCGACGCGGTCGAATTTCTTGCCGTAGAAATTCGCTGCGCTCAGGGACGAGAGGAATGCGGTGAGCGGTTCCGTATGTCGGGTGAGCGTCGTTTCAAATCGCAATAGGATGCGGCCGACTTCCGAGATGGCGCGCACAGTCCGGCGCTCCTTTCCCGAGAAGATATCCGCTTCGATGCGTTCGAGAACGCGTGCAAGGCGTTCCGTCTCCTCGCCCAAGGCACCATAGAGGTGGCGAAGCAATCGTTCAAGGAGCGCTTCGCCCGCGCCGGATGCCGGGATGCCGAGGAGCTCTTCGGCCTCAAACGCCTTATGGAGGGTAAGAATGGAACCGACGACCTCATACCGGACAGTGATGATGAAGTCCTTGCCAGCGATAATATCGATTTCCTGGTTACGCGCGCCGCCGGTTACGTCCGAGGTCGAGAAATGAAGCACGACATAGGAATAGTCATCAATCGGCACGAACAGCGGGTAGGGGGTCGGGGCGATGATCTCTTCCTCGATGTGCGGGTCGATACCGAATTCATCGACGATGGCACGGAGCTCTTCGCGCGTGGGGGACTCAAGGTCGATCCAGACAAGCCCGTTGCGTTCATGGCGAGTAATCATAGTGGATACAGTATACCGTAGCGAAAACTGCATGTGTTAGAATTCCTATAAATGAACGGGTACGAGGTCGAAAACGTGTCGGAGGAGACCGCCGCGACGGGTCGCGGCTTGATCCGTACCGGTGTTGTCGTTGCTGTCGTTGCATTTACAGCGTTCGGTCTCGGCATGTATACCGGACTCTCCACGTCCGGCGGTTCCCTGAAGCTCCCCTTCGTCGCGGACGCGCTTGACGCGACGCCTGCGCAGGACGCGAACCTCGATCCGTTCTGGAAGGTCTGGAATACCTTGAACGCCCGATTCGTGCAGACGCACGGTTCGACGACCGACCCGAGCTCGAAGGAGAAGCTGTGGGGCGCTATCGCAGGATTGACCGCAAGCTATGGCGACCCGTACACCGTCTTTTTCCCGCCGGCCCAGGCGAAGGAATTCCAGGAAAACATCGCCGGGAACTTTGGCGGGGTGGGCATGGAGATAGGTGCGAATAAGGATGGCGTGCTCACAGTCATTGCTCCTTTGAAGAACACGCCGGCTGAGAAGGCGGGCATCCTCGCCGGAGACCTCATCGCCGCCATCGACGGCACCTCAACCGAAGGCATGTCTACCGATCAGGCAGTAAAGCTCATTCGCGGAGAGAAGGGGACGAAGGTTACCTTCACGATGGTTCGCGACGGCTCGCCACTCACGATTCCTGTGGTGCGCGATACCATCAATGTCCCGACCATTGACGACAGTCTCGACAAGGCGAGCGGCGTCTACACCATCGCGCTCTATACCTTTACCGCAAACTCCGCGAACCTTTTTGACGGCGCGCTCGCGCGGTTCCGCGCGTCCGGCTCGCACCTCCTCCTCATCGACCTGCGCGGGAACCCAGGCGGGTATCTTGAGGCGGCAGTACGCATGGCATCCCGCTTCCTACCGGAAGGCGCCCCGATCGTGACGGAGGATTACGAGGGCCATAGGGACAACGTGGTGCATAAGAGTCTCGGCCTCGGCGGCGTCCCGGCCGGAACCAAGGTCGCCATCCTCATCAATCAGGGATCCGCGTCAGCGTCCGAGATCCTCTCCGGCGCGCTTCAGGACAGCCATGCAGCAACGCTTATCGGCACCCGGTCATTCGGCAAGGGTTCGGTACAAGAGCTCGTGGACGTCGACGGCGGTTCCTTGAAGATCACCGTCGCCCGCTGGATTACGCCGGCAGGGCACTGGATCAGCGGGACTGGAGTCACCCCCGACATACAGGTGGAGCGCACCCAGGAGGACTTCGCGGCAGGGAAGGACCCCCAGAGGGAGCGTGCGATACAGTTCCTCACGACAGGGAAATAGGGGAGCGACGCTAAAATCCTCATCTGTCTCCGTTCGTCGTCAACGACCCCGTCCAATTTCCTCACCGTACTTCTAGTACGGCTTAGAAATTGGCCTGCCCGCGCCTAGCGTCTGAGGGATTTTCGCCGTCGCTCCTGATCTGCAACTGTCGAACGTGTTTTGATTTATGCCGGTAATACGGTAGGATAGGCCCACTATGAAAGTCGTATTGATGAAGGATATAAAGGGCACGGGTAAGGCGCACACGGTCGTCGACGTAAAGGACGGTTTCGCGCTCCATTCACTCCTCCCGAAGGGCCTCGCGGTCGCTGCGACCCCGCAGACCTTGAAGCAGGCCGCGGTCCGCGCCGAAAAGGCGGAGCTTGACCGTCAGGTCCAGGCAGAGCTCGTCAAGGAGCGTATTGAAGCCCTTGCCGAGATGAAGCTCACCTTCGTGAAGAAGGCGAACGAGCAGGGTCACCTGTATGACGGCCTCGATGCGAAGGAGATCGCGGAGAAGGCACAGCTTCCGGCGGACGCTATCCGCCTCGAGAAGGCCATCAAGGAGCTCGGCACCTTCGAGATCCCGGTGTCTCTCGGCGAGCAGTTCGGCAAGTTCTCCGTCGAAATCGTCGCGGAATAGCTCACTTTCCCGATTACTTTTGCTCAGCTGAAGACAGCTTCGTTGTCGTATTCGGCCGCTCGCTTCCCCATAGGAATTGGGATCGCGAGGCAGAAGAAAAAGCCCCGCGCGAGCGGGGCTTTTTCTGTGTCTTCGTCTTAGACGACGGAGACGACTTTCTTTTGAACAGCGTGACCGTTGAAGCGTACCTTGCGCTTGGTCGCGAAGGAGACCTTGCCGGAGACCATCGCGTAGAGCGTGTGGTCCTTGCCGACCTTCACGTTCTTGCCGGCCTCGATCTTGGTGCCGCGCTGGCGCACGATGACCTGGCCCGGGCGTGCTGCCTGGCCGTCAGCGAGCTTCACCCCGAGATATTTCGGGTTTGAAGTATTTAGGTTTTTAGCTGTTCCGCCAGCCTTTGTTGATGCCATACGGTATGATTAACGTATGGAAATTATAGCGCAGGAGGCCAGCAAAGGCAAATCCTGGCTAGGGAGGGTCCCAGATGGGGCTCTTACGGCCGCTGTCGTGATCCTGGCCTCAGGGGCCTCATTTGGCCTAGGAATGCTTACAGAGCGGGAACTGGGGCAGGGAGGGGGTCCAATACGCATAGAGGGAATCCCGGCCGGAGCCCTCCCGGCAGCCGCGTCCGCCGCCCTCCCGTCCGGCCACGCATCCGTATCAGGTGCCGCGCATATTGAGACGCCGGCCGCCCCGAAGGCTATAGCGCCCACAGCAAAGACCTCCGGTACCTATGTCGCGTCGAAGAACGGCACCAAATTCTATCTCCCCACCTGTTCAACCGCGAAGCGCATAAAGGAGGAGAATAAGATATGGTTCGATACCGAGGATGAGGCGCGTGCAGCAGGCTTTGAACCGGGTGCTAACTGTCCTGGCCTATGATAGTCCTCGATATTGAAGCGTCGGGTGTAAGCCCGGCTCAGAACTCCATCCTCGCTATCGGGGCGATCGACCTCGACGACCCCGAGAATCAGTTCTATGACGAATGCCGCATGTGGGACGGGGCGACGAACGAGCCGGAGGCGGCGGCGATAAACGGGTTCGATGACGCGGCGGCTACCGACCAAACGAAAAAGAGCGAAGCGGAGCTCCTTGCTGCGTTCTTCGCATGGGCGTTCGATCGGCCGAAGGATAGGACGCTTGCCGCGCAGAACGTCTGGTTCGATGCGGGATTTCTTGAGGCGGCGGCGCATCGCGCAGGCGTCGAATATCCCTTTGCGAAGCGCGTGCTCGACGTTCATTCGATCGCATGGCTCCATATGACGCGGGCGGGGAAGGTGCCGCCGCTTGAGAAAGGCCACTCATCGCTCTCATCGAGCGTCATACAGCAGTACTGCGGCATGCCGGAAGAGCCGAAGCCGCATAACGCGATGACCGGCGCCCTCTGGCATGCGGAAGCGATCGCCCGGATGGCGTATAATCGTTCAATAGTAGACGACTATAAGACCTTTAGGATTCCATGGACGACCTGATACTGCCGGTAGCGAAGGAGCAGCATGAAGCGATGGGCGTAAAGCTCACGGGCATGCTCGCGGAAGGGAAGGAGACGATGCCGGAGACGGTCAGCCCCTTGGTCTGCAAGCCGCGGGAACTCGAGCCGTGGCGCGTATTCAAGATCATGTCCGAGTTCGTCTCGGGCTTCGAGCTCATCCAGAAATATGCGACTGCCGCCTCCTTCTTCGGAAGCGAGCGCGCACAGCCGGACAATCCGGCATATCAGGCCGCGACCGAGCTTGCCTCGCGGCTCGCGCGCTACGGCTTCGCCATCATCACCGGCGGAGCGCAGGGCATCATGGAGGCTGCGAACAAGGGCGCTCATGAGGCGGGCGGCGCGTCCGTCGGCCTCAACATCAGGCTCCAGTCGAATCAGCCGACGAACACGTTCACGACGGAATCGATGTTCTTCGATCACTTCTTCGTTCGGAAGGTGATGCTTACCTTCGCGTCTTCCGTCTATATCTATTTCCCGGGCGGTTTTGGCACGCTCGACGAATTCTTCGAGATCCTCACGCTCGTCCAGACGGGGAAGATAAAGCGCATCCCCATCGTCCTTTATGGAAAGGAATTCTGGACGCCGCTTTTGACCCTCTTCAAGGATGAGCTCGCCGGGAAATACAAGACCATTAGCCCTGAGGAGATGGATCTCTTCCATGTCGTCGATACGGTCGACGAGGCATACGAATACATCACCAAAAACGTCGTCTGCTAAGCGTGATACTCGCCCTAGGGGAGTTTCATACCGAACCGTGTTGAGAACGACTTGAGACGGGCTTGCGCGCGTTCGTAGCGGCTTGAGAGAGTAAGCAGTTTCTCTAGCGTGGTCGCCTGCGCTTCTTCCGAAAGCGCGACGTTATCGATGAGGTCTCGGGATTCTTCTATCGCCATGCCGACATGCTCAACGACCTCGACGAGAAGCGACGCGGCATTGACGAGTTCCTCACGCGCAACGCGCCGGATATCGGGACCGACGGTTCGCGCAGACATTGTCTCTGGCACCGTTCGTTCAAGACGATCGAGAATGGTATCGAGGGTCGAGAGCATGCGGCCGGTCTCTGTTACATGCGCTTCAAACGCGCGCAATTTTGCGGAGGGTGCAATCTCGAACTTTCTTCCGTTAACCTCAAACGACTCGGGCATGTACCAATGGTAGCAGGCGGGGCGGGGGAGTGAGATGTAGATATCAAGGGGTCAAAATGAAGCCTTCCCCTACCGCCCCACCGCTCTTTCCGGGGAAGGGGTCCCCTGACTAATTATTTGCGCGGAAATTTCTACAGAAAATAAATTACACACAACCGCCGAAAAATATTCGTCGGGAGGTAAACAGGGGGTAGGGCGGCGCCTAGTTTTAAAGGTCTTGGCCTGCCGAGGCTTAGAATAGATACGCTTCGCACAATATATCTTTTACGAAGTAAGCCTAGGGCGTAGCCCTGGCCTTACTTCGTAAAAGATTGGGGCCCTTGTACGAAGTCTTCCTGCTTCGTACAAGGGCTTTTGCGAAGTCGCTTCGATATCCGCCTATATTATCTTCTCCTCTATCCGAGTCAAAGAATCCCTATAGAATTTGGCTGGATTCGAGACCGACCACTTCCCCGCTTTCATCAAAAAACCGGGGGAGTCGCATCACGCGGGTATCCGAGAAATACAAAACGGCCCTGTAGGTGGGCCGTTTTGTATCTCGGAGCGGCTACTGCCGCGTACCGTTGCGTATCTCCTCGAGGATCCTAGCAAAGCGCTCGGATTCGGTCGGGACCTGGACGTTCTGGAATCGGAGCCGGAGATCATGCTCATACGCTGCCATCGCTGGATAGTTCATGACGAACCGGGAGCCATAGTCGTATATGACCGAATCGTGATCTTGCAGAAAGGCGTGGAGTGGTGCAGAAAAATTCGCGCCGCGCCGATACCATGCTTCAAGCGCTTTCTTCGTTTCCATCGGATTGTTGTGCGCCATGACCATGAATTCCGCAAAGCGCTCAGTCGCGGCCGCGCGATCGCCACCGGTCCCGTATGCCGCATCGAGGATGCGTGTCAGGGCCGCATGCTGCTGCGGATCGCGAACGGCAAGGCCGATATTGTACATGGCGTTCAGCAGCACTTCGATACGTTCTTCCTTCATCGATCGCGGTATGTGCGCATCAGTCTCAAGCGAGGTTCGGAATTCCTCGTGACCGACGCGCTCGGCGCGGCCGCGCATGTCGGTAAAGTCGTCCGGGAGATTCAGGTACCAGAACGACTGTGACGAAAGGTGTCGCGCCATGCGGCCGATGCTCTGATCCTCGTCGAGCGTGAGGGTTTCCTGGCCGGGTCCGACGATGCCGTAGCGATCGCCCTGGGTCGGCGTCAGTGCGACAGCTTCCCCGATCCGTTCGAGGCGGGCGGCCCAGTTTGCAAGGTTCTGTTCCCCGCTGCCGCCGCTTTCGATCTCGTTTAGAAATACCGTCTCAATCATCGCGGGCGTAATGAGCCGCGCTGCGCGCTGCGCCGTTTCAAGCTCGGAGGAGGAAAGGCCGAACTCCTCGCCATAAGCATGCCAGTCGAACATGGTGTCGCCGGTGACTGCCTCGACGATGCCGAGCTCATTGAAGTTGCTTTCCTGGAGACCCATGCTCTCGCGCATCTCGTCCTCAAGCGAGAGGCGATGCACCCGGCCTTCCGCAAGCTCCTGCTCAAGAAGGTTGTATACTTCCGCGCGCCGGACGGCGGTATTCGGACCACGCGCGATGCGGCTCTTCATTTTGGTATCCCAGAGCCCGTCGATCTCCGCAAGCACTGCCTGCGCGTCTTCGCCGCGCAGCACACGCGCCTCCTCGGCTTCAAAGGTTTGTCGTTCGCGCTCCATATGCTCCTGATACGCCTGCGCGACCGCCCGTTCGCGTGTGCCGTTCGCCTTCATCTGTCCATACGCTTGTGCTCCAAGTGGGCCGCCGACCGCGGTAAGGGCGTAGAGTGCCGCGAAAGCGGGGTTGCCCATGAGATATTTGCGGACAAAATGTAGGACAGGCTTTTTCTCCTTCTTTAGCTTGTCGAGCGAACGCTTGCGTGCCGTGCGCTCACGCGTATCGCGTAGCGTTTGGTATTCCTGGTACTTCGGATCCCGTACGCCCTGACGCCACTGAATAGGCATCTGGTGACGCATATAGTGCGAGAGAGTCTCTCGGTATTCTTCACGAACGTCCTGGTTATGTGCAGCCATCTCCACGCGGAGATCTCCGTCAAGACCTTCAAGCGAGACAATATTGCCGCGGATATGTTCTTCAAGCGCGCGGCCATGCAGGCCTCGGACGGAAACAGTCTTGGGCTGCGCGGGCTTCGGGCGTAGGTTGCGGTTGAGGTACCGTGGGTCGAGGATACCGGCCGGAGCCCAAGTACGAATGCGCTTCTCATACCGATCTCGAGCCTTCTGCTGCTCGATATAGCGTTCCTGAAGCGGTTCCGGCATGCGGTCCCACTGCTCCTTCGTGACTGGCTCGGGCTTTGCGGGCTCTATCGGCTTTTCGCGCTTCCAACCCTTTGGTCTGTCGTTTATGTAAATCTTCTCGCGGTCATCCGGCGGTTGCGGGCGCACCTTTTTTGAGCGTCCTTTTTCTTCGTGCCTGTCCTCGGGGATGCTCGGCTGCGGTATTCGTTCAACTCCAGATCGCGCCATAGGTACAAGTATATTAAAACAGATTAATAAATGTTTGTCAAATCACTCGGCATCATCGAGGTGGCGCGTGAAGTGCTTCTTGATGGTCGAGTCGAGCGCCCGGTTGAAGTCTATCGCGTGCTTCGGGGACATGATGATCTCCGCGAGGAGCTGCCCGTCGGACGTGTTCGGCCGCACGAAGGCGAACTGGATGACTACTGAGTCATCGAGCACCGTTACCTGCGCGGCGTTCGCGAATCCTGGCTTCGAATCCGGCGGTATGCGTATGGCGACGGGTTTCCGCTCATCCATATGCTACGACGGACTCCCCCAGTTCTGGAATCCATCGATAAGGGAGGTTATCCATGCCGAGATATACGCCCACCCGAGCCGCAGCGTCTCAAGGAGAAAGGCGAGATTGTCCTGGTTCGTCGGCGAGGAGGCGATAGCGCGCAGCGATATACCGAAGAAGGAGAGCGCCAGGAGCCCGATGATGATCCAGATAATGAGCTTTACCATACTGAAAGTATACCGTGGGAGCAGGAGCTCTTCCTGCGGCCTGTTAACAGAGCCTCTGCTAGGATAGGCCTATGGACAATGAGCATGCGGCAGCCCTCCGGCATTTCAAGAAGGTTGACCCAGTCCTCCATGGAGAGGCGAAACGCCTCATGAAGACCCTGTCTCGGCGTGCCGAGATTCGCCGAGCCGATCTTCTCTATGCAGCCCTCGCAGAGTCAGTGGTGTCCCAGCAGCTGTCTGTGAAGGCGTCAGACACTATCTGGACACGCCTCACGGCCGCGTGTGGCGGGAATGTGACGCCCTCGTCAGTACTCAAGACCTCGCTTCCCCGTATGCGAAAGGCCGGGCTCTCAGCGGCGAAAGCGAAGACTCTGAAGGAGCTTGCGAAGGCGATAGAGAAGGGACTCCACCTCCCTGCCCTCAAGAAGAAATCGCCCGAGGAAGCGACAGCGACGCTTACCCAGGTCTGGGGCATCGGCCCGTGGACGGCGGAGATGTTTCTTATGTTCGGCCTCTCCCACCCCGATATCTTCTCTGCGCGCGATCTTGGCCTTGTCCGCTCCATGGAAGCCCTCTACGGACTCAAGAATCCGTCGATACAGGAGCTCGACGCTATCGCAGCGAAATGGTCACCACATCGCTCGCTTGCCTCGCGCATCCTCTGGAAGAGTCGTGATTCAGCATAAAAAAGCCCCGTGCGTAGCTTTACGCAAGCGGAAACCATTGATTGTCATTATCCGGACGACCCTGTCTAGAGATAGGAGATCGGATTCAGGTACGCGTTTAATGGAGCGATCGGCATGGAGACCCGGGCGCAGGGGGTGGTAGCGCCACGGAGCGCTGAAAGGGTCGATATCTGGATACCGGGCGCATCAGCAGTACCAACTGCGTAGACGCCGTAATGAAGATGAGGTCCGGTCGCGTAGCCGGTCATACCGGAATAGCCGAGCAAGTCTCCGGTCGATACTGACTGCCCGGTCGAGACGCTTATGGAGGAGAGGTGCGCGTATACAGTCGCAAGACCATTTGCATGCTTCACTGCGACCCACTTCCCGAAGGAGTAGCAGCCGGGAGCTGCGTCCGTATTTCCCGTTCCCATGATGGTGCCGGAGAGCGAAGCGACGACCGGCGTGCCTGTCGGGACACCGATGTCGATGCCGTTGTGCCCCTTCCCGCTATATGCGCCGGAAGCGGCGAAGGCGGTATTGCCAAAGTACTGCGTGATGCAGAACTGGTTGCCGAAGACGCTTGCACGCCCGGCGCAGCTCGCCATCTGCGTGGCGGAAAATGGCCAGGCGAGTATGCCGGAACCTGCGTGCGGGATGTCTGTCGAGTTTACTGATTTCAGCTGACTCTCGAGGCTTGCGAGCTCCGCGTCAAACGCCGCTTGCGCCGCCTTCTTCTTCGTGATGAGTGCCTGGTAGCTCGATTCTTGACTCTTCGTCTGCGCGAGGAGTTGATCCTTCTGTGCGCGTTGTGCATCGAGTGCCTTCTTTTGGTTACTTAGTTCAGTGTTCGATACGGAGAGTTCGGTTTTCGTCGAGGAAACTGCCTCATGTTGCGCGGCAAGCGCCTGCTTTGCGGAAGAGAGCGCTGCCGCATGGGTGCGCAATGCCTCGTTCAACGTCGAGAGGTTGTCCGCCGCTATCCATGCCTGAGAGAGGTTTTCGACCGCGAGCATATTCTCAATGAACGACGTATCATCGGTCGCGGCGAGGTCCCGGAGCGACTTCGCGACCGCCGCTTGATCGAGCGATATGGATGATTCCTTATCCCGGATCTGTATCGAAAGCTGGGAAAGTTTCAGGTTCGCCGCCGCTATCTTCTGTTGGATATCCCTGATCTGTGTCGCGGTTTTTGAGCGCGAGACGTCGATGGATGAAATCGCGCCCGCAAGCGTCTGATGCTGGGCGCCGAGCTGGTCGAGCTGCTTTTGGTAGCCCTTAATCTCGGCGTCGAGCGCCGCACGCTGCTTGTTTATCTCTTCTATCTGCGCCTGGATCTCGGCGACGGAATCCGCATGCGTGATGGATGGCGCAAACGTAGCGAAAAGGAAGAAGGCGGAAAGGAGTGAAATGAGGGAAAGAACAAACCGCATCATCAGTTCAGTATATCAAGGGCGCTGCGGACGCGCGCTCTCGCTTCCGCGGGGCCGAGTATTGAGACGAGCATGAACGGGTCCGGTGACTTCTCTTGCCCCGAAAGAGCGTAGCGGAGCGGCCAGAGGACCGCACCGCGGCCGCCCTTGCGCTTCTCTTCCTCCGCGTCCGCTATGGGCATGACAGCCTCTTTCACGACTTCAGCGGAAACGCCCTCCTGGAGGCCTTCTAGTGCCTGAGAGGCGCTTTCGAGGGTCGTCTTCGTGAAGCCCGGCTCCCCTGCCGGCTCCTTCATGAGGAGCTTCATGGAATCGAGCGCGGGCGCCGTAAAGAGGCAGGCAAGCTCGCCGGCGAGCATAGCATCGGCTTCGCTAAAGGTTGTGGCACGTTCTTTGAGGATGGGGACGGCGGCGAGCGCCTTCGGGTCTTTGTTCGCAAGGCGCGCCGCATAGTCCCCGTCCGTGAGCTTTCGCATCCACTCGCGGTTTAGGTGCAGCAGCTTCTCTTCGTCAAAGCGCGCGCCACCCTTCTGTACGCGGGAGAGGTCGAACGATGCAATGAGATCTTCGCGGGAGAGAATCTCATTATCTCCTTCTGGGTGCCAACCAAGAAGCGCGAGGAAGTTCACCATCGCTTCTGGGAGATATCCTTCCTCACGGTATTCAAGAAGATCCTTAGCACCATCGCGCTTAGAGAGCTTCTTCGTGCCCTTCTCGCCGAGGATGACTGGCATGGTCGCAAAGACCGGGTACGGAATGCCAAGCGCGTCATAGAGAGAGAGGAACTTTGGGGTCGATGATATGAATTCCTCTCCGCGGATGACATGCGTCACACCCATGAGATCGTCATCGACGATGTGCGCGAAGTTGTAGGTCGGGTACCCGTCGCTCTTTATGAGTATGAAATCATCGAGCGCCTCCTTTCCGGCAGAAAGGTGCCCGCGCGCGAGGTCGTCCCATTCGTAGCGCTTCACTTCCGGGACCCGGAACCGAAGCGGCTTCGTACCATCCCAGACGCCTGGATTTTCCGGACGGTGCTCCCGATAGAGGAAGGGGCGCTTCTCCTCCTCTGCCTTCTTGCGAAATGCTTCCACCTCTTCCTCCGTGTACGGATCTGGATACGCGTAGCCCTTCTCTATGAGCCGCTGCGCATATTCCTTGTAGGTGTCGAGCCGTTCCGACTGGAGATACGGCGCATGTGGTCCGCCCTTGTCGACGCCCTCGTCCCACTCAATGCCGAGCCACTGGAGTGACTCGATGATATGCGGGATGGAACCCTCCACCTCGCGCGCCTTGTCGGTGTCTTCGATGCGAAGAATAAAGGTGCCGCCGTGCTTTCTCGCATGGAGCCAGGCGAAGAGCGCAGTGCGCACGCCGCCCACATGCATGAAGCCGGTTGGTGATGGAGCGAATCGGGTGACTACCTTCGTCATAGGGATTCGGTGACGTCCGCAGGCTCCTCGACCGTCTGCGGCTCATGAGAGAGTCCGATGGTTACGATCTCTTCTGCGATGATGCTCGCCGCCTCCGCGTTAGCGAAGGTTGCGGCCGCGGCGCTCATGGCCTGCCGCGCGCCCCCATCCGAAAGGAGGCGCTTTACTTCGGAGACGAGCACGTGCGGGGTCAGGTTCGCCTCTTCGAGGACGCTTGCGGCTCCCGTCTTCGCGTACGCGTACGCGTTTGTCCGTTGATCATGGCTCACCTCTTCCGGGATGGGGATGAGCACGGACGGTTTCCCCCAGATAGCGATCTCCGCTATCGCGGTCGCGCCTGCACGGGAAATGACGAGCGTCGCCGCGCCTGCGGCCCGGCGCATCGAGAGCGCAGAAAGGTACGGGAACGGATGATAGCGGGCGGCGTTCGGGCTTTTTTCAAGCGCGATCTTCGCGGTCGTCTCGACCGAGGTATAGAGGTCGCGGCCGGTCTGATGGATGACGTTCGCCGAGTCGACGAGTTCCGTAAGCGCGGATAGGACCACTTCGTTTATCGCTTTTGCGCCGGAAGAGCCGCCTAGTATGAGAATGGTTGGAACCGACGGATCAAGGAGGAGCTCCTCTGCGGCGCCATGCTCCTCGAGCCGGGTGAGCTCCTTCCGGATAGGGATGCCCGTGCGCGCGATGCGGTCCCGCACCTTCTGCGGGAAGTATGCGGCGGTTGAATCAAATGCCGTCGCAATGCGGTATGCGAAGCGCGCGGCGATCACGTTCGCCTGCCCCGGCTTCGCGTCTGATTCATGGATGATGACCGGGATGTGGAGCCAGTGCGCAGCCATGGTGACCGGTACGGACGCGCCGCCCCCTTTCGAGAAGACGACGTCCGGATAGATGCGGAAAAGCGTGATAAACGCGGAGATGAAC
The DNA here is from genome assembly GCA_964563365.1 of uncultured Candidatus Saccharibacteria bacterium. GTDB lineage: Bacteria > Patescibacteriota > Minisyncoccia > Phycocordibacterales > Phycocordibacteraceae > C7867-001. The sequence goes on along the minus strand of CAZLVR010000004.1, from coordinate 6,509 downwards.
CCGCGTACGGTCACGAAGAGGTCGAGATAGTTCTGAATGCTGAAGTACCGGCGCCACTTCCCCGCCGGGATCTTGATGTACGCGATCTCGTTCTCAAACAGGGCCTCCTGGTCGTACGGGGTCGGGGCGAGGTAGTAGAGCGTCGGCTTCAGGAGCCGGCGGTCTCGCGCGATGTCGCGGACCGCTTCCGCGACCGCGATGAGGGGGTAGAAATGCCCACCCGTCCCGCCTCCTGCGAAGACTATCTTCATACCGTGTTCACCGGATTATAACACATAGAAAAAACGGCGAGCCCGGTGGCTCGCCGCTTGCGGCATTACTTTTTCTGGCGTTTCCGGTGCGCAGCGACGTTCAGGATGAAGCCGACGAGCGCGAGGTCGACGAGAAGCGCGGTGCCGCCGTGGGAGACGAACGGGAGCGGGAGCCCGGTGAGCGGGAGAATGGCAAGCATGGCGCCGATGTTGAGGAATGCGGAGATGGTGATAAGGAGCGTGAGGCCCGTGGCCGCGAGTGCTGCGTACATGGTTGCGGCGTCCGCCGCGATGGAGAATCCGCGCGCCGCAAACGCGACGAAGAGGAACACCATGATGAGCGTGCCGATGAACCCGAACTCCTCCCCATAGACGGCGAAGACGGAGTCCCCCTGCGCCTCCGGGAGATAGTTGAACTTCTGCGCTGACTGCCCGAATCCGCGGCCGACGAACCCGCCCGACCCTATGGCGATAAGGGATTGCTGAATCTGATAGCCCGACGTATGCCCGTTCTCGGACGGATTCATGAACGTCATGACGCGCGCCATGAGGTACGGGCGGGTGGCAACAAGTCCCGCGGCGAGCACCGCCGCGCCCAGGAAAAGGATGAGGAAGTCCCGCCACGGCGCTCCCGCAAGAACGTACATGGCGACGGCCGTCACCCCCATGACGATCACCGTGGACGTGTTCGGCTGGGCAAGCAATATGAGCGAGGGGATACCCACGATGAGACCAAACGGGATGAGTCCGGAGCGCATATCCTCGAGCTTCCCTTTCGTACGTGATAGCCACCACGCAAGCATGAGGATGACCCCTATCTTCAGGAATTCGGCAGGTTGCACGGTTGTGAACCCGAGATCGATCCAGCGCGTCGCGCCGTTAATCGTCGCCCCTATGCCCGGTATGAAGACCGCGAGCGTAAGCAGGATGCTGCCGACGTACGCGACGGGCGGAATGCGTTCGAGCCATTTCGGCGGCGCATAGCGGAGGCCGATGAGGAGTATGGTGCCCGGGACGAGCCCGAGCATGAGCTGCGTGAAGGCGAGTTTCAGCGGAGAGCCGTCAACCCGAGCAAGAAGTCCGAGGGAGGCGGAGGCGAACATCATGATGCCGCCGATGACGAGAATCGCGACGATGGCGAAGAAGACGCGGTCGCCGGAGAGAGATTTACCGAAGAGCATCCCCTTCAGTATACCGCTCGTTATGGAGCCGTTTTTGGTTCTGAATACGGCTCTGGCTGTTTGGGACGAAGTTAGAACTTTTTATGTATAAAATGAACCCCGACTCTTGCGAATCGGGGTTCTAAAATCTACGCCTCTGCGTGGGCACCACTGCCGTTTAGAAGCGGCGGTTGAGCGAGTGCTGGAGCGGAGGTGTCCAGACGGACTTCATGGGCCATAGCCACCAAATCTTGGCTGGTGATTTTGGCTTTAATGTCGCCTGTACGGCGTAGAACTTCGAGCGTAGAACGCTGGAGCATTTCGCGTATCCGAGCTGGGGATTGCCCAGCCAAGAGAAGCGAAGGTTCCGTGAGATCGATACCTTCAGCGAGGCTGTCGGCACCGAACTTGCGGAGCATGAGCTCGACTGTTTCCGCGTCCGGTGGAAGGACGTGAAGCACAAGATCGATGCGTCCAGGACGGAGCATGGCGGGATTTATCCGGTCGAAATGGTTCGTCGTGAGGATGGTGAGCATCCGCACGGTTTTGCCGTCGATACCGTCGAGCTGGTTGAGCAACTCGTTCACCTTGTCGGTGCGATCGATACCCGCAACGCGGTCGATATCTTCGCCGAAGATAACCACCGGTTGGTAGCGCTGTGCAAAACGAAGCGCGTCCGGCAGTTCTGATGAGTTTTTGACGTAAATGAACGTCCATCCCGACGATGTCGCCATCTTCGCGATATAGCTGGCCAGAAGCGTCTTGCCGACGCCGTACGTCCCCTCAAACAGTGCGCCGCGCTTAAGCGAGACACCCTTCTTGATGAGTTCGTCTGCGTATCTGATTGGAACGAGAATGTTCCTTTCGATAGAGGCAGATATTTCCTGCGTAAACACTGGCTCCTCGCCCGAAAGCGGAAAGCTAGCAGGCATAGGCATCGAAAGCATCTTTCCTTCCGCGTCGCGGAAGTTGATTGCGAACGCTTGCCCACGATGCAGACACTGATTCGAGGCTACCTCGGCCATACGATCAACGAGTCGATCGACATGGTCTTGATATTTTCTCGGAACGTGGAAGGTCGAGTGAAAGATGACCTGTCCGCCCCGTTCCCTCGTCTTCATGGCCACATAGCCTGAGAGACCTGGAAGGTCAAACAGACCCCACGGAATCTGCTCGGTCTTACCCGAACCGATTTCCACATGCAGTTGTTCACGCCGACCGTATTGATCTGGCAGCTGCCGCAAGATACCGAACGTCCGCATGATTGCCACAGCCAGTGCTCGCGCACCTTCCCATGGCGGCACTAAGAGTCCGGCCTCAATTTGAATCTTCTCGTCGCCACTTCTGCGATCACTGTCGATCGCTTGAAGCTCCGAGATGATCTCACTGAGATTCGCGTCGTTTGGAATGAATAGTCCATTAGGGTCTTGCCGCACAAGCGGCTTGTCAGATTCGGGAACTACTGTTGCCCAGGAGATGCGCTCAGCAAGCTCGTGGGGTGAGAGTCTCCGACCCTGATTCCTTTTAGACATTACGCCCTCCTATTGTTGGAGTGGAATAACGAGGTTCGGTATTCCGTTGTGGGTTATAACACGAACACAGACAATGACCTAAATAGAGCTAGTTCTTTATATATAAGTTCGATAGTCCTATCCTCCCTCGCCAAACGGGCTAGGTTTTACAAGGTGATGGCAGCTTGGGACGATGTTGGAACCTTTTTAACTTCTACTCAGGTACCAAATGCCTGCTGAATTCTCTTTCCCATGTTTTTGCATAGCAACATACATATCGTTTAAGTCTATGAAGCGCCACTTAGGGAGAATATGGGGTCAGAATATGGGGTCAGCCACCATTCTTCATTGAGCGGCTTCTTGCTGGCTGTCTGGGACGCTATTGGAACCTTTTTGACACATATGGTAGGGTCTGTCCAGATTTAACTGGAGAGTCTCACATGCCATCAAAGACACACTACTTCCTGTCGAAATTGTTGTGTGGCCTAGTTGCCGGTACCCTTGCTTACGGAGGATTCGTTTACTTCGCTCCAGACCTCCCGTTGCTTATTGGCACTGGAATAGCAGTCGTAGCGGCATCTGGAGCAGCTGCCGCTGTATAACTCTTGAGTCGGTCGAAAGACCGACTCTTTGTTTTATGCTGACAGACCAGGATTCGAACCTATTTTAACAGTGCAATAGCGATGCCGAACACGGACGCAAGGATCGTGATGATCCAGTACCGCATAGTGACCTTGTATGACGGCCACCCGACAGCCTCGAAGTGGTGATGGATCGGCGCGATCTTGAAGAGCTTCTTCTTGAAGAACTTCTTCCAGAAGACCTGGAGCACTGAGGTAAGGACGGTGGCGGTCAGCGGAAGCGCGATGATGGGAAGGACCGCCACCCCTACCCCGCCGGACAAGGTATCGGTCGAGAACGCGGTCACCGCCAAAGCGAGCGTAAGCGCCATAGAGCCGGTCTCGGAGAGATAGAAGCGGGCCGGCGGGACGTTGAACCAGAGAAAGGCGAAGGTCCCGCCCGATACCGCGGCGCAGAAAGCCGCGAGCGCGACCTGCTCCTGGGAGAACGCGATCGCCGTGTACGCCATGAAGATGATGGCGAAGATGCCGCCCGCGAGCCCGTCGATGCCGTCGATGACGCCGGACGCATAGAGGGCAAGAGTCACAAGAATGAAGAACGGTATGAACGAGAGGCCGAGCGGGAGGACGCCTGCAAATGGAATCCCGACAGACGAGACGCCGAGCTTTGCATAGAACCACCAACCGGCAAATGCACCGAGGAGCGTAACCACAAGAAGACGCCATGGAAGTGGAAGGCCGCCCTTCGACTGGGTCACCTCAAGCACATCGTCGATAAGGCCAACAAAGGCGCCAAGGAGAAGCGCGAACAAGGGGAGCCACGTCTGTCCGCGATTCACGAAGTCGAAGGTCGCGAACGAGCCGTCGAAGAAGAACGATCCGACGAAGAAGAGCGCCGCCGTCGCGGCGACGGAGCCCCAGACGACGATGCCGCCCATGCGCGGGGCGGACGTCTCGCGCACGGCATGGAGCTCATCGAAGAGCGGCGTGCCGTTTTCGTCCCCCATCCCGTTCCCCTTCCCCGCCTTCTTCTTCCACGCCTTGAGCGCGTGGAGCCGGTTCGCAAGCAGCGGCGCGACTATGATGCCTATCCCGAAGGAGACGATGAACGGGATGAGCACGCGGGCGGCGTCGAAGAGGGTCGTCATTGCGGAAGCGTGAGGCCAGCAAAGTTCTGCGCAGTTGCCTTCACGAGAATGTCGACGTCAGAGAAGCGTCCGTCCTGGGTGGAACCGAGAACGACGACCGCGACCGGGTGGCCGATACCCGCGTCGAAGACGACTGCGAGGTTTCCGCCCGCGAGGTCCGTATAGCCGGTCTTCGAAAGCATGAGGCCGGGAATCTGCGCGACTTCCGGATTCGTATTTTTGAGCGTATAGGAATTGCCGTTCCAGGAAGTGGCGGAGACGTTCGGGAGAAGCGTTGCATGGATGATCTCCGGGATGCGGGAAAGCAGAGCGCCCGCGAGAACCGCGATATCATGCGCCGAGCCGTACCCGCCTGAAATGGAACCGTTCTCGTCGAGCCCGGTGCCGTTGAGCGCATAGGTCTGCGTGAGGCCGATCGACGAGGCGGCATTCGCCAGAAGCGCGGTCCCGTTCGGAGACTCCGACGCCTTCGCCGCAGCCTCTGCTATCGCCGCAGCCGCCTCATTGCTTGAAGCGACGATGGCGAGGCGTGCCGCGTCCTCGAACGTGAACGTGTCGCCCTCCCGGAGGCCCGAGCCGCTCTCAACGGTGGTCGCCTTGTGGGTAATAACGACCGGTGACTTTGCGGATAGAGACTCCGACGCGGCATAGAGGGTAAGGAGCTTTGTGAGAGACGCGAGCGGGAGCTGCGCTTCCGCGTTCTTTGCGTAAAGAACGGTGCCGGTCGTGAGGTCATAGACTATTGCCGCCTTCGCGGTGACATGGACCGAATCGAATGCGGTGGGCTTCGGCGCCACCGCGACCACAGCGGACGTATCGCCCGTGACCGCAGTCATGGCGAAATAGCCTGCGCCGCCGAGGACGAGAACGGCGAGCAGGACACCGACGGCCATCTGCACGTACTCGCGCTTCTTTCGGCGCGCTTCTATACGGTCGATGAGTGTCTTCAGGTCATTCATGCTCATACGGCTGCCTCGGCGGGCTCGTTCGCCTCTTCGCGCGCAAGCGCTTTCGAAAGTTCCTCATACTCCGGAAGCTCTTCCTTGCGGGAGAGGCCGAGATGCGCGAGCGCGTCCACCGTCGCGACGTACCGCGGGCGCCGTGCATCTTCTGAGTTCTCGGATTTCTCGATGAGTCCACGCATAAGAAGCGAGCGGACGGTCTGGGAGGAGTTCACGCCGCGCACCCAGTCTACTTCCCCGCGCGTCGCACCGCCGCGATAGAGGATGACCGCGAGTGTCTCGAGCCCGGCGCGGCCGAGGTCGCGCGAAAGTTCCCCTTCGCGGAGCTTCTGGACGAATTCAGCAGCCTCGGGGCTCGTTCGGAGCTCGAATTCCGTCGCTGTCTCGATAAGCGCGAGCCCGCGCCCGGTCAAGGAATCCCGGAGGACGGAAGCGGCCTGGTTGAGGAGTTCCGGGGTAACGCCGAGCATGGCGGCAAGGCGCTTTTTCGAGACAGGGCCGGAGGACGCGAAAAGGAGCGCCTCAAGCAGGGCCGGAGGGGTGAGAGCCATGACCTTTACAGAATACCGCTTCTATTCCCTTCAGAAAACCTTGACGGGTGGGGACTAGTTAGCCGTACCGAGGCGTCTGCCCGCTCGTGTTCTCTATCCGTATATCCGAGAAGTTCTCATGCTGGAGGACATCCACCGCTCCCTGCTTCACAAGCTCAAGGAGCGCAAGGAAGGAGACAATGACCTCCACCTTCTCCTTCGCTTCCCCGGAGAACTCTGAGAAGGACATATTGACCGCACGCTGTACGCGGGTAAGGAGGCGATCCATCATCTCTTCGATGGTGACCATGGGGCGCACGCGCGCTTCAGGAAGCTTCTCTTCCTTCTCAAGCTCTGCGAGCGCAG
>CAZLVR010000003.1:0-22282 GCA_964563365.1 uncultured Candidatus Saccharibacteria bacterium | reverse complement strand
AATTGAGGCGGTGCGCGCCTCGAAGGCCTTCAAGGAAGCCAAGGCCGCTTTTGACGAGCTTGCGCGGACCATCGAGGCGGAAGGCGGCATCCTGCCCGAAGACCATCTTCTTGATGCGCTTGCCACGGACGAGAAGGGCCGGAACCGCTTCCGCTTCCTGCTTGTCGTCGGCTCGGCATTCTTCCGCGAGCGGGAGACCGAGGAATTTTTTGCCCGGTGGCACGTGAATCATGCGACCGCAAAGAAAGTGCATGCCGCCCTCTCCTCGCTCTACTCGTCCCTGTCTGATGAGGAGGTGCTCTCTGAGAGCGAGCTTTTCGCCCGCTTCCTCAAGGAGCTCAAGGAGGTTGAGGCGGCGTACCGCGATGAGGAAATCCTGAAGCGCTGGCTCTCCCTCTCGAAGAATATCGGCAAGAACCCGCTTGCGGAGTGGGGCAAGGTTTCCGCACCGGCCATCCGCACGAAGGGTATCCGCGATTACGCGTACCTGGTCATCAAGCGTCAGGGGGCTCCGATGCATTTCCGTGATGTCGCGGACGCGATCACCTCGCTTTTTGCGAAGAAGGCGCATGTGGCGACTACCCATAATGAGCTCATGAAGGACGAGCGCTTCGTGCTCGTCGGCCGCGGCCTCTACGCGCTTTCTGAGTGGGGATACAAGCCGGGCGTCGTCCGCGACGTTATCCGCGAGGTGCTCAAGAAGCACGGCCCCCTATCCCGCGAGCGCGTCCTTGAGGAAGTGAAGAAGGTCCGCTACGTGAAGGACAACACCATCCTCGTTAACCTGAACGATCCGAAGCATTTCAAGCGTGCGAAGGACGGCACCTACTCGGCAGCGTAGCTCGCTTCTCCGAAGATTCTCGCTCCGACGGAACGGCCCTCTCGGGCCGTTTTCGTTTGATATACTTTTTCCATGTCATCAGGCGGACACGGTGGCGGTCTCCCCGGACTTCACTCGCTGCATGAGCTCCTCGAGTCGTCGAACTCGCGCGGCGGCTTTATCGTGTCCGGCTGGGTGCTCATCGGCGTGTACGCGCTCATAACGGCGGCGTTTGCGGCACGGGCGCCCATACAGAGCGCCTTGAACTGGGACATGCTTCTTATGACGGGGCCCCTCTGGCTGCCGATTGTCCTCGGCCGTTTCGCACTGAAGCAGTTCCTTACCATGCGCCAGTTCCAGTACAACCGGAACAACCCGATGGTGCTCCTTGAAATTCGCATACCGCGGGATACGAAGAAGACGCCGCTTGCCATGGAGACCTTCTTTTCCCACATGCACATCAACCCGGGCGAAGGCACCTGGCTCAAGAAATGGTGGTGGGGGCGTACGCGCCCGTGGTGGTCGTTTGAGATCGCGTCGTTTGGCGGCGAGATCCACTTCTATGTGTCGACGCGCCCTGACTTCCGCCGTCTCATCGAATCAGCGCTCTACGCGCAGTATCCGGACGTCGAGATCATCGAGGCGCTCGACTACTCGAGGCTCCGCGACCCATCCCACGCGCCGTACCGCATGTTCGCCTGCGAATACCAGCACAAGGAGCCGGACGCGTTCCCCATAAAGACCTACGTCGACTTCGGGCTCGACAAGCCGGGCGCAAAGCCCGAGGAGATCACCGACCCGTTCAGCCAGGTACTCGAGCTTTTCGGCTCCCTCGGCCCCGGAGAAGAGCTCTGGACCCAGTTCATCATCCGTGTGTCGAAGGGTGAGAAGTGGCGCGGCGCGCTCGGTCCCTCTGGAAAACCAAAGACCTGGAAAGACGAGGGCGTCGAGATCGTGAAGAAGATCCGCGAAGAGGCCATCTTCAAGACGAGCGTGCCGACCCAGCACGAAGGCGTTACGCAGATTCTTGAAAGCCCGACCGATGTCACGCGCGACCTCATCAAGGCCATCGAGCGCAATATCGGGAAGGCGGCGTATGACGTTGGCATCCGTTCCATCTATTCCGCTCCTGCGGACAAGTATCGAACCATGAACCCGTTTGTCGCGAACGTGTTCAAGCCCTACACGGGCGCAAACAACATTGAGCCCGCGCCACTGTGGAGCGAGAAGTTCAATGACTATCCGTGGGAGGACCTCGGCGGCCACCGCCACGCGCACGAGATGCATGAAGCGGTCGAAGTGTACCGCGCCCGCTCCTTCTATCATCCGCCGTACCGCGGGCACTGGATGATCATGTCAGTCGAGGAGCTCGCGTCCGTCTTCCACATCCCGTCGGCCTCGACGAGGACGCCAGGCCTCTCGCGCATTGGTTCGACGACCTCGTCTGCGCCGGGGAATCTCCCGCAATAGCATGGGCGCCCTGCTTGCGTACGCGCGACTCGCGCTCGACGTCCTCTACGCGCGCCTGATGCAGCGTCCACGGCTGCACGGCGCTGTCGCGGCGCTCGTCGCGCTCCTTACGGCCGCCCTTATTCTCCCGCCGTTCGGATTTCCGACTGGCGCGGTAGTCACTGTCCGGAGCGATGCGTCGTTCAGAGAGGTCGCAGCGGAGCTACGAGCGCAGCATATCGTCGCCTCCGATACGCTTCTGCGCGCGCTTGCCCGCATCTCTGCCACGGACAACGCGATCCAGGCAGGACGCTACTCGTTCCCCGCTCCGATAGGTCCGGTGCAGGTGCTCTACCGCCTTGTGCACGGCGATACCGGAACGGATGCCGCACGCGTCACGTTCCCCGAAGGAACATCGGTTCGGGAGATGGCGCAGATCCTTACGGCACGCATACCCGGGTTCGATGCGGAGGCTTTTGAACGGGAAGCGCGGTCGTACGAAGGTTATCTCTTCCCGGATACGTATGAATTCTCGCCGGACGTGTCTGCAGCGGATGTCGTCACCCGCATGCGGCTCAGATTCAAGGAAATATGGACGGAGATAGAGCAGGATATGGCGAACGCATCTCCTGATCAGCTTCGCGCAGAAGATTCGCTGCCGCGCATCGTCACCATGGCATCGCTCCTCGAGAAGGAGACGAAACCGGGACCTGATCGGGCGCTCGTCTCGGGCATACTCTGGCATCGCGTCGATATCGGCATGGCGCTTCAGGTCGACGCGGTGTTCGGGTACATCAAAAGCGTCGATACGTATCACCCGTCAGGAAAAGACCTCGACATTGATTCTCCCTACAACACCTACCGGCATAAGGATCTGCCGCCCGGACCTATAGGCAATCCTGGGAAGGATGCGCTCCGTGCCGCGCTCATGCCGAAAGAATCCTCGTACCTCTACTATCTTTCGGACAGGGACGGCGCTGTGCACTATGCGAAAACGTTCGAGGAACACAAGGCGAACAAAGAAGCATACTTGAAATAGTAGAAGCCGCGACACATGTGTGTGCCGCGGCTTGGCTCGTCAGAGATTCGCAAGGCTGATTTCATCCCCGTCACGGAAGATGCGGACCTTGTCGTCGTCAACGAGCTGTTCGAATACCACACGAGGCCATCCGTAGAGCTTGCCGTCAATCGCTATCACCAGCCATTCGACAGAATTGTCTGAAAAGATCATGCGGGCTGGATAGGTATCGGGCCGAGCGGGAATCCGGAGGGAAACCTGCGGGTTGTCGATGTTCTTGGCGCTTACGGGTTCTCCTGCCCGTATGAGGACCCCGAGTGAAGTCGTGACGGGTCCGGGTCCATTCATGCACAGCTCCTTCTGCTGCCGAGGGCATACAAGCGCACCTCTGTGAGGTATAGTTCCGTACATGGCGATACCTGTCAAGGATTCTGTCAAGGGCGCAAAAGTCGTCGTCGGCTTATCCGGAGGTGTAGATTCCGCCGTGACTGCGGCGCTTTTGAAGCGTGCGGGCGCAAACGTTACCGGCGTCTTCGCGAAAGGATGGTATCCGCCGGGCCTCCCGTGCACCTGGGCGGAAGACCGGCGCGACGCCATGCGGGTCGCGGCGCATCTCGGGATACCGTTTCAAACCCTCGACGCGTCCGAAGCCTACAAGACGCACGTCATCGACTACCTCGTGCGCGAATACCGCGCCGGCCGCACGCCGAACCCGGACGTGATGTGCAACCGCGAGGTGAAATTCGGCGTTCTGTTCCGCTCCGCGATGAATCAGGGCGCCGAGCTCCTTGCGACCGGCCACTACGCGCGTACGGAACAGGGCCGCCTCTACCGCGGCGTGGATGAGGCGAAGGATCAAAGCTACTTCCTCTGGGCAGTATCGGCCGACGCGATTCTACAGTCCGTCTTCCCGCTCGGCGAGCTGAGGAAGAGCGAAACACGGGCGCTTGCGCGCAAGCTGAAGCTCCCGGTCGCGGAGAAGAAGGACAGTCAGGGTATCTGTTTCCTCGGACCCGTATCCATGGATGAATTCCTGCGAGCTGAGTTCGGTACTGAGCCAGGCGACGCAGTGGACGAATCCGGAGCCGTCGTCGGCCGCCACGACGGCGTGCTGCTCTCGACCATTGGAGAGCGCGTGTCGCTTCACGATGCTGCCCCTGGCCCGTGGTACGTGGTACGGAAGGACGTGCCGGAAAAGCGCATCGTCGTCGCGCACGAGAGGCAGCTATCCGCAGGAACCGGTTCTTTCCGGCTCACGGACACTAATTTCTTTCGTACTCCGGAGCTGGGGAGGACCTATGAAGCGCAGTACCGATATCATGGACCAAAGATCCGCGGCACTATAGCCGACGGAATCTTTACGCCAGATACGCCGCTTCAAGAGGCTGTACCGGAAGGGCAGTCGCTCGTCCTCTACGACGGGGCTGAAGTACTAGGGGGCGGAATAATCGCATAACGGGAACGACATCGTTTCGATGGAGTGAACGTGTTTGTGAAAGCGCGCTCGGGACGGGGTATACTCTCTTCTAGTGAAAGAGATTCTTAAGGCAGACGGTACGCTCGAACCGTTCGATGGAGCGAAGCTTGAAGCGTCGCTCCGGCGTTCGGGCGCAGGCGCGAAGGTAGCGGAGAACATCCGTGCGCGCATCGAGGCAACCATTACGCGCGGCGCGAACACTCACGACATCTATCGCCGCGCATTCTCGCTCCTGCGCAAGGAAGAACGCGCCGTCGCCGCGCGCTACAGCCTCCGCCGTGCCCTATTCGAGTTCGGTCCGTCAGGGCACCCATTCGAAGATTTCGTCGCGGAGCTCTTCCGCGCCGAGGGATGGAATGTGGAATGGCGCCGCACGATTCCCGGAAAATGCGTCTCGCACGAAGTGGACGTCTACGCGAAGCGCGGCGGGGAGCACCTTGCGGCGGAATTGAAGTATCACAACGACCCGAACTACAAGACGGATGTAAAGGTCGCCCTCTACGTAAAGGCGCGCTTTGACGATATCTGGCAGTGCGATCCAAAAATTTCCGCAACCTGTCCCGTCGACCAGGGCTTCCTCATCACAAATACGAAGTTCACCGAGACAGCCATCCAATACGCCAAGTGTTCCGGCATCGGGCTCCTTGGCTGGAGCTACCCGATGGAAGGGAACCTCTACGACCGCATCATCGCTGCCGGCATCTATCCCATCACCGCGCTCACGGAGCTCAAGAAAAGCGAACAGCGTCTTCTCGTTGACCAGGGAATCGTCACGTCCGGACAGCTCGAGCGACGACGGGACGTTCTCCGGAAGCTCGGTATCCCGCCGGAACGCATCGGCGCCATCGTCGCGGAGATTGAGGCGGTAAAGAATCCGGCGATTTAGGCACTCCAGCACCGGTCGGGTAGAATAGGCGGATGGCCTGGAAATCTCGCACGTTCGACCCCTCCTCAAAAGAACCGTTCACGATAAGCCGATCAAAGATCGACTGCTTCACCGAATGCCCGCGCTGTTCCTATCTCGACCTGCGCTACGGCGTCAAGCGTCCGTCCGGCCCTTCGTTCACGCTTAACAACGCCGTCGACGAGCTTTTCAAGCGCGAATTTGACGCACATCGCGCAGACGGCACGGTGCATCCGCTTGCGAAAGCCTATGGCCTCGATGCGGTCCCGTTTAAGGACGACCGCCTCGAAGAGTGGCGTGACGCCCTGAAGCGCGGCGTGAAGACGCACCACCTCGAGACAAACCTGATCGTTCGCGGCGGCATCGACGATGTCTGGCAGACCCCGTCCGGCGAGCTTATCGTCGTCGATTACAAAGCGACATCAAAAAAAGAGGCGCCGAAGACCGAGGACGACCTGTATGATTCGTATAAGAAGCAGATGGAGGTGTATCAGTGGCTCTTCCGCCGGAACGGGTTCCAGGTGTCCCCGGTAGGGTACTTCGTCTATGCGAATGGGAACTCCGACGCGAAAGCATTCGATGGGCGTCTCGAATTTGAAATTAACCTCGTCTCCTATTCCGGAAACGATTCCTGGGTCGAACCGACGCTCCATCGCCTCAAGGAGATGCTCATGGCGGACGAGATCCCACCGGTCGGGACTGCGTTCGGCGGCGGCCCGTGTGATTACTGCACGTACCGCGAAGAAGCGGGAAAGACACTCCAGAAAATCCACGCCGATAACAAAAAGAAAGGGTGAGAGAACGCCCAACCGCGCGCTTCGCGGTGCTCTAAAGAAAGAAGCCGCCCTTTCGGACGGCTTCTTCGCGTGCAGTATCTCAGTTCTTCATGCACCACACGGTGTAGGTATCGAGCAGGCGGTACTCACCGGCTGTGAACGAAATCAGGTGCCGAGGGACGAAGAGCGGGGTCGGCCGTGCAGTGCGCACAGCCTCTGCGAGCGAGGTGTTTTTGCGCCATGGCACGCGGACAACTTGCATCATAACCACGCCGTCTCGCCGCTGCTCCATATGCGCCCACCACGTACTGTTCGGTTCGATGGTCGCGTCCAGCTCAGCGGGACTGATGCTCTTTACGAACACCTTGCAGGTGGAATCCCATCCTGTAGGCCGTACCGACCACAGGAAATGAAACCGGTGCAGAAGTGACTCGATACGTGTCTTTGCACGGAACATAGGTACTATCCTTTCTGGGGCATGCCGCCCCTCTGAGGCCATACCGGCCCTGAAAGCGTCTCGCGACTGCGGCAAGACCTCGCTACTCTATACTTTTTATAAAAATGTGTCAAAAGCTATCCAGAGCGGGGTAGGGGGGTTTGTTTAGAACGCGTGCGCATAGTATTGTTCGCGCAGTCGTGGGAGTAGGTCTTCGGACCGAACAACGAGGCGTCGACCACGCCTACAACGGGACATATGTCTCAGGAGACCCACGCAGGGGAACGCCGGACACTAGCTGTTCGGCGTTTTGTTTTGCTGGCAGAGGAAAAGAATAGAGCCGCTTGCAAGCGGCTCTATAGACAATTAGAGGGTATCAGGGATTGGAATGCTCCGGAACAATTCGCGCACGGCCCGTTGTTCGTCTGCCGTAAGCGCTTCATGGAATAGTACCGGAGACCGGCGGTGCTGGATGACGATCTCATCCGGCACTACCGAGACCGAAAGCACGCGTCTCTCGTTTCGAGCTTCCGTAGCAACGCGCCGGAGGTCCGTAAGGACCTCTTCAAAGGTTTCCCGTATGATCGTCAACCCCGTGTCGCGGGTGATGCGATAGTCTTTCGCGCCGTCCTGACGCTCCATGCGAAATACCGTGAGCTTCATCTAAGCCTCCTTCTCGGAGCACTGTTGCGCAGGAGCGAGGGCGTGTCAACACCCTCCTCCTCGTGCGGAAAAGATGGCATACTAGGACCACGAGTGACCGCACCAACGACCCATGAACACCATTCGCAACCTGTTTAATTATTCGGTCCCCCTCGTTGCTGCTGCAACTATCCTTTCCGTCGGCGCTATCATTGTTGCCGGTATCGCTGCCGTGACGGCATATGACATTAAGCTATCCCGTGACAGCGTAGAGGTAACCGGTTCAGCAAAGGAATCGGTCGTTTCAAACGCCGCGCGCTGGGTGCTGAATCTCGAGACGCGTACAAGCGGTACGGATCAGAGCGCCGGATATACGCGACTTGAGAACGCGACGGCAAAGATTGTCGCGTACCTGGATGCGCAGGGATTCACCGATCATGAGACGCCGGCAGTGAACAGCTTCCCAAGCTATACGTATCCGCAGAACAGCGAGCCGGTCTTCACCGGCTATACGATCAGCCGTCAGATCATTGTCCGCAGCAGCGATGTCGACAAGATCAGTGAGCTTGCGAACACGATAGAGCCATTTGCAGGCGCTGGATACACCGTTTCGACCCAATCGCTCGAGCTTACCTACGCTAACCTTGACGAGATACGCGTGCGGCTCCTCACTGCGGCGATCGCAGACGCGAAAGCGCGCGCAGCAGCTATTGCAAAAGAATCGGGGCGTTCGGTCGGAACGCTTCGCAATGCGACGAGCGGCGTCGTGCAGGTGCTCCCGCAGGGAGGCGTCGATATAAGCGACTACGGCTCGTACGATACGCAGAGCAAGAATAAGGATGTGATGGTGACGGTGCGCGCCACGTTCGAGCTCTAGACGCTGTATGAAATCCGATTTTACGAAGCGCGTGCGGGATATCGTCCGCAAGATCCCGAAGGGAAAGACTATGACGTATGGCGAAGTCGCGTATGCCGCGGGACGGCCGGGCGCCGCGCGCGCCGTCGGCACCATTATGGCGAACAATGACGACACGAGCGTCCCCTGTCATCGCGTCATCCGTTCAGACGGGAAGATCGGGGGCTATAACCAGATCAACGGCCCGTCGAAACGTGATCTGCTCCTCGCGGAAGGTGCTGCGATATAGTTCTCCACACGAGCCACTCGCGCTTTTTTGAGGAGGCGGGATACTGCGTGCGGAGGTGCCCTATGGTCCACTCGCATCTTGATGACTTCCCGGCCGTAAGCCCGACGACGCTGCCGCAAGCATCGGCTTTGTTTTTCGACTTCTGGCTTCGACTCCAGTTGGAATGGCAGCGAGCGATCCTTGCGGACTATCATCGCTTCTGGCTCGAGCCATACTTGCACGAACGCGCCGGGAAGCGGGCGCCCGAGTCTCGCACGCCTTAAGAAACGGTAAGGCAGGGCCGCAGCCTCCGCTGCGGCCTTCCCATTGCTATACTGGCGCGCATGGACGTCACGATTGAGCCGTCGTGGAAAGGAGCTCTCGCGGGCGAGTTTGATACACCCTACTTCAAGGAGCTCGCCGAATTCGTGCGGGACGAGTATAGAAGCGCGACCGTATATCCACCGCCGAAGTTTATCTTCCGTGCATTTGAGCTCTGTCCGTTCGATAAGGTAAAGGTCGTTATTCTCGGACAGGATCCATATCACGGCCCAGGCCAAGCAAACGGCCTCTCATTTGCAGTGAAGGATGGGATGACCGTACCGCCATCATTGCGGAATATCTTTAAGGAAATTGAAGCAGATATAGGGGAACCTATGAAGAATCGCTCAGGAGATCTCGAACGATGGGCGAAGCAGGGTGTCCTTCTTCTAAACGCCACTCTTACCGTTCGTGCATCGTCTCCAGGATCACATCAGAACAAAGGATGGGAGCAATTTACGGACGCGGTCATACAGACGCTTTCTGAAAAGCGCGAACATCTCGTGTTCATACTCTGGGGAAACTATGCACGCGGAAAGAAGCCGCTCATTGATTCTACGAAGCACGAGGTTATTGAATCACCGCATCCGTCCCCGTTCTCCGCACATAACGGATTCTTTGGGAGTAAGCCGTTTAGTAAAGCGAATGCATATTTACTAAAGCACGGAGAGGTACCGATAGACTGGCATGTGTAAAGAAAGCTCCCCCGACCATGAGCCGGGGGAGCACTGGAACCGCGTTAGACGGTATTACGCTGCGGCGAGCGGCGTCTGAAGCTTCGAGAGCGCCTGCGTGAGATTCGCAGGCAGGATGATGGTGTTGTTGTTCGCAGAGCGACACAACTCAATCAGCACCTCGAGCTCCTTCAGCCACTTGCCCTCAGCCGAATACGCACCGGCCGCCGCGTTGAGCGCCTCAGCGATCTGCTTCTGGCGATCAGCGCGGACGAGCTCGGCTTGCGCTTCTTGATCGGCGCGCGCCTTCATGGCGATCGCTTCTGCGATCTGCGGGTCCTTGATGATGATGTCCTTCAGCTCGAACGCCGTGACCACGACGCCCCAATTTTGCAAGCGAGGAATGAGCTGATCTTTGATGCTCTGCGTGAACACCTCGCGGTGCTCAAGCAGATCGTTCAGGTCCTTGGTGCCGATGACATCGGCCAGCGTGGCGCTCGCACGGTTCAGCACCGAGTTGAGCACATCGTTGACTTCGACCACCGCATTCCGGACCTTGGTCTTGTCGACCCGGAACGTGAGGAGGCCGATGACTGAGATGCCGATATTGTTCTTCGTCTGTGCGCCTTCGACCTTCACGTCCCGGGTGATGTCCTGGACGTTGATGGGTTGGAGCGTCGAGAAGAAGATAGGATCGACCCAGCCGAGGCCAGGATTCAGCGTTCCCAGGTACTTGCCGAACAGCATGACCGGGACACGTTCCCATTCCTGGACGACGCGAATGCCGCAGATGGCATACCACGCCGCCGCTGGAACGAGGAAGAGAATCGTCAGTGGCTGATGCCCGTACCCGTTTGAGACCGCGGCGGAGTCAAAGACCCCGCCGAGCCCGAATAGGACCGCGATGCCCAAAAGGGCAAGGATTCTTCTCATCTACTTTCTCTCCTGTGGGAGTTTGAGCCGTCTTGGAAAGGTACGGCCATATATGGAATACCGAGATTTTGCTACTTTGTCAATTTTATGGTGCAGCACTTATTACCACACCGTCGTCCGTATAGAGGGGTCTCGGAAGAGTTTGTCGCCTTTCTTAACTCCGAAGGCTTCATAGAAGGAACCGATATTTGAAACCGGACCATTGATACGGAACTCTGATGGCGAATGCGGATCGGTAAGTACCTGCATCTTCTGGAACTCTGGACGAGAGTTCTCCCGATCAAACAAGGTGCCGCCGAGGAAGAACCGCTGCTCGGGCGTGAAACCGTCGATATCCTTGCGTCCAGTCTTCATGAGGCGGAGCTGATATGCATCGAATGCAATAGCGAAGCCGCCAAAGTCGGCAATGTTCTCACCGAGCGTGAGCTTTCCGTTTACTGAGACGCCGTCGGCAACCGTATATCCGTCGTACTGCTTCCGGACCAGTTCCGCCTTCTTGTCGAAGCGCTCGCGGTCTTCTTTAGTCCACCAACTCTTCAGGTTCCCGGTATGATCGTACTTCGAACCCTGGTCATCAAATCCGTGCGTTATCTCATGCCCGATGACCGTGCCGATGGCGCCATAGTTGAGGGCATCATCCGCAGAGAGATCAAAGAATGGCGGCTGAAGGATTGCGGCAGGGAAGACGATATCGTTTAAGTTCGGCGCGAAATACGCGTTCACCGTCTGCGGGTACATGAACCATTCCTTCCGGTCAATCGGCTTGCCGAGCTTCTTCATCTCGCGCCGATGCTCGTATGCCGAGGAGCGCATCCCGTTTCCGGCGAAATCGTCCGGGCGGATATGGAGGCCCGCATAGCTCTTCCACCTGTCCGGATACCCGATCTTTCGATTGAACGCGGCAAGCTTTCTGAGAGCCTTCTTTTTTGTTACCGGGCTCATCCAATCAAGGTTCTTGAGCCGTGCCTCGTATGCAGCGAAGAGGTCCTCGACGAGCTCAAGCATCTTCTTCTTCGCCTCGGGCGGGAAATGCTTCTGCACGTAGATCTGGCCGAGAAGCTCCCCGAGCGACGCATTCGTTGCCGACAGGGTTCGCCGCCAGAGGGGACGCATGACCTTCGTGCCAGAGAGTACGGTTCCATAGAACGAGAAGGAAGCGCGGACAAACGCCGAAGAAAGATACCCTGCGAAATCGTTTGCGAAATGGAACTCGAAGTATATTTTCCAGTCCGCGAGCGGAACCGAGGCAAGCATGGCGCCCATGGCCTCGAAGAACTCCGGCTGCATGACGATGACGGATGCGGGCGCCTTCGCGCCGACGCGCTTCATGTAGAGCGGCCAATCCATCTGGGGAGCAAGCGCCGCGAGCTGCCGGAGCGTCTTCTTGTGATAGACCTTATCAGCATCGCGACGGTCTTCCTTATTCATAGACACTGTCGCGAGGGCCGTCTCGATGCGCATGACCGTATCGCGCGCCGCCGCCGCCTCCGTGGGCGTCTTGCCGAGAAGCCGGAACAGCCGTACGAGGTACAGAAGATACGCATCCCGGACGCGCTTCGACTCGGCATCATCCTTGAGGTAATAGTCGCGCTCAGGCATACCGAGTCCGTCCTGATAGAGGTGGAGGATATACTCCGTGCTCTTCTTCGAATCCTGGTCAACCGCTACGCCAAAGAGGACGCCGACGCCAAGCACGTGAAGCTCTGCAATGACCTTCTCAAGATCCTTCTGTGACTTCATTGCTTCTATCTTCTTTCGCATCTCCGCAAGCGGCTTCGCGCCGAGCGCGTTCCGGCGCTTAAGGTCCATGCCGCTTCTATAGAAATCACGCACCATCTGCTCAGGCGTCCCCGCGCGGACGCCGCGCTTTCCGAGAAGCTCGGCGACTATCGCGCGGAGCTTCTTATCGGTGTCATACCGGAGGATGGTGAAGGAGCCCCAGCGCGCCTCGGCCTTCGGTATGGGGTTCCGGGCAAGCCAGCCGCCCGCCGCGTAGCGGTAGAAGTCATCCTGCGGCCGGACAGATGCATCAAGATCGCGCGTATCGAATCCCCAGTGCGTTTTCATCTGCTGATTATAGGGAAGGGGCCATGAATACGCTATGGGGAAACTTGACTTTCCTATACAAGAGTGTATAGTGCTAACGCTGAAAGTGCCGCCGGAATGATATCGCCCGCATCATGCGCGCGTACGAGCGGTAAAGGATGCACGATGTACCCGACCATTGTCCTCTTCGGTTCCATTCTCGCGCTCGCGTTCCTCGTCGCAAAGACACGGACCGGCCGCAGGATTGCTGAAGCGTTCAAAGGCAGGGGTCGTCAACCGTAGGAGGGGAACCTCCTGCCAACCCGCCGCCGCGCCCTAACAAGCGCGGCGGCATCTTTTCAGGCGCCGCAGAGAAGGCTATTGACAAAAGATATTCATTACTATATAATCCACATTAGGAGGCGGCCACTGAAGGCGGGAGTTGTTCCCGCCACGGCCGAATATGCACATGCAACACGTCGGTGCACAGCTCGATGAAATGCTTGCCAAGGCGCACGGTTTCGCCGCCGCGCACCCGGTCATCGCGATGATCGGCGCAGCGGTCGTCGTCGCGATCATCGTGATGACTGGCGGCTACCGCGCCTTCCAAAGCAACTTCCGTCGAAACTAATCGCCGGCTCGCCGCGCCACCTCCATGGCGCGGCGAATCGTTTTCATAGAGATTCTGGAAGTGTCCGGTGGGGACTCTTGCCCTTGTATGCTATCGTCTCCTGCATGAAGGTTAGCGAGGTGCGTAAGCGATATCTAGACTATTTCCGTACGCGGGGACACGTGGTCATCCCGTCGGCCCCCATCGTGCCCGGGAACGACCCGACAACCCTGTTTACCTCCTCCGGAATGCAGCCCTTGCTCCCGTACTTCCTCGGAAAGGATCATCCGGAAGGGAAGCGCGTCACGGACAGCCAGCTCTCGTTCCGTGCGGGAGATATAGAAGAGGTGGGTGATAACCGGCACACGACGTTTTTCGAGATGCTCGGGAACTGGTCGTTCGGCGACTATTTCAAAGCGGAGCAGCTCCCGTGGTTCTTCGACTACATGACGAGCAAGGACGAGGGCCTCGGCCTTGATCCGAAGAACCTCTATGTAACCGTTTTTGCAGGGGACGCAGAGACGAATATGGCAGCGGACACGGAAGCCATCGAGATCTGGCAGAAGATCTTTACGGATGCGGGTATTGATGCGAAGTTCGTCGAGCTTGGTACGGAAGAAGAAGGTGCGCAGCGTGGCATGCAGGACGGCCGCATCTTCTCGTATGGTGCAAAGAAGAACTGGTGGAGTCGAGCAGGTGTGCCAAAGAATATGCCAGCAGGGGAACCGGGAGGTCCAGACTCCGAGGTCTTCTATGACTTCGGGACTCCCCATGATCCTGCGTATGGTGCTCACTGCCATCCGAACTGTGACTGTGGTCGGTTTGTCGAGATTGGGAACTCGGTCTTTATGCAATTCGTGAAGAATGCGGACGGCTCTTTCTCCGAGCTTCCGAAGAAGAACGTCGACTTCGGGGGCGGTCTTGAGCGTCTCGCCTTTGCGACCATCGGCGTCGCCGACGCCTTCCTCATCGACGTATTCGACGCGGCGCGCGGCGTGCTTGAGACACAGTCAGGGAAAACGTACGGCGACCCTGATGCGACCCGCTCCATGCGTATCGTTATGGATCACATGCGCGCAGCAACCTTTATGCTCGCGGAAGGCGTGACGCCCTCCAATACGGAAGCCGGGTACGTGCTGCGCCGTCTCATCCGGCGCGCGATCCTCGCCGCGGATCGCCTCGGCATCAAGGACGCGGTCCTCCCCGCGGTCGCGGAAGGATTCGGTGCCGCATATGCGGACGCGTACCCGCATGTCGCCGCAGCGGGAGCGAAGATCAGGGAAGAGCTCGCTAAGGAGGAGGAGCAGTTCCGAAAGACCCTGGTCCAGGGATTGAAGGAGTTCGAGAAGCTGCAGGCGAAGGGTCGAGTCACGGGCGAAGACGCGTTCGTCCTCTTTTCCTCCTTCGGCTTCCCGTTTGAGCTCACTGAAGAGCGCGCAGCAGAGCTCGGTATCTCAATAGACGAGGCGGAGTTCCTGGAAGCGATGAAGAAGCATCAGGAGACTTCTCGCGCGGGGGCGGCGCAGAAGTTCGCGGGCGGTCTTGCCGATCATGCGGAGCAGACCGTGCGGTACCACACCACGCACCACATTCTTCTGGCGGCACTCAGGAAGGTGCTCGGGAACGATGTACACCAGCGCGGTTCGAACATTACTTCACAGCGTCTTCGTATCGACTTCGCGCATGGCGCAAAGATGACGGATGAGGAGAAGACCGAAGTTGAGAGACTGGTAAACGACATCATCTATCAGGACCTCCCGGTCTCCCGCACAGTCATGCCCCGCGAAGAGGCGGAGAAGCTCGGCGCTGAGATGGAATTCGGCGTGAAGTACCCGGACATGGTGTCGGTGTATTCAGTTGGCCCCATAGATGCAACTGAAGCGGATCCGAAGATTCCGCAGGCGTTCTCGCTTGAATTCTGCGGCGGCCCGCATGTGACGAACACCAAGGAGATACACGAGGGCGGGAAGCGGTTCAAGATCAAGAAAGAGGAAGCGTCATCCGCCGGCGTTCGTCGCATCAAGGCAGTGATGGAATAGGTGCGATATGCATGAGGTTCTTGAGGGATTCGGTCTCGGTTTCGTAGGAGGGTTCGTTCCTGGTTCGATTCTCACCATTCTCCTGATTTCAGTAATACAAGGCGGTTTTGCTTCCGGGATACGAGCGTTCTTCATAAGTCTGTTCGCAGAGATCGTGATCGTCGGGATTCTTCTGTTTGCCCTGGTTACTCTATCAGTGCCTGACGAAGCGTTCTTGTATGTTGGAGTGTTGGGCGGCCTCGTCTTGTTTTATTTCGGCTCACAGGTCCTTCGTATACAGAGCATAGAAAAACCTGAGGATACAAGAACGACTTTTACACCGGCAAAGATATTTATCCTTGCGGCGACTAACGCGCCTCTCTATATCTTCTGGCTCACTATTTGCGCTCCACTTATCTGGCAGATGAGCCAGCACTATCCATTGGTTTTCTCAGCTGCTTGGTTTATTGCTGCATTTGAGATCGGGTGGTCGCTAAGTACGTTTGCCGTCCTGATGGCGTTCGTGAAAATGAGACAGCATCTCACTAACCCTCACATTATGAGAAAGGTGTATCTGGGCATCGCTCTTTTTATGTTCCTACTCGGCGTCCGAATGCTCTATACATCGATATCTGCCCTCATCGCCTAGGGAAAGAGAAGAAAATAAACAGGCCCGACACAATAGAGTAGAATGGGCGCATGCTCTTCGGCGGAACAAAAAAGCGCACGGTCGCCGTGCTCGCAGATATCACCGGCTCATCGGTCGGCGTGGCGTATGCGCTCGTGCGTACCGGGGAACCGGCACAGATCCTGTATTCGGTACGCAAGACCGTTGCAACCGCCGGTGAAGGAACCTCTCTCATCCGCATCTTCCGCGCGCTCGACGAAGCGCTTCAGGACCTGCGCAGCACAGGCGCTCCGCTCGTTCGCAAGGCAACGGGGAATGGCTCCGCAGACGCAGCATACGTTTCAGTGGGGGCGCCGCTTCAGGAAACAAGCGTGCGAACCGAGGTTATTTCGGACGACAAGCCGTTCGTCTTCACAGCTGGCGATTTCGAGACCGCAGTGAAGCGGCTTGCACCGCCGGACGGAAAACACGAGGCATCCCATTCCGTCGTTGCCACCTTTCTCAATGGATACGAAGTCGATACCCCGGTCGGGAAGCGAGCCGAGCGTGCGGAAATAGTGCTGCTTTCGACGATCATGCCGACCGAGACAGGCGCGCTCATTCGGCGTGCCTTCTCAAGTTTCTCCGGACACCGCACGGTGAACATGCTCACGTTCGCTCCGCTCGTCGCCTCCGCAGTCGAAAGCGTCTTCCCGCATGAACATGACTATATAGCGATCCGCGTAACCGGACAGGCGACGGAGCTCTGCCGCGTCTCCCGCGGAAAGCTCACGGACGTATCCCGAGTGGATTCAGGCCTCGCACGCTTCGCGGATGTTGCAAAAAAGAGCGGCTATCAATCATTCCCTGATGGCGGTGGCATCATAAGTCGGGAAGGGGGCGCAGCGCTCGATGCCGATCTCTCCACAGCGAAAGCCGCATGGGTGGGCGCGATCGCCGGCGTCTTGAAGGAATTCGCCGCATCCCGCGCGCTACCGCGTCGCCTGTTCCTGCTTGCGGACCCTGATGCTGCCGAGTTCCTGCGCCGCACGCTTGACGCGCCCGAGATGCACGCGCTCTGGCTTTCAGATGAACCACTCACCGTATTCACGCTCGGCGGGCTGCAGCTTGCGCCATTCGTGACGCGCCCGACGGAGCTCCTTGAGGATGTCCCGCTTGAGCTCCTTGCGCTTGCTGCACGGCAGGCGGCGTAAGGGATTTCCCACCCTGCGCAGGCTGCCTTGCCAAGAAGCGCCGCGCATGGGGTACAATGGGAGGCATACGGCTCGGGCAGCCGACCTTTTACTAGCGTACGCATTTTCCTATGCCGAAAACGATCACCGACATCATTCCGCCATCGCGCCGCCGCGCGATGGAAGAGATGGGAACCTTCCCGGGCGCAACGCCCCCGCCGCCCCCTCCTCCGACCTACGATGATGCACTACCACCTCACGATGAGCCGCCAATGCGCCCTATGAGAAACCGTAAGAATTTCCCCTGGACCCTCGTCGGTATCGCCGCGGTCGTCGTGGTCGTCTCGATAGGCGCCATATATGCGTTCTCCGGAGCGAAAGTCGAAGTAACGCCGACCGCAAGCCAGGTTTCCGTATCCGGCTCGTTTACCGCGACCCCATCCTCTGGCGATCTGCCGTATGAAGTCATCACGGTTGATAAGATCGGCTCGAAAGAGGTGAACGCGGAAGGGTCTGAGACCGCGAACGATCCTGCTTCCGGCACCATCACCATCTACAATGCTCAGGCGAAGCCCCAGCAGCTCATCGCAAATACCCGCTTTGAGACGCCGGATGGGCTTATCTTCCGCATTCATGAATCCGTGACCGTACCGGCAGGTACCGACGCCGCCCCGGGTTCTATTCAGGCGACCGCGTACGCCGACGTGGGCGGCGACGCGTACAATATCGGCCCGTCTACGTTCACCCTCCCGGGATTGAAAGGCGGTGCGGCCTTTGAAAAAGTCTATGCTAAGTCTTCAGCCGGTATGACCGGCGGGTTCTCCGGCACGCGTCCGTCGGTCTCCGATAAGACCAAACAGGCTCAGGCGCCAGCAATCGAGCAGAGCCTCGCAAATGAGCTGAAGGCTGAAGTCGTCGAGAAAATGACGGAAGAATACATCCTCATTCCCGGCAGTGTGTTCATTACCTACGTACCCCAGCCGCCAGTCGCCGGAGAGAACGGCAAAGTGAAGGTTCAGGAGAAGGGAACTGCTACTGCCTATGTCTTCCCGAAACAGGCACTTGCGAAGGCGATCGCCTATCAGACGGTCGGCACCTACGCGGGTCAGACGGTGACCATCCCGGACGCAGGCACCCTCGCACTTACGGCACAGGGCGGTGCGGCCCCGGTCCCGGGCGCTCCGTCCTTCACGTTCACGCTTGCCGGAAACAGCACGCTTGTCTGGGTGGTCGACCCGGCTAAGATCTCGGGCTCTGTCGCCGGGAAGAGTCGCCAGGCGGCCCAGACCATCCTGGCCGGCTTCCCGGAGGTGGAAAAGGCGGTCCTTTCGCTCAAGCCCTTCTGGGCAGGCAGCTTCCCGGAGGATCCGGCGAAGATTACGATCCTCCTCAAGGAGCCGAAAACCAAATAGGCGGGGAGCCGCGAATTGACGGTATCAGGCGTATCTGTTAGGATTTCTAACGCACCACACATGGAGGAGGAGAGAGCGCAAGGAACGGCTTCAGGCACCGTAGAAGAGGTGTTGCCGAACTCCTTGTTCCGGGTCCGCCTAAAGGCTTTGGCCGAGGGTGAACCCGGGGATCTCGTGCTCGCGTATCTTGCAGGCAAGATGCGATTGCACCGGATCCGCGTCCTTGTAGGGGACACCGTCGAGCTTGTGCTCGATCCCTACGGAGGCCGAGCCCGAATCGTGAGGCGAACAACTTAAAACACGATGAAAGTACGAGCATCCATCAAGAAACAGCAGCCGGGGGACATCATCGTCCGCCGCAAAGGACGCTTGTACCGCATCAATAAGCTGAAGCCGCGCCGCAAGGCACGGCAGGGTTAACGGGAACGGGGTTCGCCCCGCTCCCTTAATTCCGATGCGGCCGACGGCCGAGGTAGGAAGGATTACTTTGGGCGAGATCGATTAACCACATCTTTACGAACGACCAGCATGCGTATCGCAGGCGTCACCATTCCGGATAACAAGCAGCTCACCTACGCCCTCCCGCTTATTTACGGGATCGGGCCGACGCGCGCTAAGGACATTCTCGCGAAGGCGGGCGTCGATGGCACGCGCATGGGTAAGGATCTTTCAGAAACGGAGGAGAAGGCTGTGCGCGAGCTTGCGGAGAGCTACCTCATCGAGGGTGAGCTTCGCCGCGAGATCTCCCAGAACGTGAAGCGCTTGAAGGACATCGGAAGCAAACGCGGCACCCGCCATGCGCGCCGCCTTCCGGTGAAGAATCAGCGCACGAAGACCAACTCACGCACGGTCCGCGGCAACACCCGTAAGACCATGGGTTCCGGTCGCCGCACGCTCGAGAAGACATAACAGCCGGCTATTCTTTAATTACCTATGGGAAAGAAACGAATCATCAAGAAGAGCGGCAAGGGCATGGACCAGGGCCGCAAGGAGCGCGCCCTCTCAAA
Organism: uncultured Candidatus Saccharibacteria bacterium; assembly: GCA_964563365.1. Lineage (GTDB taxonomy): Bacteria > Patescibacteriota > Minisyncoccia > Phycocordibacterales > Phycocordibacteraceae > C7867-001. The sequence continues at coordinate 2,836 of CAZLVR010000003.1, read as the reverse complement.
GGGCAGCAAGCGCCGCCTCGAGAAGGGCGTGCTTCATGTCGAAGCGACCTTCAACAATACGAAGGCCGTCCTCACGGACGAGAAGGGGAACGCCGTCATGGCGTCCTCCGCCGGTGCGCTCGGGTTCTCGGGCGCCAGGAAGTCGACTCCGTACGCGGCCGCGAAGGTCGGCGAGCTTCTCGGCGAGAAGGCGCTCACGATCGGCCTCAAGGAGGCGTCCGTCATTATCCGCGGCATCGGTGCCGGCCGCGAGTCTGCGCTCCGTGCGTTTGCGGGGAAGGGCATCGCTATCCGCGCCATCAAGGATATGACGCCGGTCCCGCATAACGGTCCGCGCCCGCCTAAGCCTCGTCGCGTCTAATCGCCGCTTACTCTCCTCCTATGCAGACTCTACGCAAATACAAAATCGCAAAGCGCCTCGGCGCGACTGTCTTCGAGAAGACGCAGTCGCAGAAGTTCGCGCTCTCTGCTGAGCGTGCCGCAAAGAATAAGAAGCGCGGGAAGAACACCCGCGGCGGTACGTCGGAGTTCGGCAAGCAGCTTCTCGAGAAGCAGAAGGTGCGTATCACCTACGGCCTCTCGGAGAAGCAGTTCGGCAATTACGTTGAAAACGCTATGGCAGCGAAGGGGCTCACGCCGGTTGAGGCGCTTCATCGTCAGCTCGAGCTTCGTCTCGACAACGTGTGCTACCGCCTCGGCCTCGCGTCGACCCGCCGCGCTGCCCGCCAGATGGTCTCTCACGGACACATCACAGTAAACGGCACGAAGACCACCATCCCGTCGCGTCAGATCCGCATCGGGGACCGCATCGCGGTCCGCGAGGGCTCGAAGAACGCCGGGATGTTCCAGGGCTTCGCGGAGAAGTTCATGGAGCGCCCGCTGCCTCACTGGCTTACGTGGAACCCGAAGGCCATGGAGGGCGGCGTGAAGGAACTGCCGTCGACCTCGTCTGCAGATCCTGCAGGCGATCTCGGCGCGGTGCTCTCGTTCTACAGCCGTTAATTTATAAGAAATCTCAGGTAACTACGATTGAGTTATGGAATACCAGATCACCCTTCCGTCTAAGCCCCGCGTTGTCTCTGAAGAGGGACTCCAGGGCGTCTATGAGATAGATTCGCTCTATCCGGGCTATGGCCACACCCTCGGGAACAGCCTCCGCCGCATCATCCTCTCGTCTCTTCCGGGCGCAGCTATTACGTCGGTGAAGATTGAGGACGTCGCACACGAGTTCGCTACCATCGAAGGCGTTCGTGAGTCCGTCATGGAACTTCTTCTTAACCTCCGCCGCGTGCATTTCGTCCTTCATGGCGATGAGCCGCAGACGATTAAGCTCAAGGTCACGGGTCCGAAGAAGGTCACCGCAGCCGACATCACCATGCCGTCGCAGGTTTCTGTTGCAAACCCAGACGCATACCTCTGCGAGATTTCTGGAAAGGCAACGCTCGAACTCGAGGCGACTATTGAACGCGGCCTCGGCTATGTCCCGCGTGAGGTACTCACGAAGGAGAAGGTTGATATCGGCACCATCGCACTTGATGCGACCTTCACGCCGATCCGCCGTGTGAACTATGAGGTAGAGAACATGCGCGTCGGTGACCGCACGGACTTCAACCGCTTGAAGATCCTTATTGAGACGAACGGCACGGTATCTCCGCGCGAGGCGCTCGAGAAGTCAATCGAGATCATGATTCATCAGTTGAAGGCCGTCATCGGCTTCCAGGAGGAGAGCGAGTCCGTGTCGTCTGACATGGGTGCTTCCGAGACTCAGGTCGTCGGTTCCGATCCTTCGAAGATGAAGATCACGGATCTCGGCCTCTCAACGCGTACCGCAACCGCACTTGCGGACGGTGGAGTGAAGACGGTCGCAGGCCTTCTCCGGAAGACTGCATCGGCGCTCAAGGAGCTCGACGGAGTCGGCGACAAGGCCGTCACGGAGATTACTGAAGCGCTTGATAAGCTCGGCCTCGAACTTAAGGGCGAATAATTACTACGGGTATGCGTCATCATTACAAAGGCAGGAAGCTCGGACGGGACCGCGATCAGCGGACCGCCTTGAAGAAGTCCCTCATCCGCTCGCTCATCGTGCATGAGCGCATCTCGACGACCGAGGCGAAGGCCAAGGAGATTCGTCCGATGGTAGAGAAGCTCGTGACCCGCGCGAAGACGGACACGGTGGCAAACCGCCGCCTCGTCTCGTCCCGCATTGGGGACGCTGCTGCGGTGAAGAAGCTCTTCACGGCAATCGCACCGCGCTACAAGACCCGCCCGGGCGGCTATGTCCGCATCGTGAAGCGTGCTCCGCGCGCCGACGGCCGCCGCACGGCTTACATCGCTTTCGTCTAGCCTATGAAGACCTACACCCGCATGCATAAGGATGTTCGCAATCGCGTCGACCAGAAGGTCGCTCCGATTGAGTACACCATCGACGCGAAGGGCCGCACCATCGGCCGCGTCGCCGCTGATGCCGCACAGGCGCTTCAGGGCAAGAAGTCCGTCCACTTTGTCCGGAACAAGGTGCTCCCGGTGACCGTCACTATCACGAACGCGTCGAAGATGGCGATCTCCGAGAAGCGCATCCAGGAGACTGAGTACTCCCGCTACACGGGATACCCGGGCGGCCTCAAGTTCTACACGATGAAGGACGTCATCCGGAAGACCGGCTACAAAGGCCTCCTCACGAAGGTCGTGGACGGCATGATCCCGCGCAACAAGCTCCGCAAGGAGCGCATGAAGCGCCTTATTGTTAACGATTAGAAATTTTATTTCGACCCATTAAAAAGCCTATGCCTGATCTCGCCTACACCACCGCCGTCGGCCGCCGCAAGACCGCGACCGC
>CAZLVR010000002.1:0-24684 GCA_964563365.1 uncultured Candidatus Saccharibacteria bacterium | reverse complement strand
CAAAGAGTGCGAGCGCGAGACCTACGTAGAGGAGGATGAGATCCGTCATGCTCGTTCTTAGGATGGCGGGACGCGCCCGAAGTCGTCCTCGATCCGTTCAATATCGTTCTCATCGTATTCGCCAGTCATGATCTCAAGGACGGTAAGGCCGTCAGGGCCGCCTTCAAGGCGGTGAAGCACTCCCTGCGGGATACGCGCCTCGTCGCCGAGCGCGAAGACGCGCGTCTCGTCTCCTATGGTGACTGTCCCCGATCCAGCGATGACGCGCCAGTATTCACCGCGCTTCGCGTGGCGCTGGAGCGAGAAGCGCTTCCCCGGCGCGAGATGGAGGAACTTCACCGTCGTCTTCTCATTCTCAACAAAACGCTCGAACGAGCCCCAGGGCCGCTCCTCTTTGTAGTAGGTGGGAAGGGAATCGCTCATGCTCCCTTCATACTAACCTGCCCAGGCTCTTTTTGATGGGGAAATCACCACCAAATATTGACTTGGTATGAATTATGTATTATTATCAAATTATCACTGTAACGGCATAACCAGGGAGCAATCCGATGGCCGAAGAAAGTGCAGTACCAGCGAAAACGAACATCGATCTCGTGCTCGATTCTATCCTGTGGGCTATCGCTGCCGCGACACCGTTTTGTGTCGGTGTGACGACTCTCGTCGACGCGCAGACGCCCACAGATCATGCGTGGGGTGGCCTCGGCATTCTGCTTGGCATCGTCCTCACGATGTGGGCATCCGCGGAGCTCGCGGGCCGAGTCATCGAGCGCAAAATCCAATCGATTTGTTGATACGCGCGGCCGCTTCCAAGAAGGAAGCGGCCGCGAACTCGTTTATGGTAGAATATGCGTAACAGCATGCCTCCGGCGCTAGACATCACGGACGTTACAAAGACGTACAAGAAGAGCAGTCGTTCTGTGAACGAAGTACAGGCCCTCAAGGGAGTCTCTTTGACCATACCTAAAGGCGAGTTCTTCGCTCTGCTTGGTCCGAATGGGGCTGGGAAGACCACTCTTATCGGCATCCTCTCAGGCCTCGTTGAGAAGACTTCGGGGCAGGTCCGCGTGAACGGGGTGTCTATTGATGAGAACCCGGACCTCGCGAAGACCTATATAGGCGTGGTTCCTCAGGAGATGAACTTCTCCATCTTCGAGAAGGTGGAGGACATTGTTCTCGACCAGGCGGGCTACTATGGCATCCCGCGGGAAGAGGCAAGGCCGTACTGCGCGGAACTCCTACGCGACCTCGGTCTTGCGGAGAAGGCGAAAGAGAAGAGCCAGAACCTCTCGGGCGGCATGAAGCGCCGCCTTATGATCGCTCGTGCGCTCATTCATAAGCCTTCCATCATCTTGCTTGATGAGCCGACTGCAGGCGTCGACGTAGAACTCCGTCGCGGGATGTGGGAGTTCCTGCGGAAACTGTCCGCGCAGGGCACGACCATCGTGCTCACGACCCACTACCTCGAGGAGGCGGAGCAGCTCTCAAGCCATATCGCGATCGTGAACAAAGGGACGGTCGTCGAGGACTCGGCGACGAAGGATCTTCTCGCGAAGCACGAGGGCAAGAAGCTCGAAGACATCTTCCTGGAGCTTGTCGGCGCCTCGGCCGAGGGCTCGGGCCCGAAAGCATAGCCATGAAGAACCCAGCGCTCATCGGTTTCTATACGATGGTCCGGAAGGACATCATCCGCATCTTCCGCATTTGGTCCCAGACGCTGCTTCCGCCGGTCATCACAAACGTCCTCTACTTCACCATTTTCGGAACCTTCATCGGGAGCCAGCTTGCGGAGATTGGCGGGCATTCCTATATGGCATTCATTGTACCGGGGCTCGTGATGATGACCATCATTACCTCCGCGTACATGAATACGGTGTCGACCTTCTACTTCGCGAAATTCATCAAGAACATCGAGGAGCTTCTCGTGTCCCCGATGCCTGCGTGGGTGATCGTGTCTGGATTCGTCGCGGGCGGCGTCGTACGGTCGTTTCTTGTCGGCACGCTCGTCATCATCACGTCGCTGTTCTTCACGCACCTCGCCATCTACAACATCTTCGCCGTATTCGGCGCGGCGCTCCTCACGTCGTTCCTTTTCTCCTTCGCCGGGCTCTTGAATGGGTTCTTCGCGAAGTCGTTCGACGCAATATCGATCATTCCGACCTTCGTGCTCACCCCGCTCACGTATCTTGGCGGCGTTTTCTACTCAGTTGAGGCGCTTCCTCCGTTCTTCAAGACCCTTTCTCTGTTCAATCCAATCCTCTACATGGTGAACGCGTTCCGCTACGGCTTCCTCGGCTTCTCTGATGTGCCGGTTGGGTTCTGCTTCGCGGTCCTCGGCGTTCTCACCGCCATCTTCTTTACGATCACGCTCATGCTCTTCATCCGCGGCGCTGGCTTCAAGAGCTGATCTTTCTATGCAGCACGCGCTCCTGCTTGAGCTCGTCGGGGTTATCGCCGCTGTTCGGTACGCCATCATCTTTCCGCTCGCGGTCCTTGAAGGGCCGGTCGTTGCGGTTGCTGCTGGCGCGCTTGCTGCCTCACACATTCTTGATCCTGTCATTGCATTTTTCGTACTGCTTGCCGCCGACCTGACCGGCGATGCGCTCTATTACGCACTCGGCCGGTTCGGCCATGCCCGCTTTCTCGGCGCCCTCGCAGGGCGTCTCGGTCTCTCGAGGGAGCGGACGGACTCGGTGGCGCGCGCTTTCCGCGATCATGGCGGGAAGCTTCTTCTCTTCGGCAAGACGCAGGCGTTCGGTTCGCTTATCCTCTATGCCTGCGGCGCAGCACGTATGCCGATTGCACGCTACATCGGTTGGAATCTGCTCGGTTCTGTTCCGAAAGTGCTTCTGTTTATGCTTATCGGCTACTATTTCGCGAATGCGCTCCTGCGCGCGTCGCGCATTATCGATGCGGTTGCAATTGCCGCATTCCTCGGGGGAGTGCTGCTCGTTGGGTTGTATATCGTTCTCGGCCGTTCTGCAGGGCGGGAGCTTGAAGCGGCAGTACAAAAGGAATCGTAGCATCAGACGAACGGGGCCAGTGATGGGGCGGGCTTCACCGGCCCGCCATGCGGAGCTGTATATAGTGGCTTCTGCGACCCGGAGTCTTGCGACCCGGAAATTTCGTGTCACACGGCACTATCCACATGGAGACGGGGTGCCTAGCCGGGCGGTACAATGACCGTCCACACGTGTCCAAAGCGGTGCGGCGGCCCGTCTCCTCCCGCCCACGCAAGGACAATTACAAGGTGCGTAAGAAGAGGATTTCCTATGCGTCAGATCAAGAAGCGAAACGGGCAGGTCGTTGATTTCAACGAAGCAAAGATTACCGAAGCGATGCGGAAAGCGTTCCGCACGATGAATGTGCCGGTCTCCGACGACAAGCTTGCTGCGATGACGGCCGCCGTCGTCGAGAACGTCTGGAATTCCTTCCCGGAGATGACTCCGTCGGTGGAACATGTGCAGGATCGCGTCGAGATGGCGCTTATGCGCGAAGGGTACCTTGAGGTAGCGAAGCACTATATCGTCTACCGGTATGAGCATACGAAGATACGGGAGGAACAGAAGCAGGAAATCCTCGAGAAGATAGAGGAATCGGGTCTCAAGATCACGACCGGCGACGGCCGTATGGAGCCGTACTCGGAAGCCGCGATGCGAAAGACCGTCGAGAAGCATCTTGAAGCGGGAAGCAGCGTCGACGTTGATGCGATCCTCGCGCAGCTTAAATACGAGCTCTACGAAGGCATCAGCGTGCAGGACCTGCAGCGCGCGCTCATCATGGTGGTGCGCTCGATGATCGAGCGCGACCCGGCATACTCGAAGCTCGCCGCGAAGCTTCTCCTCGCCCGCATGTACGGGGAGGTGTTCGGGAAGGACTTCGACCCGAAGAATCCGGCAGAGGCGCAAGGAAGGGTGTTCGCGCGGAATATCCGGAACGCGGTCGAGAAGGGCGACCTCGACAAGCGCATGGCCGAGTACGACCTCGAGAAGATGGGTCGCGCGCTCGTCATAGAGAACGACACGTTGTTCGAGTACATGGGCCTCGAGATCATGTCCTCCCGTTACTGCATGGAGGATCCCGCCACAAAGAAGCCACTTGAGACCCCGCAGATGCTCTGGATGAGGACCGCCATGGGACTCGCGCTCTCCGAGAAGCCGGAGGATCGCGAACGCGTCGCGCTCGAGTTCTACGAAGTGCTCTCGAATTTCTACTACACCCCGGGCGGCCGCACGCTCTTTCAGGCGGGCGCCACGAAAGCGCAGCTCTCTAACTGCTTCCTGAACGTCGTCCCGGACTCCCTCGACGGTATCTTCAAGTCCTTCTCGGATAACGCGCAGTACCTGAAGTGGTCAGGCGGCACGGGGACGTCCTGGTCAAAGGTCCGTGCGACCGGCTCCTTCATCAAGGGCACGGGCGTTGGAAGCCAGGGCATCGTTCCGTTCTTGAAGATTGCGAACGACGTCAATATCGCCATTAACCGCTCAGGAAAGCGTCGCGGCGCAGGCTGCGTGTATCTTGAGTCCTGGCACCTCGATATCGAGGACTTCCTCGAGCTACGTAAGAATACGGGTGATGAGCGCCGTCGCACCCATGACATCAACACCGCGAACTGGATCCCGGATCTGTTCATGAAGCGCGTGCGTGATGGTGGGGAATGGACCCTCTTCAGCCCGTCTGACGTCTCTGATCTTCCGGAACTCTATGGTTCTGCGTTCGAGAAGCGCTATGAGGAGTATGAGGCGATGGCTGACCGCGGAGAGATTAAGCTCTTCAAGCGCATCCCAGCAGCGGATCTCTGGAAGAAGATGATCTCCATGCTCTTTGAGACGGGACACCCGTGGATCACGTGGAAGGATCCGTCAAACGTCCGCAGCCCGCAGGACCATGTCGGCGTCGTCCACAATTCAAACCTCTGCACGGAGATCACCCTCAACACGAATGATGAGGAGACCGCGGTCTGCACCATCGGGTCGCTTAACTTCGCTAAGTTTGTGAGTAATGGGAAGTTTGACGAAGAGCTCGTCGGTCGCGTGACTCGCACCGCGATCCGCATGCTCGACAACGTCATCGACCTCAACTACTACCCGACCGAAGATGCTGCACGCGGTAACCTCCGGCACAGGCCCGTTGGTCTTGGTGTGCGCGGATACCATGACGCTCTCTACGCGCTCGGTATCAACTTCGACACGGAGGCCGCAGTTGAGTTCGCGTCCGACTCCATGGAGATGATGGCGTACTACGCGATCCTCGGCTCCTCGGAGCTTGCGAAGGAGCGCGGCACGTATCAGACGTATAAGGGATCGAAGTGGGATCGCGGTATTTTCCCGCAGGACACCATCGCGCTTCTCGCGAAGGAGCGCGGCGAAGACATCACGCTCGAGTACGCTGGGAAGCTTGATTGGACGCCGGTACGCGAGCACGTACGGCAGTACGGGATGAGAAACAGCAACACGATGGCGATCGCGCCGACTGCATCGACCGCAAACCTCGTCGGCTGCATCCCGTGCGTGGAGCCGATCTACAAGAACATCTACGTAAAGTCGAATAAGGAGGGCGAGTTCGTCGTCGTGAACAAGCACCTCGTCGAGGATCTGAAGAAACTGAATCTCTGGAACGTCGGGATGCTGAACCGCATCAAGTACGCGGACGGCTCTATCCAGGACATCAAGGAGATTCCGGTCCATATCCGCGACAAGTACAAGGAAGTGTTCGAGATCGACGGCCGTTGGCTCGTGAAGGCCGCTGCCGAACGCGGGAAGTGGATTGACCAGTCCCAGAGCCTCAACATCTTCTATTCCGGTACGTCCGGCCGCGAGCTCTCCGATATCTACTTCCTCGCCTGGAAGATGGGTCTCAAGACCACCTACTACCTGCGCACCTTGGGCGCCTCCGGCGTCGAGAAGGCTACCGTCTCGACCTCCGAATTCGGTTCGACCCATACGCGAGAGTCTCGAGGCAACATCGTTTCTGCCGCTATGACGGCGATCGAGACGCCGACCACGGAAACCGTGATCACGGAGGTTGTGACGGAGGTCGCAGCACAGCCGGAACTCGGCATCCCGGCGGGCTTCAGCCCGGACGAATGGAAGGCGAAGCTTGCGAGGGTCGCTGCGGGAGAAGAGTCGGGCGTGTGCGAGAGCTGCGAGAGTTGAGTCTCGTAAAATCCAGAGGCAAAGACTATAGAGGAACGGCCGCCCGGGAGGGCGGCCGTTAGCCATAGGTGACATCAGGAGTCCCGGACAAGGCCCGGGGTTCGCGGCGCTTCCACGAGCGGAATCGCATCCAGCCCCTCGTCATCGATGCGCGAGACGGTCTCCTCGTACGCATCGACGGCATCTTCCTTGCTCGCGAAGATCCGCATGCGGATGGCCGTGTCAGTGCAGCAGGGCAGCGGATCGTCGCGGCCGAGGAACGAGAGCGTCCCCGCTGCAGCGATAAGCACGACCCACGACCCTGATTCGATGGCGGAGTCGCACGCCGCGCAGCGGCTTTCGATGGGCACATCGGTCTTGGCGACGATAATATGGCAGGCATCGTCGGCCGCGTCTTCGGTCTCTAGCTCGAACATGTACGTTTCCCCTCAGTTGGGATGATACCGGCATACTGCAGTACAAGTTGCGTGAAGTCGATAGGGCACAGGAAAGCGCCGCCAGCGTGAGCCGGCGGCGCTAAAGTAAGGCTTCAGGCAGCCCGGGCGCTCATGAAATGCATGAGTTCCGAGAGGGAGCCGATGAGCAGGTCAGGATTCGCCTGCGCTAACCGTTCCCGGCTATGGTATCCGGTTGCGACGCCGATAGCCACGACCCCTGCGGCGCGTGCCGCCTGGATGTCGTAGATGGTGTCGCCAAGGTATGCGTACCGGCGCGGGTTGATGCCGCGGCTTGCGAGGATGCGCCAGATTTCCTGGCCCTTATCTTTTGCGGTGCCGACAAAGTGCCCGACGAACGGGTGGATGCCATACTCCCGGGCTTCCGCCTCGAGGTGTTCCGCCGGATGGCTGCTTATGACATCCGGACGGAATTCGAGGCCGACGAGCGTCTCGAAGAACGTTCGAGCGTCATGGTAGGGGGTCGGCCGAATGCCGCGTTCCGAGAGTGCGCCGTACTGACGGCGGTACTCGTCGAAGAGGACATCCGAATTCTCCATGATCCCAAGGTTCCTGAAGAACTCCCGCGGCGACAAGGTCGTCTGCGGGAGCCACTCCTCGAGCGTCATCGGCGCGATGCCGAATCGCTCGAGCACGCGCATGTTCGCGAGATGGACGGGTATGCGGTCGTCGCTTATGACGCCGCTCCAGTCCGTGCCGATGCCGTCGAGTCCGTCGAGCAAGCTGTTCGCTCTCATCGGTATGCTCCTTCTTGCTGTGAGAGATCAGAGTGCTCCAGTGACTGTAGCATGCGCGAGGTTGTAACGAAATCCGCCGCGGCTGTTCGGGCCGCGGCGGAATCATAGAAGGGTATCGTATCAGGTCAGGTCGTGGCATCCGGCGCTGCTGTCGGGCGCGGCTTTGCGAGCCAATCCTCGACGATGATGCCGGCGGCAATGAGCGCGCTCCCTGCGATAGCAAGCATGGCGACCACGGCGAGAAGCGGCGGTGTCTGATACAGCGTCGCCCCCGACCGCACGCCAAACGCTATGGCGAGGCAGAGAGCAGCCATCCCCGGGAACGCGAACGTGTCCCGGAAGTAGGCGGTCACTTCGGCGTTCTGATTCTTCGCCTTCGCCGTAAGAAGGGGCAGAAGCGCGCAAAGGAACGCCACCGCGAACCAGCCGAAGACCGCCGCCGCCGCGAGCGCGGCGGCGTACGCCGTGTCGAACACGACGCCTGCGTCCCACCAGCCGAAGCCGACCTTGAGCGCGTACCAGAACGACACGACGTACAGAACTGCGTTGACGATAGTGAGAGCTTTCAAGACTCCCTCCCTTGATTGTGAGAACTCTGCGCGAGGCGCAGTGGTAAAATTATACAATAATACATTTTAAAAGCAAGTGTCACTGAACGACGGCCTACCTACGACCCTATGTAGCGGCATTTCCGGCGTGTCCTAATGCATTCTCCCCAGGTTGCTTCACGCACCCGTAAGGGGGAAAATGGTACTCCCTAGAGAGATTTACGAGTCTCAATTAGACCTAACCACCCCCCTCGTATGCCCATCAATGTAGGTGCAGCTCCGGTCGACATTAACAAACGGCGCATCATCAACGGCGGCGATGCCGACGTGATGCAGCTCTATCCGATGCGCCACACCTTCGCCTGGGATGCGTATATGGCAGGCAACGCGAACCACTGGCTTCCGACGGAAATCAGCATGCAGCGCGATATCGAGCAGTGGAAGTCGAAGGATGTCCTCTCCGCCGACGAGCGCCAGGCGTTTGAGACCGTGCTCGGCTTCTTTACGACCGCGGATTCCATTGCGGCGAATAACGTCGTGCTCGCGACCTACAAGCACATCACGAGCCCTGAATGCCGTATGTATCTTTTGCGGCAGGGATACGAGGAAGCCATACACACCCACGCGTACCAGTACATCGTGGAATCGCTCCAGATGGACGAGTCGAAGATCTTCAATATGTACCGGGAGATGCAGGCCATCTACGACAAGGACAATATGGTGCTCAGGCTAAACGAAGGCATCTTCGACCCGAACTTTAAGACGGGAACGCTCGAGAACGATCAGAAGTTCGTCGAGAACCTCGCGGTCTTCGCGCTCATCATGGAAGGAATCTTCTTCTACTCCTCCTTCGCGGTTATGTTCGGCTTCCAGCGCCAGAACAAGCTCACGGGTTCCGCCGAGCAGATCCAGTACATCATGCGTGACGAGTCGCAGCATCTTAACTTCGGCATCAACCTCATCAACGGCATCAAGGAGGAGCAGCCGGAAATTTGGACGAAGGCGTTCCAGGACCACCTGGTCGACATGGTCCGCCGCGCGGTCGGTCTTGAGTATACGTTCGCGACGACCGTCTTCCCGAAGGGTATCTTCGGCATGAACGCGGAAGGCTTCAAGCAGTACATCGAGCATATCGCGGATCGCCGCCTCGAACGTGTCGGGCTTCCGGCCCAGTACAATGTGCAGAACCCGTTCCCGTGGATGAGCGAGGCGGTCGACCTCAACAAGGAGAAGAATTTCTTCGAGACCCGCGTAACCGAATACAAGACGGGCGGCCAGCTTTCCTGGTAAGAGAGGGAAGGGGGAACATAGGACCGCATAGTTGCGGTTCTTTGTTTTTGTTGCATACTGTAACTTCAGCGCTTGGCGCTGGGCAGCTCCTCAACCCCTCTATGGGAGAACAGAATGGAACTTGGCTTTCTAGGGTTCATCATGGGCTTCATCGGCCTCGGGCTCTGCGTGCGTGCGTACTTCAAACAGAAGGAGCACAACCAGAAATTCCCAGCTGATACCGCCTATGATCCCTTAACGCGTGTCGGCAGGAGCCGGAGCGCGAGCCAGAAGAAGGTGCTGTGGCGCTGGTTTCTCGGCGCTGTCTTCTCATGCCTTGGCGTCGGCCTTGGCATTGCTGCAGCGGCGATACACTAGCCTGCAACCTTCTTCGCCAACACCCCTGGGGACCACCGGTCTTCGGGGGTGTTTATTTATAGAAAAAAGCCTATGTATAGGCTAAAAGGCAGGGAGGGCCGCCGCGGCGGCCCTCCCAAAGAGGTACATAGGACTGAATTAGGCGGGTAAGAGGGTCAAAGGGCCCAAGGGGCGTCCGGGCAGTCTATCCGGGCAGTTTGGAAGATTAGATGAAGATAAGCACAATGTCGAAAATATGGCTTATAATAAGGGTTTTATTGTATTTTCAGATATTGACATAGTTAAGAAAGATGTCATAGACCTTGACAAAACGACCGTCGGCTGATAGTCTAGTTCTACGAGACGGCGAAAGCCGTTTTCTTTTATGCCTATTATTTCGATAGCCCTTATGGGCTTCTTCGCTTTCGGGGGAGGTACCGCTCCCATGAACGCGAGCTCGACCGAGGCTTCCGCGCCGGTGGCTACCACCACCATCGCCATGAAGACCTCGACGCCGATCGTCCGCCTCGCGGGGGACGCGGCCGAGCCTCTCTCCGTCATGCTTACGGCGTATAACGCGCTTCCGGAGCAGACCGACTCTAACCCGTCAGTGACCGCTTCAGGCGCCCCGTCGAACCCGGAGGTCGTCATGGCTCGCTCCTCGGACCTTGCCGAATATCTTCCGTACGGCACCATCGTCGCGGTCGAGTATGCCGGGAAGGACTCGGAAGGCTGCCGCTTCAACACGGTGTCTGGCCTTATCGGCTACCGCGTTATCGCGGATGCTATGAACGCCCGCATGCATGACAAAGTGGACGTTCTCCTCGATCACACCGAGACGGTGGAGGTCCACGGGAAGCAGATGAACCCTGCGCTTGCGCTCGGCCTCTGCCACGGGGTAAGCATCCGTCCGGTCGGTCGCATCAAGATCTCCGAGATGCCGGCGACCCAGGAGGAACTCCGGAAACTCGTCGAAGGTGACGCGCTCGCGATAAACCGTTAGTCCGCGACACTACCCAAGTCTCGAGCATCGCCCGGCCGTGCGCCGGGCGATGCTGTTGATAGCGTGTTGCGCCTCACGGCTGTTTCCGGTACGCTCGCTCGGTAGGCTTCACGGCCTACATTCCGAAAGCAACTCCTACGAAGGGGAGCATCATGGCGAAAAGTCATAACGGAGGACACCGCGGGCGGGACCGGAACCTGCGCAAGCAGCCCGACCCGGACAAGCCGAAAGGCTCCGCGGCGCGGCGGCGCAAAAGCGCGCAGAAATGGTTCGAACGCGAACGTGAAGACTACTTCCGCGTGTTCGATTCCGTCTCGCTCGGACGCGTCGCTCCGCTGTAGATGACGTACGCCGAATAGGGCGCCGGCGGAGACCCCTGTAGGGTCCCGCCGGCGTTTTTCGTGGGCAGTGCTAGACTCTTCGCCATGGGGAACCGATGGTACGTGATAACGGGCGGCCCGTGTTCAGGGAAGACGACGCTCATCCAGGAGCTTGCGCGCCGCGGGTTCCGTACGGTCCCGGAGGCCGCGCGGGCCATTCTTGCCGCTGGCCGGGCGCGAGGGGAAACGGTCGCGCAGATGCATGCGGACGAGCTTGGCTTCCAACGGACGGTTCTTGCCGAGAAAATTCGCGCCGAAGAGGCGCTGCCGAAGGATAGCGTAGCGTTCCTTGACCGCGGGATTCACGACAGCGCGGTTTACTTCGCGCGTGCCGGGTATGCGGACGACCCCACGCTTCGTATGGCGCTCCGTACCGCTTCCTACTCGAAAGCGTTCCTGCTCGCGCTTCTGCCGTATACGCAAGATGCCGAGCGCGTCGAGACCGAGGCTGAGGCTGAGGCGCTGCATACTGCGATACGGGCCGCGTATCAGGCTGCAGGCATTCCGATCATCGAAGTGCCCGTCGGCCCGGTCGAAGAACGGGCCGATTTCGTCCTCCGGCACCTGTGACTCAGTCGAACAGGCTGATGAGGTATTCGTTTATATCGCGCTGGTCGAGGTCGTAGAAGTGCTTCCCGTCCTTCTGGAGTGCCTTCGCGAGATCGCGGCCGACAAAGCGCCAGTGCCACGGCTCGTAGACGTAGTAGGAGTTGCCCTTCGGATAGGAAAGGATGAAGCCGTAGCGGTAGGCGTTCTCCATAAGCCATGTGCCGGCCGTCGTTGACGCGAAGGAGGCGGACAGCCCTCCGCCGACGCCCGCGCTTGTGAAATCCGCTGCCGTACCGAGCTGATGCTCCGAGTATCCCTGATCGGCCGAGAACGCGTTCGCGCCGCTGCCATAGGTGATCTTGTAGCTTGTTTTTAGCTCCGTCTGGCGTTCAAACGAGCGGTACGCGCTTGTGATCTTCAGATCAACGCCATCCTCCTCTGCTGCCTCGAGCATGTCTTGCATGAACGGCCATACGCTTGCGAGGAAGTATTCGTCGTTACCGTCGGCAACATACTTATCCGGGATCTGGACGAGCTTCGCCGGGATGTAATTCTCGTTTAGAAAGTAGACTTTCGAGTATTTCGCAAGGAGCTGCGGATCGGTCTTTGAAAGTTTATCAAGCTTGCCGACCGTCCCTGAGATGTCGTCGATCTGTCGTTCGAAGTCGTCGTTGCGAGCCTTCTCGGCAGCGAGCGCCTCAGACAAGTCACGGTTCTCGGACTCGCTTTTCATGAATGCGGCGGTAGTAGAGGAAAGGGCATCTTCCGCCGTACGGAGCGCCGTCTCGGTCAGACGATACTCGTGGATGCCGAATCCGGCGAATGAGAGGACAGCGATGATACCGCCTATGATGAGGGCGTTGCGAAGCTTCATATGGGGGCATGCTACCGCGCGGGAAGCGGTCTGTCAGGTACGAGGATTTGAACGAGGCCATTCGACCGGGTCAGTCGCCTGGCGCTCAAGGAGACTCGCGGTACGGAGCTTTGTCCCTGCCGGGACGAGCGAAACATGGGGAAGTGCGGCAAGCGTATCCGCGATATCCCAGAGATCATCGTCTCGCGTGATCCAGCCATACCCAAAGCGGGCAAGGCTTACCGGTGGGGTATATCCGCGCAGCGTCTTTCGGCCGGTCGACCCCAAGAAATATTCATGGAAATACGAAGCGGCGAGTTCGCGAGGGCTTCGATAGATAGGATCGCGATATCGGAGCACGGCGTGGTTAGTCTTTGATATGGCGCCCCAATAGCCGCCGCTCTGATACAGAGCGACTGCATGAAAATCGTCTCCGCGTGTCGTTCGGAGATTCATAAGAAGCGGCCGTTCACCCTGCGCCCAGAGCGCGGCTGCCGCAAAGAGCGCTCCCTCAAGACAATGCGCTTTCTTCTCCCTGAGCACGCGCACAGGGCTCATACAGGTCTCGCCCTCTTTCTCGTGGTTTATCGCGATCCCATCGAGGAAGTCCTGGATCTGATGCGGCGTCCGGTACCGCTTCAATTCCGGCACGAGCGACAGGACGCGTGCATTCATAGATATAGCGTAGCATCGATAGAAGGGCAGATATGCGAAAAGGTCGCATATCTGAGCTAGATTCCGTATACTGAGAAAAGCTATGAAGCGTTTCGGTTTCTTCGTTAGTGTGCTCTTCGTGATGAGCGCTCCGCTTGCAGCGTTCGCTGCGGACTTCGGCGTGTCCGGTTGGATACCGTATTGGGCAGCAAAAGACGGGGCACGGGATGCGACGAATCATCTCGACATTCTCACGTCTGTCTATCCGTTCAGCTACTCGGTATTGGCCGATGGAAAGGTGCGGGATCTCGCTTCCATGAAGGGAAGTGCCTGGAAGAAGCTTCTGCGTGACGCCCGCGCGAAAGACATTCCCGTCATACCGACGGTGATGTGGAGCGATACTCAGGCGATCCATTCAATACTTTCCTCTCCGTCTGCGCGGGGTAAGCACGTAGCTGCGCTGGTTGCGCTCGTTGACAGCGGGAACTACGACGGTATTGATATCGACTATGAGGGGAAGCTCGCAGCAACCCGTCCATACTATTCCGCCTTCCTCAAGGAGCTCTCGGCGAAGCTCGGGGATAAGATTCTGTCCTGCACGATAGAGGCGCGCACGCCGCCCGACTCTCTCTATACGGTTATTCCGAAGAAGCTCGAGTATGCGAACGACTACGAGGCGATCAATGAGTATTGCGACCGTGTGAACCTTATGACCTATGACCAGCAGCGCGCTGACCTCAAGCTCAATTCGGCGCGGGCCGGTGCCCCGTACTATCCGGTCGCCGATCCGGCGTGGGTGAAGAAAGTTATCACTCTCACGAAGCAAAGCATCGATGCGGATAAGCTCTATCTCGGTGTCGCGACCTACGGCCGGGAGCTCTCCCTTACCGTGTCGCCGAACAAGTTCGGCCCGTATGCGCAGCTCCACTCGGTATCTCATGAATACGCCCGCGAGACGGCGGATGAGCATGGCATCGAACCATTCCGGAATGCGGCCGGAGAACTCTCATACTCCTATATCCCGTCGCAGACGACACAGAAGCTTCTTTCCGCGGCGTCGCTCTCAAAGGGGGTTGCTGGAAAGGATGAGTATGCGGCGCGCGCGCTTTCCTACGCGAATAAAAGCGGAAAGGCCGTGACGGTTAACCTCGTCTGGTGGTCGGACGCACAGGCTATCGCGGAGAAGGTGGCGCTTGCGAAGAGCTCCGGCCTTGCCGGGGTGTCTATCTTCAAGATAGACGGCCAGGAGGACGACGGGCTCTGGGATTCGTTATAATCACGACTTTATGAAGAAGAAAACAGGCAAATACGTGCCGGGCGATTTTGAGCTTGTGCCGAAGCGGTCCTCTGCAGGCATCGGTCTCTATACGAAGAGTGAAATCCCGAAGGGAGCGTGCATCATCGAGTATGTCGGAAAGATCCTTTCGGAAAAAGAAGAATATACGAGCAACAGCCTCTACCTATTTGATAACGGGAAGGGAAAAGTCCTCGACGGAAAGCCTGCGTGGAACAAGGCCGGATACATAAACCACTCCTGTATCCCGAACGCGGAACCGGAGACGCGCGGAGGCCGTATCTTCATCATGGCGACGAAGAAGATCCGCCCCGGTGAGGAAATCACCTACGACTACGGCGAGGAATACTTCGACGAGCACATCAAGCCGAAGGGGTGCCGATGTCCGAAGCACATACCGGGATAAACGAAAGCGCGCCTGCAGTGATGCAGGCGCGCCGGGCGTTCTGCCCGCTTCGCTAGGGTGGCGGTAGGAAGAGGAAGTACGCGCGCGGAAAGGCTTCCGCGTCACGCACCGCATCTTCCGGCGCAATCCCGTCCGGTATGAGCCGCGCCTCAAAGAGTACAAACGGCATCCCGCCGTCCGGGGCGATGACCCGGGCAGAGAGGACGCGTGCGTCCTCTTCAAGCACAGAACAGCCGCGAGCGCGCGCTGCGCGCTCGCGCTCCGTCGCGCTCGTGCGGCGGTTCGTAAGCTCGTATCCGAGCTGCCAGGCGGTGTCCTGAGAGCTACAGTACAGCTCGCCCTCTCGATGCATCGCAGGGTAGTAGTCTGCGTACGCCGGGGTAGCGAGCAGGATAGCGAGAGTGAAAAGTGCGTATCGCATCGGGTATCCTCTCCGGCCCGCTTTCGCGGGTCGTGGTTTGCGATAGCGAGAACCATAGGATTCATAGAAGGATTTGTCAATCCCGTTCCAAAACTACGAAGTAAATGGTACGGTTGTCGAGCGGGAAGTCCCGTGAACACGCCACAAGGCGTGTTTCGACTTTGAAGGCCTGAAAAGGCTGACAGGGGAATTGAAAATGAAGAATAGTGCTTTGCTCATGGGCGCAGCAGCTCTTGCAGTCATCGCGTACGTGCCAAAGGCGGCGGCGCAAGACTGGAGCGGCGGCTACGTCGGTCTCCGCAGCGATTGGGTCCAAGGATCCGTCGATTACGAGAATACGGGAACGCCAGAGCAAGACGCGCTCGATGGTGGCTTCATGGGCGTCCAGGCCGGCTACAATTTCGATGTCGGTCCGCTCATCGTCGGTGCGCGCGGCAGTGCCGAATGGGGCAATGCCACGCAAACGGTCCGTGATGGCAACTACATCACGGAAAGCGGTACGCTTTCGAGCGCATACACGCTTGCGATGATCGTCGGCGTCCCGCTCGGCGGCGCGCTTCTCTACGCGGAAGCGGGCAAGAGCTGGGCGGAACTCGAGCAGCAGGAGCAGTGCCCGGATCCGGCAGCGGTTCCGTTCGGCTTCTGTCGCCCGGCAGCCGGTCATGCGCCGTTCAATTTGAGCCAGAGCCAGACTGTCTCGGGCAACACCTTCGGGGGCGGCATTGAATTCCGCCTCTCGGAGAACCTGTCGCTCGCGCTCGAATATTCGCAGACGAGCTACGACAGCGAGTCGTACGTGCTCTCACCAGACGCGAGCGGCAATCCGCTCCCGGCATCGGTGGCTGAGCTCGACGATCGTCGCGCAGGCGTCGCGCTCAACTGGCGCTTCTAAGACCGGACATTCCGGCATCGGGCGGCGGAGCTTTTGCTTCGCCGCCCTTTTCTATATAACGATGAACAGCCAGAAGAAGAGCGCGAGGCCGATGCGATAGAGCGCGAACGGGACGAAAGAATGCTTGCGTACGAATTGGAGCGCATATCGTATAACCGCGATGGCGACGACAAATGCGACAGCGCCGCCGAGAAGGAGCGGTCCGAGATGTGCGCCGGAGACGGTCGACGGGTCTTTCACAATATCGTATCCAGTTGCGGCGAGCATCGTGGGAACCGCAAGGAGGAATGAGAATTCAAGGATGGTCGCACGCGGGATGCGCATCACGAGGCCGCCCATCGCCGTTGCGCCGCTCCGGGAGACGCCCGGGATGACCGCAAGCGCCTGCGAGAGACCGATAAGGCTCGCCTGAAGATACGTGAGCTCATGCATCTGTCGGGGAGCGGCAGGCCGGTTGCGTACGTAGTATTCGATAAGGAGGATGGCGACGCCGCCGAGAAACAGGGCGGAGAGGACCACGTGCGTGTTTCCGATAAGGACTCCCTTGATAAAATGATAGAGCACATAGCCGACGAGCGCGGTCGGGAGAAAGGCGGCGAGCAGCCGGCCAACGATCTTGAGGTCGAGGAACGACCTCCAATAGAGCACGACTACGGCAAGGATGGCGCCCAGCTGGATCGCGATCTCAAACGTCTTCAGAGCGTCCGTGGACGGGATCTGGAGAAGGGAGCTTGCGAGGATGAGATGCCCGGTCGAGGATACCGGTATGAACTCCGTGAGGCCTTCGATGACGCCGAGGATGATGCTGTCGAGATAGGTCATGCGAGAAAGTATAGCGTGACGGGACAACGAACCCGCCCCGCGCTCTGCGGGGCGGGTTCGGGACGGGATTACATCGCCGCGTCGTCGGTCCCTGTCTCTGTCCCGCCGGTCATAGCGGTGCAGCCGCAGCTGCAGGTGCCGTCGGCATTGTGTTCATGCTCGCACGTGTCGCAAATATTCATCGAATGATGATTAGTTTCTAGCGCACGGTAGCAGTATACCGCTGCCGCGAGTCTAGGCGGCCGGAAGAAGTGCGGACATTCGGGTATCGAGATCGGGTACGGCGGCGCGAAGCAGCCGCGCGAGACCTTCAGCGTCTCCTGCAGAGAGCGCTGCGGCTGCGGCTGCCGTATCCGTATCGCTCATGCGCGATTCGGCATGTGTTAGAAAATGGACAAGCAGCCGCGACGCGAATGCATCTGCCTCTTCTTCGGTAGAGGGGATTCCGAGAATCTGGCCGAATGAGGATGGGGAGGTCATGGCAGTGTGGGTGTGTCACTGGTTGTGCCGCGTAACGTATCGGGTTCGACTGTCTCTGCGAGTGCCGCTCCGCCTTCGGCGTCTCCCGTGTCCGCACCAACAGACTCGACGCGGTCCTGCGTGCCTGCGGTGGAGGATGTTCGCACAGGAGAGTGGGATTCCGGCCCTTCAACCGTATCGATCGTCGAAGGATGGTCGATGAGGTCTTGAATGGTGCGTTCCGGCGGCGCGCTCACGATCGGTGCATCGATATACATGCCGTCAGCCGTACGCGTTATCGCAGGCGGCGGTATAAGATCATCCGTCGATTCGACCGTTCCTGCCGTTGCTGTCCCGAACGCAAGGAGCGCAAGAACGCTGCGTGCGAACGAACCCCGGCCCTGTGGCGGCGATATGAGGTCTTCCTCGCGGAACCCATGCTGTTCTTCGCGTGGTGAGCGCACGCGTTCGGCAAGTGAGGAGTGCTGTCCGAGCCGCGCCTCGATCTCGTCGAGCCGGTCGAAGAACCGGCCCTGAACTCGGTCGAGATGCTTGAAAACGAGCTCGCGACCGGTGCGAAGGAGGGCATCATCGTATCGGTGCAGAGCGGCAGTCTGTCGGAGATCGTCGAGGCACGCCTTCTTATAGAGGCGATACGCGCTCATCCAATGACCGAGCGCGTGCGGCGGTACACTACCGGCAGCCTCGCAGGTATCGAAGAACCAGTGTTCGGTCGCATCCAGGAACCGCTTCGCATCTTCGAGGGCGAACACGGCAGCTCCACGCTCGCGAGACGGTTGTTCCGCGCCGCGCTGCCGCAGGATACGCTCGCTCATGCGCTCTTTCATGCAGAAAGTATACCAGTCGCGCCGTACTCGATACGAGACCAGGCCCTCCGGTGAGGGCCTGGTTCAAGAGCACGGGACGTTCTTATGAGCGTTTGTTGCTTTTGCGGCTTGCAAGCATCGCTTTCTTTGCCGCCATCCGTTTTTTCGTCTTCGGAGTCCTGCCTCTGACTTTTTTCGGGCTAACGCCGTGCTTGTTCTGTCCCATAGGTAGTTGATACGAGTGAAAATGATATGCGCATAGTCTACTATGCCGCGCGCTGATGCTCTAAGAAAATAGGAGCCGCCCAGCATGGTTGGGCGGCTCCGCAGGCGGTCTGATGCGCTACTCGATCGCCACCGCAGAGACCGTGCAACGGTAATCTTGATTTTGACCCATTCTGTTTTCTGATGTACTTTACGGCTAGAATAAGGAGATAATTGAGCCGTGCTGAAAATCTATATTGCACGCCATGGCCAGGACGAGGATAACGCCAACGGCGTCCTCAATGGCCACCGAGACATGCCTCTGACCGCCATTGGCGAGAAGCAGGCGCATGAACTTGCGGACGGAATCAAAGACGCCGGACTTACGTTCAATGTTGTCTATGCTTCGCCGCTATCGCGTGCGAAGAGGACAGCAGAGGTCGTTTGTGAGACCTTGGGCTTTGATAAGCCCGTGGTCTTGGATTCGCTCATTGAGCGCGACTTTGGAACCATGACCGGCCAACTCGCTAGCGATATTGAGCGGCTTTGTACGCCCGATATCGTGAAGACGGAAACCATTACCTACTTCTTGTCGCCTCCGGGCGCCGAGACGTTTCCAGACCTTTTGGAACGTGCAGGTCGGGCATTGGACCAAATCCGCGCAGAACACCCGTCAGGCACGGTTCTGCTTGCGACCCACGGTGATTTTGGAAAGATGCTTTATGCGTCCTACTACGGTCTTCCGTGGCAAGACATGCTCACTATGTTCCATTTCGGGAACTGCGAACTCCTGCTCCTTGCGGAGGGCGCACACCCCAACGAGCCACACGTGGTGAAAATCGAACAGCACAACCACTAGGTCCGACACCGTGACGAAACTGAACCGCCGATAGCAAGGCGGTTCTTTTTATTCCTACTTTGCGGTGAGGGGAGTTCGAACTGTATAAACAGAATCGCCCGACGAGGTCGGGCGACCTGCCAGGCGATAGTGGTTCTTATTTCTTCTCGCGCACATAGTAGCAATTGATGTGCGGACCCTTGTGAACGGTAGCGACTGCTCGCCATCCGTTATTGTAGTAGTCAGCGAGCTTCTCGGGTTCGAAACTGTCCGCCCAGTATTCGACAGTTTCGTACTCCCAATATCGGACAACTCCTTGCTCTCGCACGAAGTACATCCGTACTGCTTCGGAGCGGGCGATAGGGCAAACGGCGCAAAGTTGCCATCCTTCCTCACCCATTCCTCGCAGATAGCCATCGCTACCAATCGGGCCTTCGGTGTCGTGAGACAGGGAAGAGAACTGCGGCATAGATTTTACTCCATGTTGAACCGAGTTTTATTATATGCCAAAAGTATATAAATGTCAATTTTTGCTCCGGTGGTAGGACTCGAACCTACAACCAACTCCTTAACAGGGAGCTGCTCTACCATTGAGCTACACCGGAATGAACGCGTCCCTCGCGGGACGGTAGGGCCATTCTAGCGTAAAACGGGGGTTCGGCAATATTCACTTCCGTCTCTTCCCGAGGGTTGGTATCGTATAGAACATCTATGGACCTACGCATCAAGGGGAAGAAGTACGAACCGGAAGGGAAGCTCGTCGAGACTATCACCGGGAAGCTCGCGAAGCTCGATAAGTTCTTCAAGGGAGAGGCGCGAGCACAGGTCCTCCTTGAGCGGGCGGTCGGTGGAAAGCAGAAGGGCGATATCTGGCGGGCCGAGCTCATCGTATCCGAAGGGAAGAAGCGCTTCATGGCGGAGTCGACGAAGACAAAGCTCGCGAATGCGGTCACCACTGTGCTGCGGGATGTGACGGACGAGCTTGCACGCGCCCATACGAAGGCGCTTGCCGAGAGCCGCAAGGCGGCGCGTGCGAAGAAGGTACGCTAGCGCATGTACGTGCGCGTCGAGGTGAAGGCTGGTGCGCGGCGCGAATCCATCATCCGTGTTGACGAGAAGACGTTGTCGATGTCGGTCAAGGAGCCGGCAGAGCGCAATCGTGCGAACCTGCGGGTTCGCGAGCTCGTGGCTGCGGAATACGGGGTCCGTCCGCAGAATGTGAGGATGATATCCGGGCATCGCTCACCGCGGAAGATATTCGACGTGCCACTCCCGTAATGCACAGGGGGCGTACCTGCGGACGATTTCTCGTTCTACAATACGTGTCTCTCCAACGTCAGCACGAAAGGAGAAGAGTCATGACTCTGAAAAGCGTCATGGGGAAAAGTACCTTCGGCATCGGTCTCGGCATCATCATTGCGTCCGCGCTTCAGCTTGGCGCCGACCTTGTCCAGTTCAGGAACGTGAATCTTTCGTCGCAGTTCCCGTATCCGTGGGGGCCGCCGATCGGCAGTGCGCTTCTGCTTGGCCTTGGCATCGCGCTCATTGGCCTGATGATTCTGATCCTGCGCCCGCCTGCGCGTAGCTCCGCGTAAGCAAAGGAATACCCGCGCTGCTTATTGAGCAGCGCGGGCTCATTTTATACGCGGACGAAGTCCGCGTAGCTCATCTCCTTCTTTCCTTCAGGCACGATGCGGTCAGGGACAAAGGTATCGTTCTCGAACCGCGCAGACCTGATTTTCACGCGGATTCGTTTGCCGTTGCGTTCGTAGAAGAAGTACGTGCCGGGAGACTCCGCATATGCGCGGTATTTGTTCCAGTTCTCGCGTGCGTCTGCGGAGAGGTCGAGAAGGCCATCTTCCTTTTGGATGCGGCCGCAATAGGTGGCGAGCGACTCGTCCTGCGGAGTTGCAGGAGCGGTACCCGCAAAGAGAGCGGGCATGAGAGATGCGAGGAGGTCAGCGCCTTCTTCAATAAGGCGCGCACGGAGCTCCTTCGTTGTCTCCTCCGGCCCTATCGCCGTTTCTCTCGTCGCGATCACGTCTCCTGCATCGAGCGCGAGTGCCATGCGCTGGATGGCAACGCCGGTCACTGTATCTCCATGGAGCAGCGCCGCTTCAACCGGCGAAGCGCCACGATACTTCGGCAGAAGGGAATAATGGATGTTCACGATGCCGCGAGGGAAGAGGTCAAACATCGGAGCGGGAAAGATCTTTCCATATGCGACCACGATCGCAAGGTCGCATCCGTAGGAGCGGATTTCTTCGAGTGCGTGAGGATCAAGCCGCTCAGGAGTAAGGACCGGAAGATCATGAGCGAGTGCCCATTCCTTTGTCTCAGAGGGTTGAAGCTGCATCCCGCGTCCCCGTGGCGCGTCAGGGCTCGTGACGACAACTGCAGGGGAATATCCACGTGACGCAAGGAGCGCGAGCGTATCCCGCGCCACGTACGGCGTACCGAAATAAGCGAACTTAGGCATGGTCGCGATGCTCAGCCTCAACAAGATGCGTCGCGTGGTCGATGAAGAGCGTGCCATCGAGATGATCGATCTCGTGCTGGAACGCCTGTGCGAGGATACCACCTGCGCCGCGGGTGAATGCGCGGCCGTCCTCGTCATACGCTTTCACGGTTGCGCGTTCATAGCGCTTGGTTTTTCCGTAGATGCCACGAACGGAAAGGCAGCCCTCGTCCATCTCCGCTTTTCTGCGGGAGGTCCGGATCAGCTCCGGGTTGATAAAGACGCCGACGACCGGCGGGAGCGGCGTGCCGTCTTCCGGCGGCGCCTGCATCCGGTCCTCTCGGGTGATGAAGATCCGCGTACTGGCTCCGATCTGCGGTGCTGCGAGCGCGACCCCGTCAGGCTGCGCGTCGAGCGCGGCCCGCATCTCCTCGAGAAGCGTTGCAAGCGCGGCGCTGCCGAACTCCTGTTCGGCGACCGGCTTCGCGATATCGCGCAACACCTGCGCGCCCTCTTGGACTATCTCCATTTCGGGACTATACCGCGACCGCATCATACCGGCCAGAACGGTGCCGTTTATAGAAAAAGCCGGCTTCGCGAAGCGAAGCCGGCGGGGGAACGAGGGACGCGGGATCCACGGGGGACGGGGGTGGTCGGCTGGATGGATCCCGCGTCATCGAGACGAGGGGTGCCCGTTTCGATAGTGGCATACTACTCCTGCAGGAGGACCGGTCAATAACTTATGCACAGCCCAGTCTAGAACGGATTCTCGACGACGTGCTTCTTTGGGTCCACTTCCCACCAGA
Source organism: uncultured Candidatus Saccharibacteria bacterium (assembly GCA_964563365.1). Classification (GTDB taxonomy): domain Bacteria; phylum Patescibacteriota; class Minisyncoccia; order Phycocordibacterales; family Phycocordibacteraceae; genus C7867-001. Next base: position 2,300 of record CAZLVR010000002.1, on the reverse strand, counting down.
ATTTTTTGCTGAAATTTTTCGCCCGGCTACAGATGCTCTTAAGATAATAGAGATCCTTTGTCGGAATACCTTCCAGTATCCGTCCCATGCGCGCCATGGTGATAAGGGGAAGCTTCGCCTTCGCGCGCGAGGCGTTTAGGTAGGTCTGAAAATAGCGCATGAGTTCGCCGCGTTCGGTCTTCCGGGCCTTCGGCGCCTCGGTCTTCGCTGCTCGTACTTCGGAGAGGACGTCCCCGATGCGCTTCATAAGGAGAGTTTCAGGACCGCGATGCCGTCAGTCGTGACTATCGACGAGGTCGCAAGCGGAGCGATACCCGTATAGGTACCGCGGAAGATGGGCGCTACATATTGCGGCGCGCGCGGGTCAAGCTCGACCACGGAGACGGTCTTTCCGGAACCGACGATGACGGCGTCGGTGCGGCCTGGGTACGGTATAAGCGCAGTGATGGGATCTTTCCCCGTAAAGATGATGGTCTCGGCGCAGGCGCCCGTCGGATTTTCGGCCGATGTTTCTGCACACGCCAGATATGCAGGAGCCGTGCAACCGTCTGCCGGTGCGGCATAGGCAATGACGCGGTTTCCGGATGCGTATGCTTTCATGCAGCCGTCGCCGACCGTCCGCGGCGTCCATTTGGTAGGAAGGGCGTTTGCGCGGATGAGCGCGCGGGCATTCTCCGCGTCAGCGCCCGTGAGTGTCGCGACCGGCGGCTTCACCGGGATGACAAACGGCGTCACGATCGTATCCGTACCAGAGACAATCTCGACGATGTCGATCCACGGATCATTTGCAACGGTAAGGTCTGCGATGACCTCATGCGTGCCCGGGGTGAGATCCGCTTCTGCGCGTCCGCCGGAGGCAGCGACACGACGGCTTTTGTCGATATAGATGGCAGAACCTTCAGGAAGGCCGGTGACGACAAGGCGCCCCACATGAGTCACACCGCCCGCATCAAACCGGTATCCGAATACATATCCCACGGTACCAAGGGCGGTCAGAATGAGGATGAGCCACAGCACCCAATACTCCTTCAGCACTTTCAAAAACTGCTCCATAGTGGGGAAAGGGTAGCAGACTAGCTCGCTTTCCGGAAGCCTTTCGTTCAGGCGCAGCGCCTTCACTGAACTCACTTTCCGGAAGACTCCCACTCCGACGAGGCGTCGTCGCTATCATCTTCCGTCGGTCGTTTCCCCATAGGAATGGGGTCCCCGTTTCAAGGATCCCCATAAGAATGGGGACCCCGAACACCTCCTTTCCGGAAGCCTTTCGTTCAGGCGCTGCTACGCGCCGGACGACTCTACTTCCGCACCTATGGAGCGAAGACGCTCGACGAGGTCCTCATAGCCGCGGTTGATGCTGTAGACGTTTCGGAGGACGGAGCGGCCGTCCGCAGCGAGCGCGCCGATAAGCAGGATGGTTGCAGGGCGGAGCGCCGGCGGGCAGGTGATCTCTGCGCCGCGCAGGTGCCGCGGTCCCGTGATGTTGATGCGGTGCGGATCAAGAAGCTGTGTCTCCGCGCCGAAGCGATCAAGCTCTGTGTAGTAGACAGCTCGCTTCTCGTACACCCAGTCATGAATGAGGGTCGTTCCGTCCGCCTGCGTCGCGATGACTGCAAAGAAGGGAAGGTTGTCGATGTTGAGACCCGGATAGGGGCGTGCGTGGATCTTCTCTGGGAATGCGGTGAGGGTAGATGGTTCTATGTAGAGGTCGGCAAGCTTTGTGATGCCATTCTCGGAGACGCCTGCGTCCTCGATGCGGAACCGGAGTCCCATCTTTGCAAGGACGAGCAGTTCAACCTCAAGGAATTCAATCGGCACGCGCTCGATGCGGAGTGCAGACTTCGTCGCTGCGGCAGACGCGATGAAAAACATTGCGTCTGTCGGGTCTTCTGCGACCGTGTACTCAACATCCTTCTGGATCTCTTTTGTGCCAGTCACGGTAAGGGTTGTCGTGCCGATACCTTCGACACCAACACCAAGATTCTGGAGATAGCCACAGATCTCTTGAACTTGATAGTTTGCGGACGCGTAGCGGATGACGCTCGTTCCTTCGATGCGTGCTGCGGCAAGGAGCGCGTTAATGGTTGCGGTATCGCTCGACTCATAGAGGACGACCTCCGCGGGAGAGAGTGCGCCGTGCGTGATCTCGAAGTGATCAGTCTTCGCATCTATCGCAATACCGAAGTCTTCAAGCGCCCAGAGATGCGGACGCACCGAACGCAGTCCAAGGGTACAGCCACCTGACTGCGGAAGCGTGAAGGAATCAAAATGATGGATGAGAGACCCGATGAACATAAGGATGG
>CAZLVR010000001.1:0-50128 GCA_964563365.1 uncultured Candidatus Saccharibacteria bacterium | reverse complement strand
GTTCGCGGCGCATTTCTTGAGCAAGCGTCTTCCGATACGCATCAAGTTTTTTCCCGTGCGTACGTCCGAATGCCTCTACATCCTTGTGCGTGACATACCACGCAGCGCCGACTCGCGATGCGGGGAGCGCGCCGGAACGACACATGCGCGCTATGTAGTCATGCGTATACCCGAGAAGCTTCGCTGCTTCGCGTGTGGAGAGGAGGTTCGTCGAATCGTGCGGTGACATCTCGTTTTTTCGTCGTACGAACTACTCATCACAGTATGAGGGAAAAACGAGCAAATACGCGGCGCTATACACAGCGGGAAGAATCTTCTTTTGAAAGAAAAGCCAACGGAATAGCGAATCGAAATGAATCCTTTGTTCAGCATCAGAACGGATTTTTCTTAGTGCGAAGCAGAAGTTTTTACGTATGCGTCGATGAATGCTGAGAATATTCGGTAGCCCTGGAAAGGAGAGGAGTAATTGATGAAATGTAGTACGAGAAATGTAAGAAATATATATTTCTCGTTCTCAATATAGATTGTATTTTATGAATTTCTCGTCTGTTTAGTACAAGAAATATATTTTGTAGAAAGAAAAGAAAAACGGGCCTCTCCGTCCCGTTTTTCTCGCGCACTCTGCCACTTCCCCTACTGCAAGGCTTCTTCGAGAAGGTTTCGTATAAGGCCCGGGTTTCCTGCCCCTCGAGTGGCCTTCATTGCCTGTCCTACGAGATATTGGAGCGCAGCCCCCTTACCTGACTTGTATTCAGCAACGACGCTCTGATTGCCGTTTATGACCTCCTGGACGGCTTTTTGGAGGGCTTCAGAATCGCTTACCTGGATGATGATCTCCGGCTCTCCGCCGTTCTCAAGAACCCCCATGATAGCCGCCTTCGCCGCTGTCGATGAAGTTGTTCCCGCGACGAAGGCCTCCATGACCGGACCGAAGGTTGAACCTTTGAAGTTCGCGAGCTTCTCGACACTCGGGTTCAGGCTCCGCACTTCGCCAACGAGCACGTTGACCGCTGCCTTATGCGCCTTCTCGTCCTTGATCCCGGCTATCTCGCGCGCATAGACCTCCGCATACGCTTCGTCGCCGACGAGTATCTCTGCCGCCTCTGCTGAGATTCCGTTCCCGATAAGGCGCGCGCGCTTCTCCCACGGAAGTTCCGGCATAGACGCTTTGAGCGCGTCTGCGGAGAGCTCTGGCATCTCGGACAGAATGAGCTTCGGGAGATCGGGCTCCGGGAAATACCGGTAGTCGGCGCTCCCTTCCTTGAAGCGCTGATGGAAGGTCTCCTGCTTCCCTTCGTCCCAGCCACGAGTCTCCTGGACGACAGTACCCCCTTCCTCGATGAGCTTCGACTGCCGGGCGATCTCATGCTCGATCGCACGCTCGACCGAACGGAACGAGTTCAGGTTCTTAACCTCGACCTTCGTTCCGAAAGAATCGTCCGCAGACACGGAAACGTTCGCCTCGATGCGCATCTCGCCTTTCTCAAGATTCGCTTCGGATGCGCCGAGTGTTCGGAGGAGGAGCTGAAGTTCGCGCGCGAAGTCCCCTGCCGTCTTCGCGTCGTGTATGACTGGTTCCGTCACAAGCTCCATAAGAGGAACACCGGCACGATTGAAATCGACGAGCGACGAGCCGCCTGCATGCGAGGAACGCGCCGTGTCCTCTTCGAGATGCACGCGCGTGATCGCGATCCCGTTCAATGAACCGCCCGAGACGAGTGGGTGCTCGTACTGACTGATCTGATATCCCTTCGGTATGTCCGGATAGAAGTAGGATTTGCGATCGAACTCCGTGTAGTCGGCGAGTTTCCCGTCGAGTGCCGCGCCGACGCGAAGCACGTGCCGTACCGCCTCACGGTTTATGACCGGCAGCGTGCCGGGATGCGCCATGCAGACCGGGCAGATATTGACGTTCGGACGCCCTTCATCCGGGTCGTTCTTAGAGTCGCAGAACATCTTCGTGTTCGTCCGGAGTTCTGCGTGTATCTCAAGCCCTATGGTGGGCCGAAAGGAAGCCATTGGCCCCACTCTAACCCTAGGCGTTCTTCTCTAGCAAGCGGGCGAGACGGTCAGAGAAAGCCTTTAGGAGTTCATCGTCAGCGACGGACACCGTCTGGATTTCCCCCGTCCCCACGACCGTCTCGAGCGCAGAAAGCTTTTTCGCAAGCTCTTCCGGGGTAAGCAGATCGACTTTAGACAGGACCACAAGCTCAGGCTTCTCGGCAAGCCCCCGGCCGAATGCCGACAGCTCATCCCGTATGGCCCTATATGCCTCGGCAGGGTTTTCTTGTTCAGCCGAGACAAGATGTACGAGGAGACCAGTGCGTTCTACGTGACGGAGAAACTTTGAACCGAGTCCTTTTCCTGCCGAGGCGCCCTCGATGAGGCCCGGAATGTCGGCGAGAAGGCGTCCGTAGAAGTCACCGAGGTGGGGGTCGAGGGTGGTGAATGGGTATGCACCAACCTTCGACTTCGCCCGGGTAAGTGCGTTCAAAAGGGATGATTTTCCAGCGTTCGGGAACCCTATGAGACCCGCATCCGCGATGAGTTTGAGGGTGATATGGATATCCCCACCCTGCCCCGGCTTACCCTCCGTTTTCTGGAACGGATTCTGGTTCGTTGAGCTCTTGAAGTGGCTATTGCCGAACCCGCCCGAACCGCCCTTAAGCACCACGATCTCTTCTCCCTCACGGAGTACTTCGTAGGTTTCGCCGGTCGAGCTCACCGTCGCGACGGTGCCGACAGGTACCTGGAGAACGACGGCCTTCCCGTCCGCGCCGTGCTTGTTCTGGTTCATGCCAGCCTCTCCGTTCTCTGCGCGGAACTTCTTCGTGAACCGATATGTCGAGAGGATGGCGAGATCGCGAACGCCCTTGAGTATGACGTCGCCTCCCCGCCCGCCATCCCCGCCACAAGGACCGCCCCGAGCATTCTCTTTCTGGCGGAGCCAGCGTATGACGCCCGTGCCGCCGTTGCCGGCCTGGGCGGTAATGGTTACCTCGTCGACGAATGCCATATGTTCACACTAGCAGATACTCCCGCAAACCGCACTGAGAGAGGTCAGTACCATATATGGTACTGACCTCTCTCTCCAATACACGATACGGATACGCACCGGCAAAATGCCTACGGCACGATCGTCCAGCCTTCCGCGATAAACGGCTCGGCCTTCTTGTACTTAAGCGTCTGCGTCTTCTCGCCGTTTCTGATAGTGACCGTATCGTTCCTGCCGTACTCTTTTCCCGAGCGGACGACCGGAAGTGCATCAGCCGAGGCATCAGAACCGTTTGAAGCGGCCACAAGCGCCTTGCGCGTCTTTGCTTCTTCCGCTCGGATCTTCGCATCGTCGGCTGGACGTATCCGCGGAAGCGCATCGCGTATGGCCGCATCGATAGCATCCTGCATGCCGTTGAAGCGAGCGAGCCCTTCGCGACGATATTCGATGAGCGGGTCGCGCTGTCCGTAGGCGCGCAGCGACACAGACCGGCGCAGATAGTCCATGGTCTCAAGGTGTTCGAGCCAGAATGCATCTGTTATCTGAAGAAGGAGCCGTCGTAGTACCGGGACGAACGCATCGCCGAACTCGACGCGCTTCTCCGCGAGCGCCGCGACCGCGGCAGCATCCGTTCCGGCAATGCGCGCATACTCTGCAAGCACATCCTCATCCGTCCCGAGAAGTGCCTCGTTCCTCTTCGCATAGACTGAGAGACGCTGCGTATTAAGGACGTCATCATACGCGAGCACCTGCTTGCGGGCGTCGAAGTTATAGCCTTCAATTCGCTTCTGCGCGGTCTCGAGTGATTTGGTGATCATGCCGCTCTCGATAGGCTCATCCTCCGGTATCTTGAAGGTACCCATCACGTTCTTGATCATGTCGGACGCGAAGACGCGCATGAGTTTGTCCTCAAGGGAGACGAAGAAGCGTGTCTCGCCAGGATCGCCCTGGCGGCCGGAACGACCGCGCAGCTGATCGTCGATGCGGCGTGCCTCGTGGCGCTCCGTGCCGATGACGGCAAGACCGCCTACGGCACGAACAGCTTCGCGCTCTTCGGGCGAAGCAGTGGCGCCGCCAAGCTTAATATCCACGCCGCGGCCAGCGAGGTTCGTCGCGACCGTAACACGCCCCTTCTTGCCTGCCTCTGCAATGATCTCTCCTTCACGCTCATGATTCTTTGCGTTCAACACCTCGTGCGGTATGCCAGCCTTTCTGAGCGCTTCGCTCACGACCTCGTTGTCTTCGATGGAAACCGTGCCGACAAGAACCGGCTGACCCTTCTCGTGGAGTTCCTTTACCTGTCGCGCGAGTGCAGTATATTTCCCGTTATTCGTCTGGAAGATGAGATCGTCGCGATCAATACGCTGTACCGGCTTATTCGTCGGCACGGACACGACCTCAAGCTTATAGACGGTATAAAACTCCTCTTCGGATGAGAGGCCGGTGCCGGTCATGCCGGCGAGACCTTCATACATGCGGAAGTAGTTCTGGAACGTGACGGAGGCGTACGTGCGTGTCTCCTTCTTCACCGGCACGCCTTCTTTCGCCTCGACCGCCTGATGAAGCCCTTCCGACCAGCGACGACCCGGCTGGAGCCGTCCCGTAAATTCGTCGACGATGATGATCTCGCCATCCTTCACGACATACTCCTTGTCCTTGCGGAAGAGCGCCTTCGCCCGCACCGCAGTCTCAAAGTGATGCGCGTATTTCATCCCGCCCTCGGTGTAAAGATTCTCGATGCCGAGCGCAACTTCCGCTTTCCGGATGCCGTCCTCGGTTATCTGGACCGCGCGCTGCTTCTCGTCGACCGTGTACTCAGGCCCTTCCGTAAAGTCGCGGACGATTCCTGCGAAGCGCTCATAGAGCCCTTCCGCATCGGCTGCAGGTCCCGAGATGATAAGCGGCGTGCGCGCCTCATCGATGAGGATCGAATCGATCTCGTCGACGATCGCGAAGTGATGCCCGCGCTGTACGATTCCCGCCGGATCGTATGCGGTATTGTCCCGAAGATAATCGAAGCCGAGCTCATTATTAGTCGCATACGTGATGTCTGCAGCATACGCATCGCGCTTCCCCGCAGGTCGAAGATACTCATAGAAGACCTTAAAAGAGCCTTCCTGATCTCGCTCCGCATCCTCCTCCGGAGCAACATGTGATGCGTCATATATATACGAGCCTTGGCTCGTCACGGCACCGACGGTGAGGCCGAGGTAGTCATACACCTGCCCCATCCAGGATGCGTCGCGGCGCGCGAGATAGTCGTTTACGGTGACGATGTGAACGCCTTTCTGAGCAAGCGCGCGGAGCGTCACCGCGAGCGTTGCGACGAGCGTCTTTCCTTCGCCGGTGCGCATCTCGGCTATCTTTCCGGACGCTATCGCGAGGCCGCCGATAAGCTGGACGTCGTAATGACGCTCATTCAGGGTCCGCCGTGCCGCTTCGCGCACAAGCGCGAATACTTCTGCAATATCGTCAGATTTCGTCGGCGTCCCGCCAGTGCGCTCACGCACCGAGCGCAGCCGCGCTTGCAACTCTTCCCGGGACACGGGCGTAAGCTCATCTTCAAGAGCAGCCGCCCGGGCAAGCACGGGCGCCGCAGCCTTCACGAAGGCCGCAGATTCGTTCTGGGAGAACAGCGTACCGAGGAAACCAGCCATAATCCCTAGACAGTACCGAAAAATGAGGGAACAGTAAACCGTCTGGATACAGACAAAAAAAGAACAAGCCCTCTTCCGAGGGCTTGTTCTTGTAGCGCAAGTTATTTGCGCTTCGCGGTCTTGCGGCGCTTGGTCGTCTTCTTGGCGGCCTTCTTCGCCTTCTTCGCCTTCTTCTTTGCAGCCATGGTGCTAAGAGAATTTAGTTGAGTGATAATCGACCCACTTGCGCGCAAAAATATTTTTTTGAAACAGCTTCACGCGAAGTGTTCTATCGATTAGTATTGCGCGAAAAAAATATTTTTGCGCGAAAAAAGCGCGACCTGTGGATAAGTTCGCGCAAAAAAGTTTTTCGAAAAAATATTTTCACGCGCGTTCGGGAAGCGAGCGCACTTCGCGTTCAATGCGAATCCCAGTCGCATCATATACGCGCGTTTCGACTTCGCGCGCAAGCGCTTCTATCTCGCTAGAGCTTCCACCCGGATCGAGTACAAGTACGAGTGGCTGTGCACCAAACAGATGCGCATGCCCCATGCGAAATCCGCGGAGCGCGAGCGCTTTGTCGAGTATGAACGCAAGCGGCACTTTCACTCCGGAAGGGTTCGAAAACCGTGGTACCGCGCCGTACCGCGCCGTCAATTCCGTATATTTCTGCTCGGACAGAACGGGGTTCTTAAAAAACGAGCCTGCGGTCCCATACACAGTAAGATCCGGGAACTTCGTCGCACGAATCGTCCGCACGGCTGCGCCGATCGCGGCAGGCGTCGAAAGATCCGTTCCTGCTTCCTTCGCGCGCAAAAGGTCGCCGTACTCGATGCGCGGGGCGGCGGTGCGCGAGAGTGCGAACGTAACACGAACGATGATCAGATTGCTCTCGCGCTTGAAACGGCTGTCGCGATATGCGAGTTCGCATTCATCTCGGAACATAGTTCGGAGCGCGCCATCGCGCATGTCATATACGTCAACGGAATGGAGCACATGAGATAGTTCAGCTCCGTACGCGCCGATGTTCTGCACGGGAGCGGCGCCACACGTCCCCGGAATGCCAGCAAGGTTCTCCACCCCCCAGAGGCCACGTACCGCTGCCTCTCGTACGAACACATCCCACGAGACACCTGCGCCGCAGGTCGCACGCACCGTGTCCCCTTCTACGGAAAACTCCATACCCGGTATCTCAAGCTTCACAATGAGACCGTCGTATCCATCGTCTGATGGAAGCACGTTCGAACCTTCGCCGAGAGCATAGAACGGGAGCTGCTCAGCGGTGATCATCGCCCGCGCCGCGTCGAAATCTTCGACGGTACGAATATGCGCAACGCGCGCGGTGACACCGCCTGATTTGAAGGTTGTAAGAGAAGAGAGCGGTACGCGTTCGTCGACCGTCATTACTAGAGTCCCGCTTGCCTAAGGAGACCCGCTGCTGCGCTCGCAGTTTCCGGATGTGCCGCGATGGTCGCCTCTAGCTCTGCGCGCGCGGCGGGTACGTTCCCCACAAGTAGATAGGCCTGTGCGAGCTGCAGCCGCCGCTGCACATCTTCCGGCGCAGCCGCGGCGTGCGCCTGCATCGATGCGATAAGCCGGTCATACAGCTTCAGGTCGTAATACGCGTAGCGAAGAGGATCGGAATCGACCGTGGTCGTGCCGAACCGCGCCATAAGGATCGCATCAGCGCCAGCAACATCTCCTGTGATGAGCTTCCCTGCGGCCGCGTACTGAGCGGCGGTTTCAAAGGACGTATCGAGTCGATACGCTGCATCGAAATCCGCAGCAGCGCCCGCCTTATCTCCCGACTGCCACTTCGCGGTTCCTCGCTGGATACTGAGCGTCTGTTTTTTCGGCGAAAGTGTGACAGCGCTAGAAAGTTCCTTAAGGCCATCGGGGAAATCGCCGGCGACAATAAGAAGCTGCCCGTACATGAGGTGGAGACGGGCATCCTGGGGTGCGCGCGTCAGTTCTGTGTTCATACGTTCAGCCGCGAACGCGAACGCCTTTTGCTTCATTTCAACTGGAATGGAAGGCTGTGCCATAACATTCGAAGCAAACGTGACGGATTGTTCCGCGATCTCCTGCGTCGCGAACGACCCGGACGCAACCGCCGCCTGAAGATATGCAAGGCCCGCGGACGGATCTTGGCTTCCCGCTGCGCGTATAAGTGCCGCACCTCCCTGCATGCCTGGCACGTTCACGAGCCACACCGCGGCAGCGGTAACAACGCCGACTGCAGGAAGTGCGATTGCGCCGAGTCCCGTGTCCTTCACCTCGCCTGGCGCGTCGACAGCGGGCATGCGGCGCGCGGATGCGTCATGCGCCATGGCGAGAATCGCGGCGAACAATATATAGGAGAAGAGGTTATCAAACGCGGATACCGCTTGTACCGCATACGCAAGCAAGATGCCGAGCAAGATGTATCGCTCGCTGCGCGGCATAGCAGACACGGCAATCGCACGCGCCGCAGCGCCAAGGAGCGCGAGGAACAGGATGAGCGCTGGAACTCCGCCCGCTATGAGCCAGTCAAGATAGGTGTTATGCGCGCGATCGAACCATTGCTCCTGACCGTAGAGAGACGGATGATAGTAGGTATTGAAGACGTAGTTGTAGCCTTCCTGCCCCCAGCCGAAGACCGGCCGAGCGGCTGCACCTTGTAGCGCCATGCTCCAGAGGGTTGAACGAACCTTCAGCTCGTTTGCGTCGAAGATGCTTGCAACGCGCGCAAGCGTCGGCTCGCTCCGGATGAATGCGGTATCGCGTGCAAGAAAGAAGGCGCCCGCAAGCGCTATGAGCGCGATCACTACGCCGATTGATGCTTTGCGTACTGTGCCGCCCGCGCGAAGCGCAAGGAGAAGCGCAATAAGACCAGCGGCGGCAAAAGAACCGAGGATGACGCCACGGGTCGCCGTAGCAAACATGAGAATGAGTTGAACGATGGCAAGTGCGATGAGTGCGTAGCGCAGCCAACCACGGGATTCGATCGCCTGCCAGACCGCGATGCCGATCATGAACATGAGATACACCGCCATGTAGATCGCGTTGCCGAAGGACGCGTCAGCACGCGCGCCGCCCTGATGGATGGTCGCGAGTCCAAACATTTGCCACAAACCGTAGAGAGAGATGAGTACTGATGCACCGAGCATAGTGAGCCACCAACGCTTCCAGAGCTTCTCCGCGGAGAGAACGGCGCCTGCGACGAGGAAGAAGAGGAAGACGTGGATCAGCGCCACCCATCCGTCCATGCGCTCATAGTTGCTCCAGAGCGCCTTATGCGGATTCACGGCGAACAGGTCGGCAAGGAACATCCAGATAATGAATAGACCATAGAGTGCGAGCGTCCATGAAAAGCGCGGACGATACGCACGATCCGCAAGCGCAAGCAGGATGTAGGCGCCTGTAGCTATCTCTATCAGGATCCGGAATAGATATGCCTTCCCCGTAATAAAGGGGAAATATTGATCACCGGAGACATAGAGCGGAATAAACGGGATAAGGAAGAGGACCGCAAGAACGGTATAGCGCAGGGCTGCCTTCATATGGCCGGTACTATAGCATGCGGGCGCGCCGCCTCCGCCGGGATCGGTGCTAGTATGCGGAGACGACCGGTATGCGACGCCTGTTCAAGCACTATACCTGGCTCTTCTCGATCGCGTGGGCGCGGGCGTTCGGGCGTGCCTGGCTCGCGCCGGCCCACCAGGCGCTTCTTTCCCTCTCCCTACATGCCCTCGGGTACGACAACTGCGTTGGCTCAAATACAGGCGAAGCGTGGTTCGTACGGCACATCCTGAGTCGGCATCCTATAAAGGTATGCCTTGATATCGGGGCGAACGTGGGCGACTACAGCGAGCGCCTTGCCCGCGAGCTCGACGGTGCAACCATATACGCCTTCGAGCCGGCGCAGGGGACGTTCGATGCGCTCAAGCGCCGCTTCACAGGCATACCACGCATCGTTCCGGTGCGAAGCGCGGTAACCAACCATGACGGAACGGCGCCCCTGTATCTACCTGCGCCCGGCGCAGAGACCGCGACTCTCGAACGGAGCATCTTCCCGGATGCCGCGGCGGAGGAGGTGCCAGTGATGAGCGTCGATTCGTTCGCGCGCTCCCGCGCTATCGATCGCATAGACTTTGTGAAGATAGATACGGAGGGGTTCGAGCGAGAGACGCTCGAGGGCATGCAGGAGTCGCTGTTGACGCTCCGGCCGCGCTTAATCCAGTTCGAGTTCAATCACCTGCAACTTTATCGCGGATACAGCCTCTATGACCTCTCGCGGCTCTTGCCGGGATATCGATTATTCCGGCTCCTGCCGCGCGGGTTCGTGGCGGTGGATCCGCGATCGTCGCGGGATAACGTCTACCGGTACGCGAACTACGTCGCGGTACGAGACGACCTCTCCCTATGACCCTGACTGACCGCGTGACACGCCTACTTCGGTGGAGCGAACGGTTCACAGGGACCGATATGGTGTATCTTGCAACCGGGGGCTTCTGGGTCAATCTCGGTTCGCTGACCGGGACGCTGTTCTCATTCGTGCTGTACGTCGCATTCGCGCACGCAGTGCCGAAAGAGGTCTACGGAACCTACCAGTATCTCCTTTCAATCGCGGCGCTCGTCGGCTCCCTCACCATGACCGGCATGAGTACCGCCGTCGCTCAAGCGGTTGCCCGCGGTTACGACCGCACGTACGAAGCATCGCTGCCCGTCCAATTCCGGTGGGCACTTGTGCCGCTCGTCGGCGCCTGCCTCGGCGCACTCTATTACTACGTGAATGGGAACGCGTCTCTCGCCCTCGGTCTGCTACTTATCGGCCTTAGCCTGCCGATCACGACGACGTTCAATACGTACAGCGCCCTTCTCTCCGGAAAGAAGGATTTCAGGCGGATGTTCTGGTACAACTTCGCGCTGAACGTACCGTACTACGGATTGCTTATCGCAACCGCCTTTCTATTCAAGAATGCGCTTGCTCTGCTCGCCGTCAGCCTCGGCGTCCAGGCGGTCATGCTCGCCCTGCTCCACTGGCGGACGAAGCGGACGTACCCGGCGCACGGCCCCACTGATGAAAGCGCGTTACGGTACGGAACACATCTGAGCGTCATGGGCGTTCTCTCGGCAGTCGCAAATCAACTGGATAATGTGCTCGTCTTCCACTTCCTCGGCCCCGTCGATCTCGCGATCTATGCGTTTGCGACCGCGATACCTGACCGGGCCGCAAGCTTCCTTCGATTCTTCTCGATAACAGCTTTGCCGAAATTCGCAGAAAAGACCGACATCGAGATTCGGGCGACCATCGGGCCGAAGCTCATAAAGCTTGCGGCATTCGCGCTCCTCGGCGCAATCGTATATATGGGCATCGCGCCATTCTTCTTCGCGCTCGTCTTCCCGCACTATTCGGCATCTGTGCCTTTCTCCGCCCTTTACGCACTCAGCATGCTCGGCGTTGTCGCCCCGGTCGCTCTGGCGGCGCTCACCGCGCAGAAACATACCCGAGAGCTCTATATTTATAATAGCGTCACTCCGGTCCTGCAGTTGATGCTCCAGTATGGAGGAATCGTAGCCTGGGGACTCTGGGGGCTTGTCGCCGCTAAGACCGCCTCAACAGTGCTGACGAGTATTATCGCGACGGTTCTGTATCTGCGCCGGCCGCAAGCCGGGCCGCGATCTTAGGAACGACGCATTCAAATACGGTATCGAGGAACCGGTCGTACCGGAGATAGGTCGTAAACGCAGTGCGCGCCGCCTGCTGGCGAGCACTGAATTCCTCGGGCGTCAGCCTCTCGTAGAGCGCGCATACGAGGTCAGGAAGCTTTGCGAGATCCTCCGCCGGGACGCGCAGGATAAATGAATCATAGTCGATGAACGATTCGAGCGGCAGCACTACATCCGTATCGATAAGGATCGGTATCCTGCCCATAGACAACGCTTCGTAGAAACGGACTGAGAAGTTGCCGTCGCCTTTCGGCGCAAGGACGAAATCGCTCTGTCGCATATTTTCGACATATTCCCGACGGGCCGTTCGTGGGTCAAGACTGATAGTCTTCACGCTTGCGGAGAACGTCTTCCGTATGATGAACCGCGTTTCGATCCTGGGATCCTTCGCAAGCACGGCAATCGCGCGGCGACGCCAGTAGAGCCCCTTCTTGAAGGCGCGTAGCCGGGGATCGAGCACAGAAGCCACAACGTCGAGCGCTAGGTTGCGGAGCGCATATTTCACGTACGCCTGCGGCGACGGGAATCCCGCCCATCCGCAGAATGAGACGACCGGCCGGTCCGACTTCTCGCGAGGTATGATAGGAAACGACTCAGCGAAATCTTCTGCCGTCGGAACCGCGAGTATCTCGTTCGAACGCAGGAGGTGCCGATACTGAGATCCTTTGAGCACGATTACGCCGTCGAGAAAAATGTTGTGAGACAAATCGCCGCCGATATAGACAATGAGAAGTTTCCCGGCAGCATGTGCCTCTTCCCGTGCACGCGCCGCGTGCCTTATAAGCGGCCCGTGCCGCGACTTCACGGCGTGAGGGAACAGCGCATAGTCGGCGTCATGCAGACTGTCGACGAACCGATAGCTCTGCGGCGCAAAATCCTTCGGCAGAACGCTCGTAAAGAGCGTGCCTCCGGGCTCAAATACTCCCTCATGATGGGCGACTAAGAACAAGAGAGGTTCGCCCGGAATGCGCGGTGATACGAACAGTTTGACCATCATTTGAATTCGTAGATACCGAGGCCGTCACCGGAACGTTCGTTCTTCGTAAACGATATCCTATCGAGCAGCGTGAAGTGCGTACGATACTGCGGGTCCTCGAAGAAGCTCCGGTAGCGATAGTCGAGGTAGAGGTCATAATCCACGAATACGGTGATGCCGGCATCCCGCATATAGGAAAGCAGCCGACGATCGCGCAGCGCTTCGAACGCAGAATTGTTCACGAGACCGTCGAGGTTCACGACCCGCACGCGCGAGAAATACCCTTCTATCCCCGCATTGAACGAGCCGGTGACGGCATCGGGAGGCAGGTGCGCATCGCGCCAGAGCGCAGCCGCATAGAGCTCAGTGCCGGTCGGCCACTGATCCCGCAGATGCTTGCTCCACGAGACCGAGAATGCGTAGACAGCGAAGAGCGCGAAACAGGCCGCAACGATGCGCGGGCGCGTAAGATGCGGCCGCAGCGACTCAGCAACGAACACGAACAAAAGCGCGACGAAGATGCCGAACGTGACGAAATACCAGCTGCGCGCCCACAGACGGATGCCGACGTTCACGAGAAACAGGGCGGCGAATCCGAAAAAGAGCGCATGGAGCGCCGTCGTCTCGGCAAGCCGCGGGATGCGAGCGCGCCCGAGCGCGAAGAATGCGAGCGCGGCACCGAGAAGCGAGAGGGCGATAGCGGGAGACCCTGTATGAAGGATAAGGCTGCGCACCTGATAGTCGATGCCGTAGAGCACCGCCTTCACGAACTGGAATGCGCTCGTCCCATGGTCCTGTACGATGAGCGCGTGCGATACCATGCTGTTCCCGTTCGCCGCGGAGGTAAGGAGCATGCCGAACTGCGAGAGGTTCCACAGGAACCAGGGCGAGACCGCGGCGGTCGCGATGATACCGGTGAAAAGCACTTCCCGTAGCCTCGCGTACGAAGGCGCTTTCGCGAGGCGCCAGAGGAGGAACGCGGCGAGATAGAACGCCATGTCGATACGGGCGAGGATCATGACTCCGCCAAGCAGGCCGAGCAGAAGCATCTGCCGAGGCCGGGGCTGCTCGGGATACGAGAGCGCGGCGAGGAAGAATCCGGATGCGGCAAGGAGCGCGAGCGACGTTTCAAGACCGCCGGACGCCTCGAAGAGGAGGAACGGATTGAGCGCAAAAAGCGCGAGCGCAAGCGCGCGTATCCAGGGGTTCTGCGTATACCGCGAGATGATGAAGAAGACGAGCACCGAGGCCGCAGCGAAGAACAGGATGCATATAAGGAGCGCGACCCGCACCGGCATGAAGTCTGGCACGGCGCCCGTCGAGAATGCATGAAAGACAGGAACGAGGAGCGCTGTCCAGAGCGGGTGGAAGCCGTTCGTCGGATGGACCCCGTCGAAGGTTGGTCCCGCTCCGCTCGCGATATTGCGCGCGATCTGGAAGTAGTAGAACGCATCGTCCGGAACGACGTTCGTGAGAAGGAACTCGAGCGGCCGGGTGACGAGGAGGAGTCCTAGTCCGGCAGAAGCGATGACGACGAGGACGGACGGCCAGTTCCGCAGCGTCTTACGGATTGAGTCGGGCAACGGCATAAAGGTCAGTATAGCGCCCGCGCGTCGGTAGGAGCGCCACGTATATGAGGAGCGCGGGCAGCCCGAACAGAACGCTGTCCTTCGCTTTTGCGGCCGCGCGAGCCAAGCGGCCGCGCAGCGACATGCGTCCCGAAGCCGCAGGTCCGCCCGCCCTGCGGACAAGCCCCACAGACGACCAGCGCCCGAACCGGAACCTGAGCTTCAGGGCGAGGTAGTATAGGCTCGCTGGCAGACGATTCATATAGCTCACGGAAAAGCCGTGGCGGGCGAGGATGATCTCAAGGGAACGCTCATCCCAGCGCGTCAGGTGTCGCGGAGGAAAATCATTCGGGAGGAGGAACCGCCAGCCGTGCCGGTACGGGACCGAGAGCGCGATCGCACCTCCCGGCATCAGGAGACTCTTCGCAAGTTCCAGGAACTGCGCATGATTGTCGAGATGCTCGAACACATCGAAAAACGTAATGAGGGAAAAACGCAGGTTCGGGTGCGCAGCGGCGAACGAGGAGAGATCATCGACTGAGAGACGTGTGAGCCCGAACGTCCGCTTCCCTGCCTCTATCGCGTCATGATCGAAATCGATACCCCACGCTTCCCAGCCGCAGCGTTCAGCATACGCGAGAAAGTTGCCGACGCCGCACCCGACATCAAGGAGCGGACCCTGCGCGGCGCCCGCATGCGCAAGGACGTCCGTCTGCTTCTTGTTCGCAGTCAGGATCGGGTCCTGATTGCGGTCCGCATACCGTTCATCGCGTTCGTACCACGCAGCACCTGGATTCTGAAACGGCCACCAAAACTCACCGGCGCAGGAGCCGCACTCATAGCGCGTATATACGACGTCTCCGTCCACATGCGTCTCGCGGGCCGGGGAGAGCGCTGTAGCCGCGCATAGCGCGCAAGAGGTCGGTGTCATATCGAGAGCACATGATACAGGCTCTGGTGCGCCTCAGCCATGCGGGCGACTGAATACCGCTCCTCAACCCGCGCACGCGCACGCTCCGCAAACCCGCGCGCTTCATCAGAGTGCATGCGCAGGTGCTCGAGCGCTCGGGCGAGAGCGCCGGAATCGTTCGGCGGGGCGAGCTTCCCAGTGACCCCGTCCTCGATAAGGAGCTCGATATCCGGCACAGCGGTCGATATCGAAGGAACGCGGGCTGCGCAAGCTTCCATCTGCGAGGTATTTGGTCCCATCCATATCGTCCCATCTTCCGCTCGGCAGTGGGTCTGCGCGTAGAAATCCGCGGCCGCAAGCAGTTCCGGGACGTCGCTGCGCGCCCCGAGAAAATGGACGCGAGAGAGAGTCCCCTCTCGTTCCGCCTGCGCCTTAAGCTCCTCCTCAAGCGGCCCCCACCCGGCAAGAGCGAGATGCGGCTCGCCGGAGAGGCGAGCGAATGCGGACAGGAGATCGCGGTGTCCCTTCCACGAGACGAGACGCGCGATCATGAGGATAAGGTCCTTTCCTTCCGGTACCGAAAGCGCGGCGCGCAGGGCCGTGCGGTCCGCGGCGCGCACGCGCGCGTCGAAGGTCGGCAGGTCGACCCCGGAGACTATGGAAAAATGCCGCCGGCCCCGTTCCCATGCGTCCGAGGAGAAATAAGCGTAGGAGCCGCCGTAGGAGCGTTCGATGCTCTCGGTCGCGCCGATCCATGCGCAAGCGAGCGGGAGCGTGAGCCGGTCGAGCCAGTACGTCCTCGTGTCGTACGCGACCGGGAGGTTGCATTGCGTGCTGACGATGGAACGGACGCCCGCGATTCGGCCGATGATGCGGCCGAGTATCCCGGCGTACGGCAGGAAGGTATGCAGCACGTCAGGCCTTTCACGCTTCAAGAGCGCGAAGAGCGCGCGCGCCTCCCGCAAGGAAAACGAGCGTCCGCCGTCGAGTGTCTCGACCCTGACTCCGGTCGCCCGACACTCTTCGAGGAAGCTCGGTGCGGGAGAAGGCTTCAGGGTGGCAACGACCAACTCGAATCTGTCATGGTCGATACGGCGGCACAGGTCAAGCACGATGCCTTGCGCTCCGCCGCGCAGAAGCTCATTTATGAGAATCAGCACCTTTGGTTTCATGTACGCAACGCAGCAAGCGCGTCGGCGACGCCCTCTGCTGTGAGGCTGTGCGCAGCGAGGAAATACTCCTGACTGCCTACGCCTTTCGGGAAGCTGTCTGAGACAGCAAGCGCTGAGAACGGGACGGCGAGACGCTCACTGGCAAGCACGTCGGCAACCGCAGATGCGAGACCGCCGACGCGCGAATGTTCCTCGACCGTAAGTATCGCTCCAGTCTCCTTCGCGGCACGCACGGTCGCAGCAGCATCGAATGGCTTCACCGTATGCGCCGAAAGGACACGCGGCTGGATCCCTCGCCCGGCGAGGAGGTCTGCTGCCGCAAGCGCGTTCGGCAGCTGCCGCCCCGACACCATGATGGTTCCGTCCGATCCGTCGCGCATGAGACTCATCATGCCGAGTGTAATGCCGCTCTGATCCGTATGTACAACCGGCTCTCCCTTCTTCGCGATGCGCATATACCCGGGCCCTGACTCCTGATGGAGCGCGGTAAGAAGCGCGCGCACCTCTGCGGGGTCGCCGGGAACCGCGACGCGCATGTTTGGCAGCGCGCGCATGATAGCAACGTCCTCAAGCGGCATGTGCGTGGCGCCGAATGTACTATAACTAAACGTACTGCCGCCGCCCACGATGACGACCGGGAGGTTCTGATAGCAGACATCATTGCGTATCTGCTCGTAGGCTCGCATGCTCGCGAACGTCGAGATGGAATACGCGAACGGACGCATGCCCGAGAGAGCGAGCCCGGCCGAGACGCCAATCATATCCTGTTCCGCAACTCCCACATTCAAGTAGCGATCCGGAAAGCGCTTCGCAAACTCCTCGAATACGGAAAAACCGAGATCTCCGGTCACGAGCCAGACGCGCTCGTCCTTTTCAGCAAGTTCGGTCAGCGTCTCTACGAAAGCGGTACGCATAGGCTAGATAAGGGATGCGAGCGCCTCATCGAGGTTCTCCGGCTTCAGATTGAAATAATGCCATTCGAGCGTGTTCTCCATGTATGGCACGCCCTTCCCTTTTATCGTATGCGCGATGATGACACTCGGGCCGGCGGCTCGCGGCACGGCGGAGAGCGCAGGGATGAGCGCCTCAAACGAATGGCCGTCGACTTCCTGCACATCAAAGCGCGCCGCGCGCCACTTATCCGCAAACGGTTCAAGATCAAGCACATCCTCGGTCCTACCGAATGACTGGATCTTGTTGTAGTCCACGATAACGAGCAGGTTGTCGAGCTTCAGGTGTCCCGCAAGCAGTATCGCCTCCCAGTTTGAGCCCTCATCGCACTCGCCATCGCTCAGGAGCACGACAACGCGCGCGCCATTCTTCGCCCGCTTCGCCGCAAGCGCCATCCCGACACCTATCGGAAGGCCGTGGCCGAGCGATCCGCTCGTGGCTTCGATTCCGGGGGCCGAGCCGAGAACCGGATGAGCGGCGAGCTTCGTCCCATCCTTCCCATACGATTCGACTTCTTCCCATGGAATAAAGCCACTCTGCGCAAGCACGACATAGTAGCCGAGCGCCGCATGCCCCTTGCTCAGAATGAAACGATCGCGCGCAGGATCAGTAACGGTCGCCGGCGACACGTTCAAGAACCCAGCATAGAGGGCAACAAGTATGTCTATCTGCGAGAGCGACGAACCAATATGGAGCGCGCCCGTGTTCGCGGCGATAGTAAGGTAGCGCCGGCGCGCATCAAGCGCTCGCTCAGCCAGTTTGTCGTATGAAAGGCTGTTACGCATAGAGTGACCGATGTTCGGTGAACCAGGCGACAGTGGAGCGTATGCCGTCCGCAAGCGAGATCGACGGCGTCCATCCGAGCTCACGGGACGTCTTCGTCGTATCCGCAACCCAGTGCGCCGTATCAAACACCCGACCGTCCATCGTCCCCCACGCAAGCGGAAGCGAGGAGCCGGCCTCGGTCCGAATCAGTTCGACCGCACGTTCAAGAGTCGATTCGATCCCAGTTCCGATATTGTAGACCCCGCACGGACGTGAGGGGGCGAGAAGAAACGCATCGCACACATCTCCGACATACACGAAATCACGTGCCGTGTCCTTGTTCGAGAGTGGCGGGACGGTTCCAGACAGGAATGCGAGCGTCGTAGCCGGGATGAGGCGCGTCCTTGCTTCATACGGACCGTAGACGCTAAAGAGGCGGAGTGTCGTGATCTTCGCGCCCATCTCGCGACGCAATCGCTCTCCGTGGAGCGTCGCCCAGAGCTTCGCGAGGCCGTATTCGGTCGTCGGCTCCGGCAGCATATCCTCGCGCATCGGCTCTGTCTTCGTACCGTATTCCGAGGAACTGCCCGCATGGACGATGAAGGGGTCGTACTCGGCACACGCGTCATAGAGGTGCGCGGTGCCGTCGATGATGGTGCGGCGTATAAGCGAGGCATCTTCTTGGCCACGATTCCCCCCGTAATGCGCGAGATGGTACACCAGCTCCGGTCGTACAGCGGCAACGACAGAACGTATGCTTGCCGCATCGGTGAAATCAGTGGTATGGAGCGTGAGGCGCCTATCCAAACCTGCGAGACGCCACGCGTCGCGTGGAGAACGCACGCAGGCATGCACCTCATCGCCGCGTGCAAGAAGCGCGCGCGCAAGATTGGCTCCGATGAATCCGCCTGCACCGGTGAGGAGGACGCGCGCCATATCATTATGTGTGTCGCGCAATGAACGATTCGATCGTACGCATGACATGCTCGCGCATCTCCCGGGTCATGCCGTGATGCACCCCGATGAGGAGCGAGTTCCGGAAGATGTGGCTCGATACCGGAAGCTTGCCGATAACACGGCCGACGCCGCGATACGCCGGATGCCGGGTAATGTTGCCGGAGAAAAGCGGGCGCGTCTGGATATGATTGTCCTCGAGATGTCGCGCGAGCGCGTTTCTCTCTAATGGCGAGCCTTTGCGTATCGTGATCGGGAACGCGAGCCAGTTGCTCGTCACGCCCGGCTCGGTCTCGGGCAGTATGAAATGCTGCTCATGGCGGGCAAGGAACTCGCGGAGCGCCTCATAGTTCTCCTGCCGCTTCTTGAGGAAGCCCGGGAGACGGTTCAGCTGCTCGAGTCCAAACGCTGCCTGCATCTCGGTCGGACGCATATTATAGCCCTGTTCAACGAACGCGAACGCACTGTCGTACGGCTTTCCGTCAATCAGGAACGTAAGGCGGGAGCGGATCTTGTCGTCATGCTTGGTTATACCGCGTCCCCAGTCCCGGAAGATGCGTGCGCGCTCGCGCAGCTTCGGGTCATTCATCATGACCATGCCGCCGGAGCCGCCCGCGGTGACCAGGTGCGATGCGTAGAAGCTTGTGGTCGTCACGTCCGCATAGGTGCCAGTCTTTGTGCCGCGGAAGGTACCGCCGATGGTGTCGCACGAGTCTTCTATAACGATAAGCTTGTGCTTCTTCGCGAAGGCGCGTATAGCCGGTAGATCGACCAGATTTCCAATAAGATGCGGGACGAAGATGGCACGCGTCTTCTTTGAGAGCGCCTTCGGAAGCTCTGCAGGGTCGAGGGTATAGAATCCTTCCTTCACGTCAACGAAGACCGGGACGAGGCCTTTCTGGACGATTGGCGCGACGGTGGTATTGAAATTGCAGGCAGGCGTGATGACCTCTGACCCGCGGGGCAAATTAAGCGCCTCGAGCGCAAGCAGGTTGGCGGACGAGCCTGAGTTCACGAAGAGGCCGTGCTTCTTGCCGAAGAGGCTTGCGATTGTCTTCTCGAACTCCGCTGCGCGGGGACCAGCCGTAAGCCATCCGGCGCGAAGCGATTCAGTGACCGCACGTATCTCCTCCTCCCCGTATGAATCGAAGCGGGACGGCGCATACCATACCCAATCCTCCCCTGGAACGAATGATTTCTTTTTAGCGGCCATAGCGTTTGATTGTGCGCAGTATCGAGCGGAACAACCGCTGCAACGGGCTGCGTTGCGCATCACGTTCGCCGCGGGCGATCGAACGATGCACGACCTCCGGCAGCTCAAGATATTCAGCGAGCCCTTCTTCGAAGGTGTAGAGTGGCTTCCACCCAAGATCGCGCATGCGGCTGGCATCTACGACGTAGCGCAGATCCATCCCAGGGCGATGCGAAGGATGCGTCTTCACCTTCTTTCCGGAGGCGGCTTCAACCTTCTCGATGAGCTCACGCACCGTATATCCATCTCCGCTTGTAAGATTATATGCGCCAGTCCCCTTCTCAAGGAGCAGTTCGATCGCTGGCGGAATGTTCTTCACATACAGGAATTCGCGATGGCCTTTGCCTTCATGATGAAGCGGGATCGAGTACTCTTCCGTAATTGCCTTCTTCAGCTGCGGCATGATCTTCCGGCTATCCTGTCGCGGGCCGAATGCATTGCACGGCCGTACCTCGACCAGTTTCCCGAGGAGTTCCGGATACGTGTTTTCATACGCGAGATGGACAAGCGAGCCGATAGCTTTCGAGGCTGAATACGGGTTCGTCGCCCTGAGCGCTTCGTGCTCCTGCGCCGGCTCCTCTCGCGACCCGTATATCTCATCGGTTGCCACATACATGAACTTCTTCAGGTCCGGGAGGCGGCGCGCAGCCTCAAACGCATGGAGCGTGCCGAGCGTATTCTTCTTGAGCGTACGATACGGTTCGCGAATCGAATAATCCACGTCGGTCATCGCCGCCGCATGAATGAGGTAGTCGGGACGTTCGTTTACGATAAGGTCGATGACCGCCTCATCGGCCATGTGCGCATCATGATGGATGAACGAGCCGTCGATGATTTCCGGATGCGATCCTTCGGAGAGATTGTCGATAACGACCACTCGATAGCCTTTGCCGACGAAATACTCGGTGACGTACGAGAAGATGAACCCGAGTCCGCCGGTGATGAGAATTGTCGGTGCCTCCTTCCCTGGCTTCTCAGCCTCGGCGGCGCCCCGCTTCCGATGCGTCGTGTTCGCTGCCATAGATATCCGAGTATACCGTAGATTTCATAGGTACCCGTAGATTATTGACTCTTTTCATAAATGTATTAAAATAAAATCACATCGACAGCAAGAGGAGCATGTAGATGTTGGAAGAAACAGAAGTTGCGCAGCTCACTAGGCTGCTCAGCAAGCTCGACGATGGGTTCATTCCTCAGCCGGTCTTTCATGCGCTCATGCGCAAGATAGTCTCGGTTCCTATCGAGCTGTGCGTCTTTGACGCTACCGGACGCATTCTTATGTTCCGGCGCGGGGCCGATGATCCGGAGTTCGCTCCGCAGTGGCATATGCCGGGCACCGTCATACGCAGCGGCGAATCGGTCGACGAGGCCGTGGCGCGCCTCCTCAGGAATGAGGTGTGCGCCCCGGTGCTCTGGCCAGCGTCGCTCGGCTGGTTCGAGTGCTTGCGCGACGCGGCTTCGCCGCGCCACGCAATCGCGCTACTCCATGCGACGAGGCTCGACGGGCCGTATACCGGCTCCGGTTCATGGTTCGACCCTATGAACCTCCCTGCCGACACCCTCGCGCATCATAAGAAGATGATCCCGGTGATCCTTGAACGGGCAACCCGCCGCTAAGGCGAAGGGGCCGCGCACCACCTGCGCGGCCCCTCTCTTTTCCACCGAAGACCGTCTCTCGCTATACTCTACATATCATGACTACCAGGAGACCGCGCATCGGGATTGTCACGAGCGTCATAGATGGAAGAAGCGCGCGCGGCACCGCAGGCGTGGCACGCGAGCTGCTCGCCCGGCTTCTTCCCTCGGACGAGTTCGATATCACTCTTATTCACCATGAACCGTCAGACGACCCGATCTACGCGAAGTACCCGACGCTGCGTATTCCGCATCTGCCCGGTCCGTTTGACCGTACTGTCCTGCGTGAGCTGGTATTCTGGCTTTCGCTACAAAAACCATTTGATATTGTCCATTACCTAACACCCAGGGTTTGGCCATCCTACCTAGCTACGAAAGCGCGACGCATAATTGTAACACCACACGATGCGGGCGTAATGCTGCCGCTCTATACAAAAGGGCTCGCGGATTTCCTTTTCATGTTCACGAACCGTTTCTTACATTCACGAATGGACTGCATTATCGCGGTATCGCGTTATGCTAAAGAGGAAATTGCACGGTCGTATTGCATCAACCCGGAACGTATCACAGTGATACCAAACGCGCTTCCGTCTCATTTTCTACAACCAACGAGCAACAGACGGCCCGCTAGCCATCTACCAGCGCGTTACCTACTCTCGGTCGGGCGATTTGATCCGCACAAGAACATTCTTCGTCTCGTCGAAGCGTATGCCTTGGCTCGGAAGCGTGGTGTGCTCCTCCCGCTCGTGCTCATCGGCGGCCGGCACACACCTTCTTACTCTGACAAGGTCGAGCGTGCAATCGAGCGACTCGACCTCACTGATAAGGTCATATGCGCCCCATATATCTCTGACGAAGATTTGCCAGGCGTATATGCAACGGCACATGCACTTATCTATCCATCGTTACATGAAGGCTTTGGGCTCCCGTTACTTGAAGCAATGGCTACCGGTATCCCAATTGCGTGCGCAAATGCGACAGCTCTGCCGGAGACTGCTGGCGATGCTGCTCTCTTGTTCAACCCAGGAACGATTGATGATATCGCATGCGCCATCATACGTATCTCAGAAGATGTGGCGTTGCGCTCACAACTGGTCCACAGCGGCACGGCACGTGTGGCCACATTCTCATGGGAACGAAGCGTGGAGAAACTACGCGCGCTCTATCGGATTGTAACAACATCTTAAATCCGAAAAGAAAATCGCGTGCGCGATACAAATACTTTCCCTTATTATTCACACGGAATGCAACCAGGACGTGTCGATTTCTTTCACCCTCTGCAATACCCATTTTTTCAGACGTATCGACTCCTCAAGGAGAATGGACACACAGGAGATTCACGAATTGACCATTACCTGGCGAGCATCCAGATATGTCGCCTCGGATGTCGTAACCCAGTTCCTCCAAAAGAGAAATGAGCTCTTCGCCGCTATTCCCTTGTTCAAAGAGGCCTTTAGGCCAGTATTCTACAAGTAACGTGGGGTGCGAGCGCGCAATCGTCTCACGTGCGCCGCGTAGGACTTTCACTTCAGAGCCTTGAGTATCAATCTTGATAAAATGAGGTGACAGGTTAAATGCATCCAAGGGGACAGTAAATACCGGCTCAGAATCCATACCGCGTTCAAGCAGTCGATTATCTCCGTGATTGTAGTCGTTCAGATATAACTCTTTCGATGCAAATGAATCAGAAATTGCGCATCGATACAACCGAGCCTGGGGTGCATTTTTTCGAAGAATCTCAAACGAACGGCTTGCGGGCTCGAATGCATGTACTTCAGCACCGAGCTTCAGAAACTCATTAGTAAAGAACCCTATGTTGGCTCCAATATCGACCGCGATGCTGCCCGGGGTAACAATAGTTCGCAGCAGCCTCACCTCTTCTTGCTCGTATGTTCCGCGTGCAATTGCAGGACTGATGCAAAAATCATATCTGTCCAGATACAGTCCTTTTGTCCGTTTTGGTATGAGTCGGCTAAACAAGAATCGACTAGGCGGGAATTTATGCCAATTCATTCATTACAGAGTGCCATAAGGGAAAGCGTGATGCCAATTCTTTCCACATAATCCGCAAGATTCTCTTGAATATCAGAACATGATAAGCAACGCTTGAGAAGCGTCTACGTCTCATGTATAGACTATATGCTGTAATTTATCCTTCTACCTACAGACGCACTGCAGGGACAGACTTATACGACTCCCAGTGTTCTAAGGGGTGCCAGGTTTCCCCGCCACGACGATATAGCCGAGCGCATAGTCAGCGGGCACGTACTTCTTCCCAAGCATCCGAGCGAAGGCGGCGAAGAGCGCGTCAACTCCTCCAATGAGTGGCCGCAGTACGTACAGGACAGCACGCAATGGAAACGGCAGGAGCCGGTCAAGCATCACCGACCGCGCAGCGAATACGCCGGAACCGAGCGGGAGGAGCGATTCGACTACGAGACCTGCGGCTTCGCATTCGCGACGGAGCGCATCACTGCTAAAGCGCCAGAAGTCGCGTGGTGACGGATGATAGGGGAATAGAAACGGAACAACAATCACCACAGAACCTCCAGCTCGGATAACGCGGGCGGATTCCCGTATGAGTTGTCTATATTCAAAGACGTGTTCGAGCACATTCATAAGAAGCGCATGGTCATACACCCCATCTTCGATAGGCAGTGGAAGTTCGAGATCATGAACGATTTCCGGGCATGCGTCCGGATCGATGTTCACAGTCGTGAATAGCGCATCAGGATAGAGTGCCCGGTATCCGGCGCGCGCATCGCCGCCAAGGTCGAGCACCCGGCCCGTAAGCGAGGTCACGCGCAGTGCCCGATGCTCGGCCGCTCGCAACAGAGAGTCGATCTGCATGGATATATCATGGTGCTCGCGGCCGGTTTGAGCAAGCAAAAGAGAGACGCGCGCAGGTGTCCTGCGCGCGTCCAAAAAGAGCGCTGCGGGGTCAGTCCGCAGTCGATCCGGTCGTGTAGCCCACGGCCGAATAGCCTTGTGGGTCGATAGGGCGACGCTCCCAATACGTCACGGTCCCGGGGCCTCCTTCTCTGACAAACCGGTATTCAAACGGTTCCAAGAAGACCACGAGAGCCCGGCCGTCCTTCCTCCCGACAGTCGTCGGGAGGAAGGCGAAGCCGCGCTTCCATTCGGATTCATCGGGAGCAGGTACGGTGTAGCGCATGCGCGCCTCCCTAACTACGGCTTCCATGTTGAGCCGTAAGCATAGTAACATTATAAATAAATACTGTCAATTCCTTCGCTGCCTGCATGTATGATGGGCCACATGAATCGCGTGCACATTATCCTTCCCGCTACCGACGAGACCTATTCGCTCAAGGAGACGGTCGAGCGGGCGTCCCGCCTACTTTCGTCGTATGAGCTGCGATTTCTCATCGTCACCTCGCCGAAGTTCACGACGGAAGGATGCCGCGCAATGATACGAGAGCTTCAGGCACGCTATGGCACGCAGGTAGAGGCGTTCGATCAGGTACGGCCTCGGCTCGGCGGCGCCATACAGGACGCGTTCGATCGAGTGTCAGGCGGATACACGGTCCTTATGGCGTCTGACCTCGAGACGGACCCTGACGCGCTTCCCGACATGCTCGCCGCGCTCGATACGGGAGCGGACATAGCCGCGACCACTCGCTGGAAGAACGGCGGCGGGTTCGCGGGCTATAACCTGCTAAAGCTCGTACTTAATTATCTGTTCCAGGCGTTCTTCCGTACCCTGTACCGGACGCCGCTGACAGATCTCACATACGGATATCGCGCATATCGTACCGAACTGCTACGGCGTATCCGCTGGGAAGAGACAGCCTTTCCGTTCTTGTTCGAATGCATCGTGAAGCCGCTTCGGCTCGGATACCGGGCCGTCGAGGTGCCGGTCCCCTGGAAAGCGCGGACCGAGGGGAGAAGCCACGCGACCGCCATGCAGATACTTGATTACGCCCGCGTCGGCCTCCGGGTGCGGTTTATGGGGCGAGACCGTATACTTGCCGCATGAACGGCAAACCCACGCTCGTGACCGGCGGCTGCGGCTTCGTCGGCCGGCACCTCGTACGAGAGCTTGTCGCACGCGGGCACGGCGATATCTGGATCGTCGACAACCTCTCCACCGGCGCGGACCCGTCCCGATGGCTTTCCCCGGCCTGGAAGGAATCAGCGCAGGACGGAACGCGCATATTCGAATCCGAGCGCGGACGCATAACACTCATCACTGCCGACGCGCTCTCTTATTTCCATGACCATGCCGTAGGGTGCGGAATCCTCCCCTGCCCGGAGGCATTCGGGGACGTGTTCCATCTCGCTTCCATCGTCGGCGGCCGCGCGCTTATCGACGGAGACCCTATCATGGTCGCCGCGGACCTCGGCATCGACGCCATGTTCTTCTATTGGCTTACCCGGGATCCGAAGCGCGCCGAGCGAGTGCTCTATGCCTCGTCCTCAGCAGCGTACCCGACCCGGCTCCAGGGCGCAGACGGCGCGGAAGCGCTTGTCGAGGATGCAATCGATTTCCGTTCATCGCTCGGAACGCCGGATATGACCTATGGCTGGTCGAAGCTGACTGGCGAATATCTTGCGAGGCTCGCGCACGAGCGGTATGGCGTGCATATTGCCTGTGTACGCCCCTTCTCTGGCTACGGCGAAGACCAAGATCTCACCTACCCCACGCCCTCGATTGCGCTTCGGGTTGCCCGTGGCGATGATCCGATTGAAGTCTGGGGCACGGGACTGCAGGGGCGTGATTTCGTACATATCGATGATTGTGTTGGCGCATTCTTCCCCATTCTCGACCGTATCGCCGATGGCTCCGGCGTAAATATCGGAACCGGAACGCCAACGTCATTCATCGAGCTTATCGAGACGTTCTTGAGGCTGTCGGGCCGAACAGCGGAGATTCGACCGCTCACGGACAAGCCGGTTGGTGTAGCGACGCGGTACGCGGACACGACAAAGATGCGGAAGGAGATTGGCTGGACACCAAAGATATCGCTTGACGAGGGGTTGACGAAAGTACTAGAAGGAGCCAAACAACGACTTGCCGGTAGTGATCTTCCCTTCATACTGGACTGATATGTACACCGACCGCACCGCACTAGTCACGACGACTATCTTTGTCCCAACGCTTCTTGATTCATATGCACAGGACGCCAGAAAATACGGTCGCGATATCGTATTCATAGTCGTCGGCGATAAGAAGACGCCACCAGAGACAGCGACCTATTGTGAGGATTTAGCAAAACGGAGCGGGTTCCCTGTTGAGTATTTTTCTCCGGAGCGCCAGGAAGAATACTTGTCTCGCTTCCCGGAATTGCGTGAGCATATTCAGTGGAACTGCATCATGCGTCGGAACATAGGCATTCTCTTCGCATACGAATCTGGGTGTCCCTGGCTCGCTACCATCGATGACGATAATTTTCTTGCAACCGAAGACTATCTCGGCGGTCACGGCATAGGCACGGAACAGGAAATCACGGAAGTGACGAGCTCCACCGGCTGGATAAACGTTTGTGCACTCCTCGAAGAGGCACATGGCCGCACGTTCTATCATCGCGGCTTCCCGCTCGAGAAACGGATCCCGGAAGTCTGGACCGAATCGAAAAAGCGGGCCGCACCGGTCGCATCTGCAGGACTATGGCTTGGTGATCCAGACGTTGACGCTCTCGAGCGTCTCTATCACCTCACGGAGCCGACCGACGCGACAAAATTGCTGCGCGCGGACCGCGTTTCCCCCGCGCCAGGCACCTGGACGCCGTTCAACTCGCAGAACACCGCGCTTGCGCGCGAAGTCATCCCGGCATATTTTCTCTCTCCTAAGGTAGGCCGCTATGACGACATCTGGGCGTCCTACGTAGTGAAGAAAATAACGGATCGTCTCGGCGGCTTCATCGCTTACGGGCAGCCGATGGTACGCCAGGAGCGTAATCCGCACAATTACTGGCGCGACCTCGATATGGAACGCTACGGGCACGCGCTCACGCTCCAGTTCGTCGAAACGCTCGCATCCCTTCCCTTGTCTGGTACCGACTATCGCACCTGTTATGCCGAGCTGGCAGATGCGCTTCCTGCCGCGCTCCTTTCGAATGAGAAGTTAAAAGAGGACGAGCGCGCCTTTATCGAGGGATATGCCACTGGCATGCGCATCTGGCGCGACGTGTTCGCAACGATTTCCTAGGAACCGGAGAATCGAACGATGAGAAGGATGCCGAGAAGGATGAGTGCCATCCCGGCCGCATGCGAGGCGCTAATCCGCTCGCCGAGCAGAAGCGACGCGCCGATCGTAATGAAAAAGGTCATTCCGACCATAATCGGATATCCGATGGAAAGTGGTATACGCTCGAGCGCGAGCAAGTAGAACACGAGGTTCAATGCAAAGAGGCCGACTGCAGCTCCTGCCTCAAGAGTCGCAAGTGTCCACTGGCCTCGCAGTGCATCGGCGAAGGAAAACTTCTGGAGCGCTGCGAGCTTCAGCAGGATGTTTGCTGCTGCGTTGCAGATAAAGGCAAGCGTGAGAAAGGCGAATCCCATAAAAATCAGTGTAGCATCGCTGTCAGAACGGAGAGTCAGGCTCTACGCGGCGTAGTGGCGACGAACATGAGGTCAAATGCAAACCATTGCGGAGCATATCGTGCAAGTGGCCCGGCTGCGCCAGCACCAACGATCTGCACCTGTGCAAAATGCTTCTGCAACACGGATTCAAGCTCCTGTACGGTGAAGTGGTTGATATGAGTTGGGTCGGCAAGCGGTGTACGCTGCTTCTTAAGGAACAAGAGTCGAAGCCGGTTCTTGAGGCTGAATGCGTTCGGCACAGTGCCGAGAAGTATTCCATCGTCTTTTAGCGCAGCTGCGGCTTTCGCGATGACCGAGTCCGGATAGTAGAGATGCTCTATCACTTCCGCGGCAACGACCACATCGAAGTCTCTCTGTGGCACTCCCCACTCTCCATTCAGATCAACCTGCCGCGTCTCTATGCCGAGCTTGTGCGCACGCCCAAGCGCATCTGAATCGATGTCGAGGCCGGTGACGTCATTCCCTTCCCTGTAGAGCTTCGTAAGCGCCCCATCGCGGCAGCCGATGTCGAGCACCTTTTTCCCGGCTCCTATATTCGTCCTGAGGAATGCGCCACGTTCATCGCCGAGCAGAACGAAGCCTGCGCCGCGGCGCGACGCATGATGATCGGCATAGATGTTCTCGAGCGGTTCTCTCATGCCCGCTATTGTAACTCGCGCGCGAGCCGATCCATGAGGGATGGCAGGCTCTGCGCTTCCGCTATCGCCCGCGCCCGCGCCCGCAGCGCATCTTTCTCGCGCTCTCTACACGCAAGAAGCGTCTCAAGCCGCGCAGCCAAGGATGATGCCGTACCATCGAACGAGAGCTCTTCGCCCGCAACGCTCTTCCAATCATCGCTTGCTGCGACCGAGAGACAGCCGGAGGCGGCCGCTTCGAATATGGTCTTGTCATACATCCCTGACGAAGAGCAGTTCACGAAGATGTCATGCTGCGCATAGAGATCAGAGGTCTCGCTGTTCGGTACGCCGGGAAAGAACCGTATGCTCGAATCGAGCGACGCACGTTTCCGGAGACGCTCGTAATATTCGGCATGCTCTGGCAGTGGCGAGCCGACGAAATCAGCAGTCACGGCAACGCCGCGCTCGCGAAGCAGCGCGAGTGCATCGATAAGGACTTCGGCACGCTTTGAGGGCGCCATCCGAGCAAGAAACAGTACGGAACCGTTCGCATGCGGCGCGTCAGGGGTCATTGGAAACTTCTCTATGTTCACGCCGACAGGCATGAGCTTCGTCTTCCGGTACGCAGCCGTATAGGAATGCCTTGAGGTGCAGAACACGGATTCCGCGAAGGCGGCCGCGAGGTCGGTGAGCCAGGAGCCTGCATAGTGATTCCTCCAGAGATACGCACGCTTTCCGAGTACCTTCCAGAGAAAGCCGGCGATAAGAAGATACTCCTGGTTCATATGGACGAACGCCACGTTGTAGCGATTGCGCAGCATCCACGCGAAGCGCAGGAACCTGAGAGCGTACGTAAGCGCGCCGAGCGCCGGCCGGCCGTTCTCCTTCCCGAGGCTATGCACCCGCACGTTTGACGACGCCATAAATAGATGTCGTCCTTCTTTCAGGCAGACGACCTCGACGGATTCGACGCGCGAGGCAAGGAGCGCTACCCAGTCGTGATAGACGGAGAGGACGGGATCATCGAGATCGAGTGCCTGCGTGACGAACAACAGACGCGACCTACGGAAACGTATCGTCATGGAAGCGTCTCTCCGTACACGCCCCGCAGGATATCGAGGTCCTTCCCGCTCCCGGTAAGGAGCGCGTTGTTCTTCCGCACGAGCGCACGGAGAAGTTCTGCTCCTTCCGCATCCCCGAGCGTCCCGCCGTAGAGCTGCCGGAACGCTTCCGTATCCTTGATAAAGCAGTCTCCACCTGCGCCGCGGCCTGCCGTGTCCGTATGCCCGGATGCGTCCACGGGAGCAAGATGCGACGGCCCGATGCGCGGATCGGCGGAAAGCGCCTCTCGAACATCGTCATACCTAGCGCCAAGTGCGGACGAAAGATCGTAGAGCATGTTCGCGAAGACGACCTTGGTCGCGAGGAAGACGTTGCCCGCGTACTTCGTTAGCTCCGCCGCTCGCGAAGGAAGGACTTTCGCGTACGGCGCAGGCGGAAGTACCGAGAGGACCGCGTCAGCTGCCGCGCGATACCGAGCATCATCAACCGGTATCCCAATCAGGTTCCGCTGTGGATTCGCCGCATCATGCGCGGCGCTCTTCTCTCGAAGAAACTCAGGGCTATGAAGGACGAAGATATCCGGAAAAGATGCTTGCAGTGCTTCCGTTGTACCTGGAAGCAGGGTCGACTTAATTACTGCCGTCTTCCCTTTCCCGAGAAGCGGAAGCACCGCACGGACGATCGAATCATCAAATCCATTCGCACGGGTCGGTGTCGGTACCGCAATGAACACAATGTCGCACTCAGGTACAAGATCCTTGTTCTTCGCGTATGGCTCTTCAAGCGCGTATCGAACAACCGAAAAGCCTCGCTGCTCAAAGTCGTCAGCGTAGCTCTTCCCTATCCACCCCTGCCCGATAAAGCCGATACGCGGTCCCTGCCCAGTCATTACGGCAGTATAAAGGGCGGCCGCACTTTAGGCGACCGGGAGCTCCTGAAGCGACCGTATGACCGGCCAGCGGCCGTCTCCCGGCCTACCGTCCCGCCGTATCTCAAAGAGCGTAAGCTCGGGGAACGAGGCCGCGCAGGCAGCGAGCTCGACGGCCCGATCGTCGATAAATAGTGCCGTGCCGGTGAACCCTTCCTCGGCAAGCACCACCGCTTTCGACTTATCTCCGGTATAGATGACGCGGGCGACAAGTCCTGGAAGCGCGCTCTTGATCTTCACGCGCTGCAGCTCGATGTCCCCATAGGTCATGATGACCGCGTCGGTCGCAAGCACCTCAAGCACTGAGAGAACCTCCGGATACAGAAAGCGGGAGAGGTGCCCCGGCGGGAACGTAAGATCTCCGTACAGAAGTGCCTCTGATACGAGCCGCCATGCCTCCTGCCGCCCCGCTCCGCCGGAGAGCGTATCGTCGCGCTTCTTTGCAACAGTCGCACGAAGCACGTCCGCAAACGGCGCGCAGCCCGGTTCATCGACCAAAGACGCGTTGAACGCGTCGGTATCGAAGAGTGTGCGATCAAAATCGAGGAAATAAGTCATGCAAGTAGAGGCGCGAGCGCGCGAGCAAGGAGCGCGGGGTCGTGGCGAGCGAGGGAACGCGGTACCGGATCCTCCGGAACTGGCGGCACGAGATGCACCGATGCTATCGACGCGCGAACCACGCGCGGATCATCCGCAAAGTCATCAGTGACGGGCTCCTCCCCTTCCTCGCGATAGCGCAAGAGTACGTCAGGCTCGAAGCTGCCCTCGTGGACGAGAATGCGATCCACGGGCCGGCCGAGATACCGCTCGAGCTCCGCGACATGCTCCTTCGCGGTCATGCCGCCGGTCTGTCCGGCTTTCGTAAACAGGTTCCCGATATAGAGGAACATCGCCGCTGATTGAGCTATGGCTTCGCGCATCCCGCTGGGGAGAAGCGGCGCGATGCTCGACGCATACAGATCCCCCGGCCCGAGGATAACGAGCTCTGCTTCGCGCACCGCCTCAAGAGCTGCGGGCGCAGCCGAGGTGGGCGTCTCAAGCGACAGAGAGGAAACGCGGGCGCGCCTAGGTATCTTCTCGTCGAGCCGATGCTCGCCGCGGAGCTGCGTTCCGTCGGAAAGGGTTGCGATGAGGACTGTCGGCGCTTCCGAGGCGGATACGACACGCCCGGACACTCGGAGGATCCTCGACGCCTCGGCAAGTGCAGCACCATCGGAACCGAGGATATCGGTAAGCGCAGTGAGGAACAGGTTCCCGAGACTGTGTCCCTTCACGTCACCCTTCGCAAATCGATACGCGAAAAGCTCGCGCAGGATCTCTCCGTCCTCGGCAAGTGCGACGAGCGCCTGGCGCGCGTCGCCCTTCGGCAAAAACCCGTATGCGTCGCGCAGCCGACCGGTAGAACCACCATCGTCCGCAGACGAGATAATTGCGCAGAGAGAGAGGTCCGAGAGGAGCCGCAACGCCGACAGAACCACGAAGGTCCCTGTGCCCCCGCCGATGGTAACGACGTTCTTCATTGCCGAGGTGCAAGTGCGTGCGTAAGATCTTCTGCGATCGCTGCCGGGATATCCGGGTATGCTGCAAGATGATTGCGTACTGAATGCTCAGCATTCATGACGAGCGAGAGGCGCAGCTGATGGTCGCGGATAAGAGCTTCCATATGCGCCGCGAGGTTCGCAGTGTCTCCCGGCGGGGTTGAGAGAACATCCTCATATCCCTTAAGCACTTCCCCGACAATACCCACGTCGGTCGTGATGATGGGGATCCTCGCAAGCGCCGCCTCGATAAGGGTCCGGCCATATCCCTCGTATGCGCTCGCCTGAATATATGCGTTCGCGCTCGCCATATAGGCGCGGGCATCCTTCTGTTCTCCCATAAAGAGAACCCGCTGCGTGAGACCGAGCTTCGCCGTAAGCTCCTCGAGCTTCTTCCGCTCCGGTCCGTCACCGATGATGACAAGCCCGACGGTGTCATGGTGAAGTCCAAGCCGACCGAGCGCCATGAGAATGTCCTCGATGCGCTTTTCGGGCGCTAGCCGACTGCACGTAAGGAACGCGAACGAGAAGTTGTGCGGCGGGAGCGGGAGCGGCGCGGGAAGGTCGGTGCTGACCGGCACAGGAACGACCGACGGCATAGGCACGCCATAGGTAACGGACACCGAAGACGCGACACGCTCGGAGACCGCGCGTACCCCGTCCGCCCGCGGGATGATGTCGCTTGCGATCTGCAGCCTGACGCGATTTATCGCGGGCGCCGGCACCTTCATGGAGCGGAAGACGCCGCTGCGGACGAACCAGGGGGAGAGGAAGTCGGTATGTATCTGCAGATGGAGCTTTGCCGGGACGCCGCGTATGGCTCGCATCGCGGCGCGGCCGTGCTCAAACGGATCCTGTGCGGATACGACTTCGATGCCGTGCGCCAGCGTGAGCTCACGAATCTTCTTCTCAAGCGTGCCGAGATAGAAGAGCTTGCCTGCGACGACCGGGTGAAGCGTGAGTGGACCTTCGGTTATCTGCAGGGCGCCTTCGGGCGCTCGGGACACGATGTGGAGCTCCCCTATCGCGGCCGCGTAGGAGCGCATGCGCTCGCGGGTCGCGCTACCGGGGTCGAAGATGGAACAATCGTTACTGACGAAGAGGGCTTTCATGACTGTATGAGCGCCGTCACGCTGTCGATCATACCGCGAACAGAGAACCGTTCGCGCGGTCCTGCCGTATCCACGCGTCCGCTCGCAACCGCCCGCGAGAGCGCCGTTGCGAGCGCATCCGCATCATCCACCGGGACCAGGAACTCCTGATCGACCACTTCCTCATTGCCGCCGGCCCGGGTCGCCGCTACGGGCGTGCCGAGGAGGCGCGCTTCGATAAGGAGATGCGAGAAACCTTCGTACGAGCTTGCGAGCGCGAACGCATTCGCGCTCGCGATGACGGCAAGCGTATCCTCGTGCGAGAGCGTGCCCGTGAATACCGCATCACCCGCAAGCGCCTCGAGCCGTCCGCGCTCGGGGCCGTCGCCCACAATGGCGAGCGATGCGCCGATCTTGCGCGCCGCCAGAATGACGGTATCCATACGCTTCCACGGCATAAGGCGACCGGCGGAAACGACAAGCGGCCGTGGGAGACGAGCGACCCTCTGCGGGACCGATCCGATCTTCTCGACCTCGACGGCGTTGTATATGACGTGCATCTTCTCGTTCGGAACTCCCCATGAGGCGACACTACGTTTCAGATACTCGCTCGGCACGATCACGGCTTTCGCCGCGTTCGCGACATCGCGCTCGATATCGCGGAGCATGCGCACCGGGAACGGCACATTCGTCCGCTTCACGAACTCGTCGAGCGTGTCGGTGATGCCGAAGCGCTGCACGCCCTGCTCCCATGCGTAGTCGCCCACGATCTTTACGAAAAACGGCTTGCCTTCCTTCTTCGCTGCCTTCATGGCTGGAAGTCCGACCGACACCGGGTCAAGCGCAAGCACAGCGTCCGCTGCCCTAAGCGCGGCGCGCACCGTGCGGTAGTACGCGAAGTGCCGTATGAAGCGCGGCAGATGCCTGACGTCGCTGAATTTCACCAGCGTGACCTCGATGCCGCGCGAAGGCAGATGATTCTCGAGAAGCCTCGCGTAGGTGGCCGGGCCTCCGGGCTCGGGCGGATAGAGGGGGGTCGCGATGACGAGCTTCATCGCGGCTATTCTACCCCGAGGAGCCTCCGGAACTCCTCTCGCATACTCTGTGCAATAAGCGGCCAGTCGTACTTCTCGAGGGCAAGCTTCCTGGCATTCTCGACAACCCTCGCCGTCTCGGCCGGATGCGCCATGACGCGCTCTATGGCGTCCGCTATCTGCGCGGGCGAATCCTTGTCCACGACGAAGCCGGTCGCAGGCAGTTCCGGATCACGACGCGAATCGAAGAGAAAATCCGCTATTCCGCCCTCCTGCGTGGCGATGACCGGGAGCCCTGCTGCCATCGCCTCGATGAAGGAGTTGCCCATACCCTCCGAGCGGGACGGACGTATGAAGATATCCGAGGCCGCGAGGATGAGCGGCAGCTCCGTGTGGCTCGCCTGTCCCTTGAAGGAGACGCGGTCAAGGACGCCCTCCTGCTCGGCCAGCGCTTTGAGCTTCGCGTCGTCGGGCCCCGTACCGTAGACGAGAAAGCGCACGTTCGGTACCTGCGGGAGCGCGCGAATCACGTCATCGATGCCGTTCTTCTCGACGAGACGCGAGGTAGTCACCAGGAGCGTTTCGTTGTCAGCGCCGAGAGTTGAGCGTAAGGCAGACCGTTCCGCCTGCGGGAATGCGTGCGCAAAGCGCGCTGTATCGACTCCATTCGGTATGAGCGCGACTTCGCCGCGGTATCCC
The DNA here is from genome assembly GCA_964563365.1 of uncultured Candidatus Saccharibacteria bacterium. GTDB lineage: Bacteria > Patescibacteriota > Minisyncoccia > Phycocordibacterales > Phycocordibacteraceae > C7867-001. The sequence continues at coordinate 15,069 of CAZLVR010000001.1, read as the reverse complement.
ATCGAGCGAGCCCAGTCAGCAAGATGCGTCGAAATGGTCTGGATGCGGTTCGCCTTCTCGAAGATGCGATTGAAGAGGAATCGCACATGCTTCACCTTTTCAAGGATGTACGGGATTGGATCTCCCTCCTGGAGCGTGAGGAGATACGGAACCGTCGGATGCGCAAGTTTGAAGAAGAGCGCGGCGAACCCGGCATACGCGGCCATCATCGCCCACACGCCGTCGAACCGATAGGTCCTATGAAGCGCAAGCGCGGCGCAGAATGCGTCGAGCGGGTACAGCGCCTTCGCGATCTTGATCGATAGCGGAACGCGGCCGGAAAGCTCGCGAATGTTCGCGGACATGCCGACGCGATGAAGCGTCACGTTGCCGAGCCGCTCCGTTTTCGGTAGTGTCGCGTCAACCTGGAGCGTCACCATATGAAACTCGATTTCTTCGCTCGGGATACGGTCAGTAATCTCCTTGATGGCGACCTCGGCCCCGCCGACGCGCGTCGGATAGTAGGTCAGCGAGAAGATAAGTATCTTTTTCATGGCTAGCGAACGCCCGTGCGGCGCAGCGAAAAATACTTCCATGCGGTCGGGTGTGTATACAGCGGGCCTTTCTCCTTCCCGAGCGCCGGACGAGTCTCGCCGGAACGAAGATAGCTCTTCGCGAGCTCGATGCCGAGCTCGCGCTGAAGTATCGGATACGTGACAAATGAATCGTGCACGGACGGCACGATGGTCGCCTGAGCGAGTATCTCTCCCGTATCGATGCCTTCATCTATCTTATGAAGCGTGACGCCCGCGAGCTCCGGGCGCCCTTCCGCGAACGCCCAGTACGCGCCGTGCCCGCCGCGGTATTCCGGCGTGATGCCCGCATGGATGTTCACGATACGTGCATGTACCTCTTCGAGGAAGAGCTTCGAGAGAAGCCGCGTACCGTAGACGAGAATCGTGTCCGGAGATGCGGCACGGAGCACCGCGCGAGCGTCGGCGTCGTTTACGGAACGAACGCGATGCAGAAGCTCCGTCGGGACCGTCGCGTGCGGGACCGACTCAAGCGTGCGTATACGCTCCCGCGACAGGAACCGGAGTGCGGGCATGACAAGAAGAACCATGAGTGCCTGGCCGAACGCATCGAGGAAGCCGGTGCGCTTCATGCGCCGGGAGAAGATGGAAAGCTTCGACGGGCCATCCTCGACGAGCACTGCGACGACCCGGCATTCGTCCTTGAACGCAGCGTACAAACGTTCCGCATCAATCGTACTCTGGGTAAGAATCGCGAGCGCATTCATACGGCGAAGTCCCCCATGTTCCTGCTCTCCATCCCGTACCGTTCGCGGAGAGTATCGAAATGCGCGAGAAGCTCAGCGAGCGTGCGGATATTGTCGTCGACGTTCTTTCCAAAATTATGCGGATGCCACCACAAATGAAAGATCCCGCCTGCCTTTGCCGCTGCCGTCATGGCGGCCTTGAGACGGGCACGGCGCACAGGCTCGAACACGCGGAGCGCCGTCGAGTATGGGCGCAGGAACATGCTCGCAGGAACGTTCACGACGCCAGTAACCTCTCGCGCGGATGCCGTATGAGAGCCGAAGAGCGGTATGTACTGATCGATGAGCCGGAGTGCGCGGACTGCCGGGTTTGTCTGTGCCTGTTCGGCACGGGGAGCGTATATTGCGCTCTCCGGATTCCCACGAAAGACACGGATGCCGGTTTCTTTTGCTACCGAAAGATAGTCCTCACGCCACTGGTTACGGGGCAAGACAAGTGAGATAGGACGGGGCGCATAGTGCGAGAGAGCCTTAGCAGCGGCTTCGAGATCTGCTCGGAACGTCTCAGCGTCCTGTCCGTCTTCTTTGCAGTAGTAGTGGGAGAAAGTATGACTCCCTATCTCCTGCCCCTGCACCGCGGTGATCTCTCGAATAAGGGACGGACCGAAATGGTACACATCTGTCTGCTCGTTTTTCCCCACCTGATTCCCGGCAAGGTGCGTATATGCAGAAAGCCGCGCATCCTTGTATGCCGGGCGCTTCGAAGGAAGTGCGGCGAACAGGTCCTGCCTCGATTCGAAGGCGAGCATGCCGACGGTTGCCCACGTGGCGCGTATGCCATGCGCCCGGAATAGCTCGAGCATGCGTGGCACGGCCTCCCGCACTCCGCGCACGTTCGCACCGTACTCAGTGAGGGTTGTCTTGTCAGACATCCCCCAGAAGAGCTCGAAATCGAGCGAGATGACAAGGCTTGCAGGATGCGTGGTACTCATGAAGAAAGCGTGTCGCGCACGTAGTCCGGCAGGCGCCGCATCGCTTGCCAGCCGAGAAGCTCCGTCTTGCTCGTATCAATAGACGACTCCATCCGGTTGCCGGCAACCTCGGGCTTCATGACGATATCGCCGCCGAACAGCTTCGCTACGTCGAGTATCGAGAAGGACTCCGCATTTCCAATGCCGAAGTCGTCCCCTTCTCCCTTCTCGCCGACGAGGATGAGGCCGTCGACGATATCATCGATGTGCGTGAAATTACGCTTCTGAGTGCCGGGCGCATTCACCGTGAGCGGCTCGCCAGCGAGGCGCTTCTGCCGGAAAATCTCGATAACGGTACCGTATGCGCCAGCACGTTCTCCGGGGCCATACACATTGTAAAAATAGGAGATCGCATACGGCATCCCGTACCAGGAAGCATAGTTCCGGACGAGTTCGGTATTTGTTGCCTTTGTAAACGCGTATGGGGACTGATCGCGGCCTAAGCCGCCGTCTGCGAATTTTGTCGATGACCCCGCATAGACAAGCTTGCACCCGTTCGTGCGCCAGAATTCGAGAACGCCGAACGTGCCGACGATATTCAAGTCAAAGACGAGCGCCGGCTCGGGCACGCTCTGTTCCGCACGCGAGTATTCGCCGAGATGATAGATGAGATCCGGCGTCTCTTTCACGAGCTGAGCGATATCCTTGGTGTGGCCTTCACGGTACTCAGCCCCCGCCACGTGATTAGCCCGACTGCCAGTGAAATAGTTATCGAGAGAGATGACTCGGTATCCTTCAGCAACGAGCCGCCGCACCAGGTGCGTGCCGATGAACCCGGCCCCTCCGGTCACGAGAATCGTCTTCATGGTCTAGCAAGCATAGCCCGGCAGGAGGGGCGGCGCCAACTTCTATATATGGTCCTCGAAAACGGCTTTAAGGCTCTCCTCCGGGACCTCAAACCCTTTTTTCTCCTCGCTCTTCGGCAAAGATGGCTCATGCGGAGCCTGCCGCTCCTCGCGAGGCTTCCGAGTCTCCGCTCTATGCTCCTTCGTGGGCGTGGGCTTCTGCGGCGCGGCGCGGCGCTCCGACTGTGGCGCCGCCTGGACGGAACCAGGATGCGCAGGCGCAGATGACGGCGGCACGACCGCCGTAAGCGCCGACGCTATCGCCTCATGCTTCTCCTCCGCTTTCTTCGCAGTCTCCGCACCAGTCTTCTCGGACAGGGCGGCAATCGCGGCTCTCAGATCTCCCGGCTCGACGCGTGAGGGCGGCGGCGGGGAGCCCTGCTTCTTAGGACGATCGAATCCACCCTTCTGACCTTTCTTGCCCGGGCCGCTTGGCGGCTTTGATGCAGCTTCCGCGAGTGCCGCATCCTGCGCTGCGGAGAGCTCGTCGAGTATCATCTGCTCTATCTTCGCGCGCGGCGCGCCAAAATGCTCACGGGAGGACGCGATCACTTCCTTGCGGAAGCTTCGCTTCGGCGGATGGATGGGCGGGAGCGTGGTCGCGGAGAACGGCCGCGAGCCGATGCCGTCAATCATAAGGGAGAGGTAGATCTGCGCGAAGCCGAGGTTCACGAGGTCCTCCTGGGTGAACTCCGGTGTGAAAATAGTCTCGAGCTTCTCAGCGTCGAAGGGACCCACCCGGAACGCGACGGTCGTGCCAACGTTACCGAAGACGGCTGCCGCCACTTCTTCCTCCATTTGCTCTACGTACTGGTGCGCGATGGTAAGGTTGAGCTTGTATTTACGGGCCTCGGACAATATTTCCGAGAATGTCTCGTTCGCGAAGTTTTGGAACTCGTCGACGTAGAAAAAGAAGTTCGGGAGCCGGGCAAGCTCCGATGCGGAGGCGTCGGCGCGGCTGATCGCAGCAAGGAAGATGCGCGTCGTGAGCATAGAGCCGAGGAGCTGGGTGTTTGTGTCGCCCACCTGCCCTTTCGACAAGTTCATGATGAGGATCTTGCGATCGTCCATCATCTGCCGGATATCGAAGGATGATTTCGGCTGGCCGATGATATTCCTTATGAGCGGATTGCTCGTGAACTGACCGATCTTGTTCTGAATCGCAGGGGTCGCCTCCTGAGTATAGCGGTCCGTATAGGTGGCGAACTCCTTCGTCCAGAAGTCCTTCACGACGGGATCCTTCACACATTCAACTACTTTCTTCCGGAACGTCTTGTCGGTATACATGCGGTTCACCGAGAGCAAGGTCGCGTCCGGGTATTCAAGGAGCGCGAGGAGCGTATTCGTGAGGATGTACTCCATGCGCGCTGACCACGCGTCGACCCAGATCTTCTTGAACGCAGCCATAAGTCCCGACACAACGAGGTGGCGCTTGTCATACCCCACGTCCTCCATCACGTTGAACGCGATCGGATGGTCCATATCGAAGGGCGCAAAATACACGACGTCCTTCACGCGGTGCTCCGGGACGTAGTCGAGGAGCTTGTCGACGGTCCCGCCGTGCGGGTCGATGAAGCCGAGCCCTTCGCCGTTCTGGATGTCCTGGATGGCCATGTTCTCAAGTAGGGTCGATTTGCCCATGCCCGTCTTACCGATGATGTACATGTGGCGCGCACGATCCTTCTGCTTGATGCCAAACGGCGCGCGCCTGCCACGCGTATCGGTTGCTGCGAAGTATGTGACTCGCTCCGGATTATCCATCATCACTAGTATACGTCACTGACAGAAAGAGCGACGGATCCCGTGAAGAATCCGCCGCCCTCTACTCATGCCGAGACTGCGAACGCGCGATATGCGTCACTTACGGCTGCATACTCCTTCGCGCATACGTCCGCCATCGCGAGGTATGCGACGACATGTATCCGCAAGCGCTGCAACGTGCGTTGCACGTCCGCGTCGTCAATACACTCGACTTGATCCGCAAGGTGCGTGACGAGCGCTGCGAGCGGAGCTCCGTCGAGCGTTTTCACCTCCTCGACGTCCTCCTCCGTGATGAATCCGCGACAGCCGTTCAGTTCCGCGAGGAACCTCAGGGCAGGCACGGACATACGCAAAAGATCACGTACGCTGATATCCATGGCCATCGGACTCTCCTTTCTGCCACCGGTATCGGATTCCTACCCTACTGCCGCGCGGTGCACCCGTCAACTATATAAAAGGAAAAGCGCCCGCCGAAGCGAGCGCCCAATTCCATCACTCCGTGACGTTCTCTGCGAGACCATCGAGTCGGTATGCCGAATCACTTCGCCGCGAACACGATAGGCATGTTCAGGGGTACGGTGATCGGGGGCGCGACATCGAGCGGTTCCGGGTTCCATATCAGGCTTTTCTTGTCCTCGCTCGCACAGATGACAGCGTCGTCGAACGGGGTCATGCCGGTAATGATCCGGTTGCTCCCGCCCGCGAAGTCTTCCGCGCGAACGGCGATTTCGTATGCCTGAACGAACGACAGGGTCTGGACCCGGCCCGAGCGGAGAGCCTGGTGGAGGATCTCGGCGTATGCGACTTTCTTCTTGAAGCCGAGCTTCGACGGTGTCACCACGACCGGTGAGAACACCATCCGCTCCTCGTCCATCGATTTCGCGATGGAATGCTGCAAGAGTCGGTCTTTCATCCGCGCGATCTCCTCCTTCTGGGCCTTCCGGTCCCGGTTGGAGAAACGATCGGTTGTGACTATGGGTAGTTCGTGGCTTTCGAAAGCCACGGGAGATAGGGCGAACGGCGCGAGAACATGCTGGATATGCTCCGCAGGACCGGTCGTCCAATCTCTCATCTGCTTTCGTGTCATTGCCGGCATCGCGGTGAACAGACGCATCAGGAATGCCCTATCGGGCCCCGTGAAAAACAGGTCGTCGCCGCGTTCGTGTTCCGGTTCAGACATTGATGCCTCCTTGCTAGCGTGAGTCGAGAGAAAACGACTGAAAGAAGCCTGGGCGTGCCTCTTCGGGAACGTAGCGCATGTGCGCGCGAGATTCCGGAAGAGGGAGGCCCTGTTCATGACAGTCGCGTGCTCTCACACGCTTACCGTACCGCCGAGTGTCGCCGACCAAGGCGCCACCCGACGGCACGGACAAGGTTGTACCTGTGAATGTGAATTCTGCGAATAGCGTGCATGGTGTGAGGAGGCGGCGAGGCGAGGCGCGCAGGCGTGCCGCTGCGGAAACGTGGCGCGTAGTGCGCGAGGTCTCGGCAGCGGGAGGCCCGGTCTCAAGCCCGGCCGCGTGCTCACGCACGCAGGACGCCCAGTCATCAACCGATAGTCTGGAGTGATGGCAAGGAACGTCTGGGTCTGACCCTACCACACTTCCATAAAGTTTCAATGGAACGATCATACCCTCTTCATCTGTATGGAAAAACGCGCCCCTTGCGGGGCGCGTTTCTGAGATGAGATAAGTCTTAGGCTGCGGTTTTCGCACGAGCATGCACATAGACGTAGACGGCAGCGACGAACTTTGCATTGTCGCATTTCCCGGCATCCCGCGCCGTCTCGTACTCGGCAAGCGTAGTCGGGCCAAGCGGAGGAACATCCTCCTCCGGCATGATCTCGCCGCGCATGAGACGCTCGCGCCGCACCACGTCGGTGATGCGCCCCGCGAGCCGTTCGACATGCTCGAACCCATCCCGGTCGAGCGCAGCACGCACCTCTGGATAGGCGCCCAGAAATACGTTTGCCTCATCAAAGGACATGATACGCATGGGTACTCCTCCTTGCGCCACGGAACTGTCTCCGTGCGCGCGATTGTATGCCCGGCTGCGACCGCACGCAAGCCTTACTGATACTGGATGAAGGAGGGCGCGGGCGTAAGATCGAGGATCTCCGCCGGTGTAAGGAGCCGCGTCGACGGCGGTTTCAGATCGTTCTTATAGAACAGCTTGAAGCCGGTGAACTGCACCGGTTCCGGATAGATGACGGTGTTGTATGTGTTGATCTTCTTCGCGCCAAATCCCCAGCCGTCCATGACCATGACCACCTGAACTTCAGGCGTCGGCTGGATATGCTCATAGCCGGTGACCATATTCTGCGTGAAGCGATGCACAACGAGGATCTTAGGGGGAAGGTTGTGCGCCTTCACGAGTTCTGAAAGGTACGTAATTGCGTAGTTTATGTCAGCGGCCGACACGGTACCGATGACGTGCCCCGGAGGATCGCCGCTTTTCATGGAAAACTCGGGGTCGAGCGCAAGGTGCACATTCGGCTCGATGAGGTATTTCTCAAGGAGCGGTATCTCCTTACCATAAGTCGAAAGGCCGACCTGGATCTCGAGTATCGCGATACCGTGTACGTCGTTCGCCATCTCGATTGCCCGACGCACGTGCTCTTCCGGCATGCGAAGCTTGTAGGTGCCATCGGCCTGCGGAGAGCCCTGAGCGGTGACCGCGATATAGTCGATACCCATGACAACGGGGGTCGCAGGGTCTGCTGCCTCCCATGCAGCCTTCTCCCCCTTCAGCTTCGCGATGACGGTCTCGCGATCGTATTCTCCCAGAATGCCCATGCCCTTCGAATAGAAATTGCCATAGTACGCGACGATACGCTTCTCAGGCAGGAGTGCACCCGGAAGCGGGTACGGGTTCCCGGTCGCCGGCCACAGTCGCTTCGGCGTCGAAGTTCCGGTCGTGCTGGCGGTCGTTGACGATACGTGTGCAAGCGAAAGAAGCTTCGCATCATACGCTTTCGTATCGAGCGTAGGAACCTTCTTCGGAAGAGGTAGGAGGGTCTTGGCTTCCGCGACGTCAGTACCGCGCTCATAGGTCGTCGCGGCAAGTCGCGGCACGAGCGCGCCGATACCGATGACCACTGCTGTTGCCGCGACAACAGCAATCACTGTTGTATCCGGACCCTTAGACGTTCGTTTGCTCGGCATGAAAAGGTTCCGACCGCCGCGGATGGGCAGAGCGGACACGGAAAGCGACGATAATGATGAGCGCACCAAGCACCGGAAGCACGATGCGCAGCCATTCGTATGGAAGGCCGATGTATGAAGAAAGAATGACTACGATACCGAGGACGAAGAGCGTACGAGGACTGTTCATTTGGCCCAGTGTATCAATGCGAAACGATGACGACAAACTCGCCCCGTACCTGGCCCGGATGCTTCGAAAAATGCTCGGCCACCTCCCGCGGCGCGCCCTGAATAAGAGCTTCATGGAGCTTCGAAAGCTCTCGAACCACCGTCACGGTCCGATCCTCAGGGAGGACTTCCGCAAGCGACGCGAGCGCTTTCTCGATACGATGCGGCGATTCATAAAAGACAACGGTCATCTCCGCCTTCTTGATCTCGCTGAAAAGAGTCAGCCGCCCCTTCTTGTGCGGTAGGAACCCGAGAAAGACGAAGCGGTCCGTTGGAATGCCGGCAATCGAGAGCGCTGCGGTGAGCGCGGACGCTCCCGGAACTGATTCAATACGGACGGCCGCTCCAAGACGCTCTCGTATCTCCGCCACAAGAGCGCTTCCCGGGTCGGAGATGCCGGGCGTCCCGGCGTCAGTCACGAGCGCGACATGCTTCTCGTCGGCGAGAGCCGCGAGGATGCGCTCAGTCGCGAGCTTTCCGCTCCTCGCGTGGAAGATAAGGAGCGGCTTCTCGATGCCGTACTTCGCGAGGAGCTTCGAGGTCACGCGCGTATCCTCGCAGGCGATGACATCACTGTGCTTCAGGGTCTCAAGCGCCCGGAGAGTGACGTCCCCCAGATTCCCGATAGGTGTAGCGACGACAGAGAGGGTTCCCATCGGCTCACTCTCTCACATATGCGGTTGCTTTGCGACCTCGAGCATGCGGTCGATCTCAATGAGCGCGGTCGCCGCCATTGGGTTCATCAGGGGTTCCGCCATAGCCTCCGCGAGCGTAATGAAGATGCCATACTCCCCTTCCTCGACGCGGATTGAAGATTCGAAGTCGGCCTCTACCGGCTCTATATAGACATGGAGCGAGGACTCCTGGAACTCGTAGCTCCAGAAGTGTGCAGGGCGGCACAAATAGGTGAGCTCTTCTTGTATCTCGCGGAGGACCGCTGCTTCATGCGTCTCGCCAGGTTCAAGTTTTCCCCCAAAGAGGCCGAACTGGCCTGGAGCACGCTTCACTGTCTCGCTGCGCTTCTGGACGAAATACTCGTATGAGCCGCCACGCAGACGATACGGGACAAGTGATGAGAACTCGGGTTTCATAAACACGGCGAAAGGCTCCTCCGTACCAATCTACCGCGCGTGCAGGAAAGGACGAAGTTGAAAAATAAAAAATATATGGTAGAATCTATTCGAACTGCAACCATAGGGGATGTTCTTTGGCACACTGGCTCCTCATCCTTTCTGCCGATCTGAAGCGGCAGGACGGGATCGTTTGTGTTGGTCCGGAAACGGCCAACATCTGCGCGGCTGCCGCGCGCGCGGCACGCCATGATTCCGCGGCTCTGCTCTGCGCCCCCGCAGGATGGAGCACACGCTACGGGGTCCATATGGGCGACGGGCCGGTACGGGCGCACCTTCGGGATGCGCTTCATATCGACACGCACCGCATCGCGACACCGCCATCAAACGGCGAGCGGTGCAATACGAACGGAGAGATGGAAACGTTTGCGCGCCTTCTCTTTCGGCGCGATTCCCGCCCTGCAATCACCGTCTTCGTACGGCACTGGCATGCGCCGCGCGCGCTGCGTCTCCTTCAGGCGCGGCTCGACGCGTACGCCATACGCCCCACGAATGTGACGGTGGTACGGGTCGATTCGAACATCGTGTTCGATCGCATGCTCGAACCGCTCAAGCTCCTGAACGAAGTCAGGAGAGGAAATCTCGGCATTACTGATCTCTTCAGCACGCCGGCCTTCTCGTAAGGCCGGCGTTATTGTGTACGTACGACGAGGGCGTCCGCAACCTTGTAGATATCGCCCGCACCTATAGTCGCGACACTATCTCCTTCCTTCGCGTACGTTTCGAAGAGATGACGAATGTTCTCGAAAGAGAGTGCCTCCGCGTCGACGCCGGTCTCCGCAATCTTCTGCGCGAGGATTTCGCTTGAGATACTGCCATCATCATCCTCCCGTGCCGCATAGATGGGAGCGATGAAGACTTGATCTGCTCCCGCAAACGCGGTCGCGAACTCAGGCAGAAGATCCCGGGTGCGGCTGAAGAGGTGCGGATGGAACGCTACGTACAGTCGGCCCTTCGTTCGCTTCTTAAGTTCCGCGATAGTCGCACGGACCGCGGTCGGATGATGCGCGTAGTCATCATAGATATCTGCGCCGTTCTTTGTCTTCCCTTTGTATTCGAACCGGCGCCAGGTGCCATGGAAGGCTGCGAGCGATGCGCGGATAGCATCGTCTCTGACGGATGGGAACGCGACGCGCGACGCGGCCGCGGCGGCGCGCGCATTATCCTTGTTGAATTCCCCGGGAAGAAGGAGTTCGTACGCAGGTTCCTGCGTATAGTCGATGACTGGTGCCACAAGTCCCGTAAGAAGCGGCGCGATGTTCGGATGCGACGGATTCGTGATGATGGCGCCGTCGGCCGGAACCTTCTCCATCATCGTGCGGAAGGCCGACTGAAAGTCAGCGAGGTCTTTGTAGTAATCCGTGTGATCCCACTCTACGTTCGTGACTATAAGGTACGTTGGCGTAAGACAGAGGAAATCCCGCTTATATTCGCATGCCTCTGCGACGAACAGGTTGGACTCCCCGCGCAGATAATTACTCCCGAAATCCTGAACGATGGATCCGACGACCGCTGAAGGCGACGCTCCCGCGTCGAGAAGGATCTTTGCTGTCATCCCAGTCGTCGTCGTTTTCCCATGCGTTCCAGCGACAGCGATGGTCCGCTTCCCCTTTGAAACCTCACCGAGCTGCGCAAAATACGAACGCTGCCGAATGCCAAGCTCTTTCGCGCGTTCGCGTTCGGGATTATCCTCCCACACCGCCTCGCTGTATACGACAAGTTCCGCATCCGCTGGAACGTTCCCTGCTGCCTGCCCTATCCGGACGGAAATACCTTTCTTCGAAAGAAGCTCGGTGGTCGGGGACGCTTCGCGATCGCTCCCCGAGACGTCTGCCCCGCCGTCCTTCATGAGCTGCGCAAGCGCAGACATGCCTATTCCGCCAATACCGATAAAATACGCTTTCATGGGGAAAATCTCTCGCCGCCGACCTGCCCCGTAGCCGACCTGCCTACGGTACTCCGTAGGACTGGTCGTGGTACCGGGGTGCCGATGAAATACGCTTTCACCCGGTCACTCTAACACTTCTATGGTGTAGGCGCTCTCGGGGAAGAGGCGCGCGACGAACTGCCTGAATACGGGCGATTCCCGACTTATGAGGAAGCGTGTCGTCCCGTCACCCGCTTCGCGCGGCCACAGCCGCTCTTCCGCTGCCACTGCCACGGCTTCCGCTGGATCGAAGAGTGCGACCCCCGGCAGAATGCTACGGAACGCGTCCGCGACGAGCGGGTAGTGCGTGCAGGCAAGAACGAGCGCGTCGAAATCCAGCGGCACTTCCCGGAATCCGTCGTCGATGATGCGGGCGATCTTCGCGTCGTCCGCGCCCGCCTCAATCGCTCCTGCGAGTGCTGGGAGCGCGATAGCGCTGACGTCCTTCCCTACCATCGCAAACGCGTCCTGATAGAGTCCGGACCCAATGGTAGCTTCAGTCGCGGCGATCATGAGCCGGTGCGGCGTATCGCGTAACGTCCGAACCGCGGGCGCCGCCATCTCGATAAGCCTGTCGTGCGGCACAGAAAGCGCATCTATAAGGGAGACGGCGAGCGATGCTGAGACACTATTGCAAGCGGAGATGAGGCTCGTTGCTCCCTTACGTTCAAGGAGCGAAAGCCCGGTGAACGTAAGCCGCGTGAGCTCGCTCCTTGTGCGCGGACCGTACGGCGCATTCAGGGTATCGCCAAAATAGACAACGTCCGCAGATGGGAGCCGTGTTCGAAGCGCGCGTAGTACGGTGAGACCGCCAACACCCGAATCGAAGATGCCGATCATGGGTTAGAGCGCACCAACCAATGCCGCGTACTGGTCGCCCCGGTCGTATTCGTTCTGGAACATGCCAAATGACGCAAAGGCAGGAGACAAGAGGACGATGTCACCTGGACCGGCCGTACGCGCGGCCTCTTCGACCGCAGCCTGGAGCGAATCGAAAACTGACGCATCCGGAACGAACTCGAGTATGCGGGAAGTTCCCGTACCAGCAAGCATGATGATCCGTTTTACATACTGCGGAAGCTCGATGAGAAGGCGATTCATGTCGAGTCCCTTATCGGAACCGCCCATGATAAGGACGATGTTCCGAGTTCCGTCCGGATCAAGCGCGCGGAGCGCGGCGAGAGTCGCGTCCGGGGTCGTTGCCGTCGTGTCGTTATAAAATCGCACGCCATTTTTCTCGCGTATGAGCGCAAGGCGCCCGGTCACACCGTCAAATGCGGCGAGCGCTGCCGCGCTTACCGTGTCCGGAATCATGAGCGCCCGTGCAGTCTCGAAAGCGCAGCCTGCATTCTCGCGATTATGCATGCCGGGGATGCGCAGCTCGCCATCATACGGGAGCGCACGGACCGTATGCGCTGAAAGCTCACGACCGTAGTGTTCCGTGACGATATCTGCGACCTGCGGCCCGAGCACGAGCGTCCCATCTGCAGGCAGGTGCGTGAAAATTGATGCCTTGTCCGCAAGATATGCGTCCATGCTCGAATAGTAGTCGAGATGATCAGGATAAAAGGTCGTAAACACGGCGATGTCGGGCGATATCTTCTCATCCCGAAACCCCTGGAGCTGCCATGAATCGAGTTCGAGGACGAGCACGCTGTCTGGCGTAAGTGCTGGAAGGAGCGCAAGCGTGGAGACGCCACGGATATTCCCTCCCACATGAACATCCTTCCCTGCCCTACGCAGTATCGCGGCGATCATTTCCGTCGTCGTCGTCTTTCCGCGCGTACCGGTGACCCCGACGATTGGTATGCCGGCACCCCGCGCACTCCGCGATGCGAGCGCTGCACTCATGGTGACGTGCGCGCCGGACGCGCGAGCAGCACCCACGTACGGGGAGTCGATCGGGGTCTTCGGCGCGACAAGCACGAGGTCACGGTCACGAAAATCTTCAAGACGGTGTTCTCCGAGGTGGAACGTAATCGGAAGGCCGGCGAGTGCGTCGAGTGCAGGCTGGAGAGCTTCCGCGCTCTTCATGTCGGTCACTATGAGTTCGGCGCCCGCAGTGGCCAAAAACCGTGCATCACCAATGCCGCGACCGAGAAGGCCGAGACCCATGAGGGTTACTTTCTTTCCACGGAAATAAGCCGAAGCGTCCATAAGGTGCATCGTAGCGCAGGACGAACCGTATGGAAATCAACGACAGTCTGCGGTCGCAGTTGCGTCCGTACGTGAAAGCGGGAGTGATGAGCGCGGTACAACAACTATCTGGTACGGGCTCGTGATGGCACTCGATACCGCGCAGCCTTCACCCGGAATAGTGTGCGTGATGTGGATCTTCCTGACACCGCCCTCATCTTTCACTGAATCTACGGTTATGTCATATCCGCCGGAACTGTGTGAACCGTCAAAGACGGCAAGCACCTCCTCCTTCGTAAAGTCGACCGCAGCAGCAGGACCGCCAGAGCCATAGACAAGGTTCCAAAGTGCATCAAGTTCTTCCTTTGACTTGATACGATAGTTTGCGCGGTTCGTGAGACTTCCCGACTGCATCCCTTCGTCGAGCACAGTAAAGCCTGACTGTGCTTTCGGCGTATCGGTCCCTGTGCCTGAGAAATAGAGCCACGCGCCGAGGAAGATAGCGGCGACGCATGCAATGCCGATGATAAGAGCATCCCTCATAGAGGCAGTATACGGCTAAAGCCGCCCTCTCGGGCGGCTTTAGTGTTGATTGGTGCATGCGCCAGGATTCGAACCTGGGACCGCTCGAGTATCAGTCGAGTGCTCTACCAACTGAGCTACGCATGCATGGGGCTCTCACCCTTGTTCGCGCACTCTAGCAGATTTCCCCAGCCGATTCCACCCTATCTTCATGGAAGAACCGTATAGTACGGATAACGATGGTCCACCCCGTTAGAGATTTCGGGAACGACAATTTCTTCAAAGGGCGGTTGCTTTTTGCGCCATATGGCCAGAATCTCTAACGGGGTCCACCGTGGAAACACGCGCGAACCGAAGCGGAACCGACAGGTTCGGGAGTCTACTATTGAGGACAAGCTGCGCCGCCACCGGAATAAGCAGCGCATCTGGCGAAGGTGCGTACTGCGGCTCGCGGAACGCTATACTGAAGGCCTACCAGCGTAGCGTATCAAAGATATGGCAGAGGGAATGACATTCGGACCAGAGCGCGATATGAGCGCACAGGCGCGCGCCGATATCGCGGAGCGTCTGGATCGCATCGAGCAAACGCTTAAGGATCCGAAGCCGGACACGACGCTCATCCTTCATGACCTCAAGCAGCTTGATATCGCGGCTGAAGCAGCGGGTGATGACGGAGCGAAGCGACGCGCGGCAGAACTCCGCAACGAGCTCATAGAGCGCTTCGGCGATTAAGAACGTCCGTATAAGAAAGCCGGCCCGCTTCTCGCGAGCCGGCTGGATGTTCGCAGTCTCTCACGCGAGCGTGAATTTCGAGACTGGCCTCTTATTCCGCATTCCCCGCCACATACTGATCGGCCGGTACTGGCGGGAGGCCGGGGCTGCCCCATCGGAGATCCTGAGGTCGAAGTGTGCGCCAACTATCTCTCAGGCTTATCGCAGCGGACCGAAGTCCCTATCGCCACGTCCTTTATACGCAAACACCCGCACGTGAGTATACGTGCGGGTGTTTGTTTGTCTAGAAAGTGAAGGAGAAAACAATGCGCTCTTGTGTTCCGCCTATTCGCACCTTCGAATCGTCAATTGAGCGA